>CAZXUT010000026.1:0-41462 GCA_964643785.1 uncultured Proteiniclasticum sp.
CTACCGGGCTGGGAGTTACACCCAGCTAAACTACATGCACCGAACTGGCGCACTCTCATTAATAGTATTTACTATACTATTTTCAGTTGTGACTGACAACTATCCTAACACATAGGGCAGACTTCATTCTACAATCTCTTTTGTGAGATGTTGATACTTCTAATTATAGAGTATAAGCTGTTTTCAAATGAAATTTTCCATTAAGAAACGACTAATTTTAAGTGAACAATTCACATTGTGGTATTCAATGTACTTCTATTCTTCTAAAATCCGGTTATACCACCATCATTTACGAAGAAAATCTGTGTATAAGTTTTCTGTTGACAATAGTTATCCATAGAAATGGATAAGTTATCCACAATCTGTGGATAACGAGCACCGGAATATTCTGTCTATATTTATTCCTCCTGAACTTCAGTCCCTCTGATATGCAGAAAAGCTGTGATTTTATCCACAGCTTTTCAAAGGCATTGTTGATAAAATCGGTTCGATCAGACCAGCGCTTATGGATTTTCCGTAGCATCGCCCTTATTTTGTGGTGAATATGATATAATAAGACTATGTTAAATGCAATTAGATAAAAGCAGGTCTATTCTGTCAGCTCATGTATTCACGTGTGCTAAATGATCCGTTTATTTTTATCACTGTAGCATTTCTATGAATATAATTTTAAACTATGGGAGGTTGTCTCATGCATACAATCGTAAGTGCATCACCAAAGGATGCAGATCTATTAGCTGGTCTGGAAGTGAGATCGGAATCCTACTGGGGCTATAGTACCGATTTCATGGAAAAGTTCAAAAGAATATACCTGATTACAGAAGAATTCATAGCCGACCATCCAACTTATATGCTGAAGGACAATGAAACAATAGTCGGTTTCTATGGAATCATGCAAAGTGACGGTGAAGTCTCCTTAGAGTATCTGTTTATAGAACCTGCGTTTATCGGAAAAGGATATGGTAGAATCTTATGGAATCATGCTCTGGAGGAATGCAGAAAGCTTGGCATCACCGAATTTACAATTATAACCAGTCCCGATGCAAGAGGATTCTATTTCAGATTAGGTGCAACTGTTTTCACTGAAGTCGATTCATTGATCTCAGACGGAAAGAAAACGCCTAAACTAATTTATAGGTTATAGTCAATTTTTCACAATAATTCAGAGTGACTTACTTCACAATTTTCTTATAGAACGACATAAAGGAACCTCCAGTGAGGTTCCTTTACTTATTTGACAGTAACAACAGTATGACTTCATCTAGCCTGCATAATCAGTACTGTAGTCTCTCTTCCTCAAAAACCACCGTTCCGGCATCATCATAGGCAACGATCTTTCGAAACTCAAATTCACTCTCCCAAGTGAGAAGGAACATGTCCTCATGAAACTCCTCCTGAGATATGATCGTTCCATCCATGAGATGCACATCCACTTTCGTGATGCTTTCATCATGACGGATACCATAGGCTCTGGCATTGGACAGACCATACAGGGCTTCATAGTAAATAGGATAGTCATAGCTGATTTCTGTACCAGTGACATAGCTCCCAGCACTCCAGAAGACACCCATAGATTTTTGGATGATATTGCATGAAATCCACTTGTCGTATTTCCCCAGAAAGTATTTTCCACCGGAAAAGTCCTCCACATGAACCACTTCTGAGGGACCATAATGGATACTTCTCTCAGAGCCCCTATAAGCTGCCACCGGGTCTATATAGAACATACCGGATAGTAAAGCAAAAGAGATGAAAATGGCTATGAAAATAATGTTTCTCAGAATCTTTCTCTTTCTATTCATAGGCCACACCTGCCTTCAGCGGAATCTCCACTTTGTAGTACCTGTTGTAGTAGTCATATTCAATGATGAGTTTTTCGGCGTCTTCCGGGAAGCCATGGACGGTATGTCGCCCTCTTGAGAAAATGCCGCCGATGGAACCCTGCCCCGAGCTGAAGAAATAATCCTGACCCGTTTCATCCAGGATGGTGCCGATGTTTCCGAAGGTGTAGCCAGAGGAGCCGAAGTCTCTCGTCAGAAGGGTATTGTAGATGATACTCAAATCCCCGTTTTTCTCAACGATGACTTCATCAAAATGGATGATTCTGTCATCGATTCTCACTTTTTCATCCACTTCAATCCTGCGGAGAATATCTTCACGTGGAATATCTCCTGATCTGCTGTCAAGCATGGCAAAAGTTATGGCGAATAGGGCCAGGATAAGAACACCCATCGCTATTGCCGCCATGGTACTGGATAAGAAATGGACCCAGCCAAGAAGCGGACTATGCTCTTTGTTCAACGCTTTGCCGATTTCCACTGGATTCCCGAAGTTTTCCAGGGCCATTTCCTCGGCTTCCTCTTTTTCGTATCCTTGAGAAAGATATTCCTCCACCCGCTCTTCCAGATGACTTGTCAGTTCCTTATATATGGGCTCATGATCATAGGAGAACTTCACCTGAGAAAGCACTTCCCTCAGATACGCTTCTTTACCTTGCCAGCTCATACTGTCCACCAAACACAACCTTCTCCACAGATTCCGTAAAGACTTCCCACTGCTCTTTCTCAAGAGCCAACTGCTTTTTTCCTTTCACCGTGATCTGGTAGTATTTCCTTGCTCTGCCTGCATCACCTTTGGACTGGTAGGATTTCAGCCACCCCATGTTCTCCATCTTATGAAGCACCGGATACAGCGTTCCTTCCTTGAACTGGAAAGAACTGTCGGAGCGAAGCTCCAGCTCTTTGATGATCTCATAGCCATACATATCTTTGCCTGAGAGAAGAGATAACAGGAGCATCCCTGTGGTCCCTCCCAGAAGATTCTTATCAAAATTCATCGGACATCCTCCTTTTCGTCTATACATAGACCTTCTATGATTAGAATACATCGAGGTTCTATGTATGTCAAGAATGAAAACAGAGATTCCTTCTCCAGCTGCAACAGATCCATGTCTCTATTTAGAATTCCTGCCACAAAAAAAGACTTCAAAATGAAGTCCCAGTCTGTAGACAAAGCTGTATTTCAAGGATAATTTTGTGTTTCAATTGGTTACGGATACCTGTATGGATCCAAGCTTGGTCTGCCTGTATCCACAGAGTATCGGTCCTTAACCTAATCATAGATGAAACTATAGTCAATGACCTTATCCAAGGCTCACCAGATGATTTTAAGGGACACGGTCTTCCAAAAAAAAGAAAAGCTGCTAAAGTTTTCACCTTAACAGCTTTTTCGACACTCAGTCAGGACGCATCATTATGCTGAGTCCTGTCTGTGTTATATTTCTCATTTGGGTCCCAATAAGTTCTGTCCACTTCTTGTACGTAGAACTTCTCTATCAATAGTAATCTGAGAATCTTCTTCCACTGGCTTATCGTAAGAAATCTTCTTTTTACTATTCATTTTTCTCTCTGCTTTCTTCCCAGAAACTTGATCTTTAAAGTCTTTTTTCCTAATAACATCAGCAATGAACGCCCCTACAGTAATCACAGCGACCAACCCCAAAAGAAGAGATAATAATGTATCATTGTTCATTTCTTTTCCTCCTGATTCTGTTAAATTGTTGCTGCAACTACGATCACTAACTCATTTCCACGGATATCTGAAAGGATGAAATAATCCCCCATTCGATATCACCACAGTCCGCTCCGGTTTGACCTAAGCCCTTAACGAACGGAATATGGTCGCTTTGTCATCAGTCTGAAGACTTCAAAATGAAGTCCTTTCGTCTTTTTCTTGTCTGTGGACATGTCCACAGCTTACTTTTTGTTTATTGTCTGATGTCTATAACCTGATCTCCACTTTATAGAGTTTCAGTAGGATCGTCACTTCTTTCATTGGTACGATTTCCGATCTCTGGGTCTCATTAAAGGTGAGAAGCTCCACATTTCCATTGTTCAGGTTTCTGATCTTCCTCAGAAGATTCTTCCCTTGATAGGAAATAAGCATCATCTGTGTACCCTGGATATCTTTGGCCTCCACAGCGGATACGAGATCCCCTTTCTGAATGCGATATCCCTTCAGGTCATCATTTTCAGCCTGAAGCATTACAACCTTTTCCATCGGATGTCCGTCAATCTTTTTCTTCTCTACCACATGACTCTGATGTCCTATGGGTTTCTTCAGGTCATAACCGAAAATAGGCACATTCTTGATATTTTCACCAAATGCCTGATTCCAGAGTTCATTCACTGGGGTCTTTGGTGCTACATAGACTTCCTTTTTTATAATCTCTTTGGTTCTTTCAATGGATTCTGACTGAACTGACTCTTCCAGAGAGCCCAGTCCCATGGATCCGATCTTTTTATTGAAGACCTTAGAGAATCTCTTGATAAGATCCTCATTGACGACTCTTCTTCCAAGTTCCACTTCATTGACAAAACCTTCCGAGACACCAAGCTTCTTCGCCACCTGCTTCACGGACATATTCGATTCCAAACGCGATTTCTTCAGTTCCTCACCAACTCTTGCCATTTATCTCACCCCAGATTTTCCGCTAATTTTGCTCGTCTATCCTTTTCAAACTGCTTGTTGTCTTCTCTCTCTTCCAAGAGATGTTCGATCATATAGTCAAATTTCCACTTCAGATTCGTTTTTGTGATCACAGCCATGATGGACCCGAAAACATGCTCTTTTCTGATTTTTGAAATCAGATCCTTCAGTTCATCATTGGTCTCATAACCACAGAAGATCATGATCTTCACCACACCTAAAGGTGCGCCTTCATGTGGAATTTCCTTCTCTTCGATAAGCTCTGCCAGTGTACCACCGGCATTTCCATTATGAATCTCATGAAGTTTAAGATCCTCTGTTAAAAGGCGTTCCTTTTCATCTTCACTCAGTCCATATACTAGTATTTTTCTGTCTTCTATCATTTTTTGCTCCTGATTCAAGTATTTAACACACACTCAAATTTTTAAAGTAGTTCTGGTTCCCCGATCTCTTCAGCATGTTCCACTGTTACCTTGGACATGATCTGATCTACTCTTGGCATGTCTCTGTAATCACGGTCCACATTTACGATTTCAAGTGCGTTGTCAATTCCTTCTATTACCTTGCCAAATGCTGCATACTGCCCGTCAAGATGTGGTGAATCTGCAACCATAAGAAAGAACTGGCTTCCTGCTGAATCCATATGCTGACTTCTTGCCATGGATATTACACCTTGATGATGCTTCAGTTCATTTTTGAATCCATTGGCAGAAAACTCGCCTCTGATACTATGTCCTGGTCCGCCGGTTCCGGTGCCAGTAGGACATCCACCCTGGATCATGAATCCTGGGATGACGCGATGAAACTTCAGTCCATCATAGAATCCCTTCTTCACTAGGGCCACAAAATTCTTCACCGTATTGGGTGCGATTTCTGGGTATAGCTCTATCTTGATCTCTTTTCCTGTTTCTAACTTTATTGTTACTATTGGGTTCATCATTAAAATCTCCTTTTTTGTTGTATATTCTCTTACATTATACCAATAGATCAGAGTAAAGAAAAATTAAATTAATTGTTGACTAGAACGAACGTTTGTATTATACTGAAATCAGAACAAAAGTTCGTAGTGCTTCATCACACTACCAAGGTGGAGATTATCTTCCCATAATCAACACCTGCAGGCAGTTAAAGAGTCCGCGCAGATTCTTTAAGCCTTACTATATATCTCATAACCCCATTTAGGGGTTTCTTTTTTTTGATGAATTGTCTATCCTCTATCTGTAAGTCTTAGTATAAGTTCTGTCTGAAAATCATATCAATCATATCCAATTTCAACAACAGTTCTAACTATTCTATATTATTTTGCTGAATACTAACAAAAAATATTTCTATACGTTATAATATTGCTTAATGAATACATCCAGCTAAGTAAGATTATGATTTTAGGAGGGAAAGACGTCACATTCTCAAGGAGAACATCGACGCTTTAACGTATGAACAGTAAGTTTTTGTCATTGATTAAATTCATCAGCCTTATATTTTTAGCCATAGCAGGTCAGCTGATCATGGTTTCTGCTGCGGATCATAATGCCGACTATTACAGCTTTACCACATTGATCACAACAATCCTTATTTTTACACTCTTTGGCGCAGTCCTTGGAGGAAATGATTTAGGGAAATACCTTGCCACAAGGCTACGAGTCAGAACCAATTTTTTCAAATTGTCTCTTGGACTTGCAGGCCTCACCATATTCCTCACTGTAGGTATACTGGCGCTCTTTGAACCTGGTACAAACTTTGCACCCAACGGTGTATTTGAATTTTTCCTGAAAAGTTCAGTCTTCACTCCGCTGTACCTGATCACCTGCGGATACTTTCTGGCCTGGTCCATTGAAAAATACGACGGAATGTTTTAATTTTTGAGTTGACATTTTATCTGCAAAAAGGTAATATAACTCTTAATCAATAATGAAAGCGTTGATGGGAACGAGTAATCCTAAGCTAGACCTTAAGAGAGTTTCTGGGTGGTGTGAAGAAACAGGCGGCTTCTGATGAATACATCTCTGAGCTAAGCTCTGAACGGTGAAAACCAAGTAGGCAGCTTCGGTAGACTGCACCCGTTATAGTGCTAGGGTATGAATGTACCCGATAAGTTTTCCTGTGGTGACGCAGGAGATAAATCAAGGTGGTACCATGGAGCATCAGTCTTCATCCTTTATATAGGATGAGGGCTTTTTTTATTGTAAAAATAGAGGAGATGTGTTTTTATGGAAATCGAAAAAATCATGGAGATCATTAGAAAAGGAACAGAAGAAATCATCGGGGAGAAGGAACTGGAGGAAAAGATTCTGTCGGGAAGAGTGCTGAAAATCAAACTAGGTCTGGACCCCAGTGCACCGGATATTCATCTGGGTCATACGGTGGTTCTAAGAAAGCTGAAAGCTTTTCAGGACCTGGGTCATGAGCTCCATATCATCATCGGTGATTTCACCGGCATGATCGGTGACCCTACAGGAAAGTCCAGATCCAGAAACCAGCTTACAAGAGAACAGGTCAGTGAGAATGCGAAAACCTACACGGATCAGATCTTTGAAATTCTCGATGAGACCAAAACCGTGGTGCATTACAACAGCAGCTGGCTGAGAAAACTTGGTCTCCAGAATATCATCGAACTGACCAGAACCACCACCGTTGCAAGAATGCTCGAAAGAGATGATTTCAAAAAGAGATATGAATCCCATACGCCCATCGGCATCCATGAATTTCTGTACCCTCTGATGCAGGCCTATGATTCTCTTGCCATTGAGGCTGATGTAGAACTTGGTGGAACAGACCAGACCTTTAACCTGCTCATGGGAAGAACTGTTCAGAAAGCTGAAGGTGTATCTCCTCAGACTGTGATCCTTCTTCCCCTTCTTGAGGGCCTTGACGGTGTAGAGAAAATGAGTAAGAGTCTGGGAAACTATGTGGGCATCCATGAAGATCCAGAGACCATGTTCAATAAAGTCATGACGATACCAGACCACCTTATCTTAAGATACTTCAGCCTGGTGACGGATGTTCTTCCAGACGATATAAGAGACATCGAAAGACGCCTGGAAAAGGAAAACCCACGTGACATCAAAATGATCCTGGCGGAGGAGATCACCTGCATGTATCACGGGAAAAAGAAAGCCCAGGATGCAAGAGCAAAGTTCATCAAGGTCTTCACCAAAGAAGAGATTCCTGATGATGTGCCTTTAATCACTGTGTCCAATGAGAATTTTTCTTTGGGGCATCTGCTCAAAGAGGAAGGACTTGTGGAGAGCCTGAACGAATATAGAAGGCTCCTCTCTCAGAACGGTCTCTCCATAGACGACAAGAAAATCTCAAGCGAGGGGGAAATTCCAGTATCCGGGTCTTTCCTTATTAAAGTGGGCAAACGAAAATTCATCAGAATCCATCTGGAAGATTAGAAAAGCTTAATGCTAAATTGTATTAACCGATTCCATTTGCTAAAATAGTAGCTAGACAATCAAAATGGATTTGATGCGGAGGCTATAAAATGGCAAACAATCAGCCCATTGGTTTTTTCGACTCAGGTGTCGGCGGAATCAGTGTACTAAAAAAAGCGATGGAACTTCTTCCTCACGAGGATTTTATATATTTCGGTGATTCAGCCAACGCCCCCTATGGGGACAAGGATCTGGAGACCATCAAGGACCTTTCCTTTAAAGCAGTGGATTTTCTTTTGTCCTTCGGCTGCAAAAGCATCGTTGTGGCCTGTAATACTGCAACCAGTGCAGCTATTACAGACATCAGAGAGAAGTTCTCTCACATACCGGTCATCGGAATTGAGCCTGCTCTTAAGGTTGCCATAGACCACACGACCAATGGTAAAATTCTGGTTCTTGCCACCAACAGAACTCTTCTGGAGGAAAAATTCAAAAAGCTTTCCGATCAGTTCTCCCAGTCAAGAAACATTGTCAGTCTTCCGCTGCCCGGTCTAGTGGAAATTATTGAAAACGGAGATGACTATCAGGAAAAAAGCTATACTTATCTGAAAGAAGCATTTGAAGGTGTGGATAAGGATCTCAGCGCAGTTGTTCTTGGCTGTACCCATTACCCCTTCATAAAGCCCTCTCTAAGGAAGATCTTCAGTGAAGAGATGCTGATAGTAGACGGTAGTGAAGGCACCGCCAGAAGGCTTAAAGAGGTCCTCACAGAGGAGAACCTTCTGCGTGAAGAAAGCCATAAGGGAACACTCAGGATCTATAACTCCGGAGACAGTAAAAAACTCATCGACCTCACCTACAGGTTCCTGGAAGAAGACAGTGACAAAGACAGATAGAAATGCAATCTATGAAAATAGTACAAGGTCACCTTAAAATTGGTGCAGCACAAAATAATATGTATAAGACAGTAAAAGGGAATTCAAATTAATGAATTCCCTTTTACTGTCTTTAAGATCAATTATGATCACTGTTCGCTTGCTCATATATTCTACTGATTTCATCCTTGGAAGTCATCATTTTTATGATCCATGCTATAAGAATGATCCCCGGAAGATCTACAAGAAGCCTTGTTACTGCAAATTTCGCCCCAAGGGAAGACATTTCAAACAAGAACATCGGAATCTTTGTGGTAGACCATGCCCCGATGAAAACAAGTACATTAAAGAAGGAGACTCCCTTCTTCATAAATACCGCAGCTATTGGAAATGCCCCATAAAGTGGACCTGCTGCAGCTGAACCGATGAATATGGCAAGAAGTGTGCCTTTAACGCCTGATCCTTCCCCCATGTATCTGGTCATGGTTTCTTTGGGCACCCAGATATCCATCAGACCCAGAAGCACAAATATCGGCGGGATAACGAGAATCATTTCTTTCAATGAATAGGCAGTCGTATTGATTGCTTTGATCCCCAGGTCTCTGTTGACCAAGGTCAATATCCCAACTCCAAATAGCGATAAAATAAACCATCGATATCTTTTCAATGAATTCATCATAGAACCGTCACCACCCCACTAATAATCAATGCAACAAGATAAGAGAATGCAAAGGCAAGACCGTTTCTAAGATAGGTGGTTCTCTTACCGAAAAACCTGATTTCAACTGGCATCGTAATAACCCCTACCATCATTAGAGATGAGATAAATGCAGCAATCTGCATATATCCGGCTCCACCTTCAAGAAGGAGTGCCGCTGTGGGAAAAGCGATAAATCCCGGTATCAGGGTCACCGATCCCACAAGGGTTGCCATGACTACGCCAAACCATCCAGAATCCGCACCGATGAGTCTGGAAATCATCTCTGGATCAAGGACGGCGATGAGTACTCCTACCAGTATGATGACAACCATAAACTCGGGCAGAATATGCTCAAAGGCTTTCCATGCTTTTTTAAGGGCCATTTTTGTCTTCTTCTTGTCTTTGATAAAAGAAATGATCAACATGATGATTGTTACTCCATATAAAAATATATTCAACTGAATCTTCCCTTCATCCGTATTCTCTTCGTAGTTACCATCGACTTAAATCGATGTAATCATATGCACATATAAGTATATATCGACGAATAAATACTACTCTACCAGCAAAATATTGTCAATGAAATTAAAGTCAGCTTTCCCTGTTCAACAAAAGAAAAAGAGCGTAACAAATCATCTGCAAGATGATCGCTACGCCCTTCTATTAAAAGGATTGTGCTACTAACTGGTTAATCACCAATTTTCGTTATTTAGTTTTCTTTTTAAGAAGCTGATACCATTCATAGGTCTTGTGACCTCCTGAGAGGTTATACACTTTACTGACACCCTTGTTTAAAAGGATGTTCTGAACAGCATTTCCAGTTGTACCTTTATTGCAGTAAGTGATGGTAATGCAGTCTCTATCAAGCATGTCAATATTTTCTCTGATCACTGCATGAGGTAGATTTACAGCGTCTTCCAGATGACTTGTCTCAAACTGCTTCTTGACTCTTGTATCAATGATCTTCACTTTCTTTCCTGAAGCAACCAGTTCCTCCAGTTCATGATCAGTCATCAGTGGTCTGTTTCCGAAGATGGCATTTTCCTGGATCATGCCTGTATACATAACAGGATCCTTAGTTGTGGAAAACGGTGGTGCATAGGCAAGATCCAGATGAACCAGGTCCTGAACCTTGGCGCCGAATGTGATCAGTGCAACAAACACATCCACTCTCTTGTCAACGCCTTCAGGTCCTATGATCTGTACACCTAAGAGTCTTCCATCTTTCTTGTCTGCAACGGATTTGATGACCATTTCTTTTCCACCCATGTATTCAGGACGGTCCGGTTTGATGTTATGGCTGACAGAAATGTCATAGCCTTCTTTTCTTGCTTCTTTTTCTGTAAGACCTGTCTGAGCAACCGTAAGGTCAAATATCTTATAGATCCCTGTACCTAGAACTCCTCTGAATTCAAGACTTCCGCCTGTAGCATTATATCCTGCCATTCTTCCTGTCTTGTTGGCAGTGGAGCCTAAAGGACGGTAAACAGGTTTCATCGTGATGCTGTGATACTGCTCTATGCAGTCTCCCGCAGCATAGATATCTTTTTCTGAAGTCTGCATGAAATTATTCACTTTAATGGCACCGGTCTCACCAATCTCAATACCGATTTCTTTCGCCAGCTCCACATTAGGGCGAACGCCTGTAGCCATGATGACCATCTCAGCGCTTAGCTTGCTTCCATCTGAGAGGATCACCTGTTTTTCCGTGATCTCATCTGCTGATTTTCCTGTGATGACCCGGACATCTTTCTCAATAAGGTGTTTTTCAACTAGGAACGCCATATCCTCATCAAGCCCTGGAGACACCTGCGGCAGAAGTTCTACCATGATCACCTCAATACCAAGACCTTTAAGGTTCTCCGCCATTTCCAGACCGATGAATCCCGTTCCTACAATGACAGCACTTTTAGGCGATTTCTGAATGATATGATGCTTGATCTTATACATATCATTGATGTTTCGTAAGCTGAATACATGCTTTTGCTCCACTCCTTTAATAGGAGGAATAACAGAACGTGCACCTGTAGTCAGAATGAGTTTATCATAATGGTCTTTAAAAACTTCACCTGTGATGAGATTCTTTACTTCAACCTCTTTTTTATCTTTATCGATTGAAAGCACTTCATGTTCTGTCCTGATGTTCACATTATACTTCGATCTGAAAAACTCAGGGTTTCTTGGGGTCAGCGCTTCTCCATTTTCCACTTCTCCACCGATATAATAGGGCATACCACACCCGGAGTAGGATATGTGTGTATCTCTTTCATAAATAACAATTTCTGCCTCTTCATTGTTTCTTCTGGCCTTTGCAGCAGCAGATGTTCCTGCAGCTACAGCACCAATAACAAGTATTCTCATAAATAAATCTCCTTTATCAGATATTATATTTGCTACAATTTATTATACCTGATTAATGTTAACTGCAAGTTAATTTGCATCTGCTTTCACGTTTAATCACATCAAGGAACACTTCAACTAACTTTTTGTAGTATTTCAAAATTCACCCCTGATCTAATGGATGAAAGACATTGTTAGACAGAGTACTATACACATTTGAAGGCTTGATTTTGACTTTCCTTAAATACAAGGTTCATGAGCTGAACTCGAAATGAATCACCAGGTAAACTAGTCATATTAAATCCTAAGGTATTAAATCCTAAGGTATTAAATCTTAGTTCATCGATATTGATCGTTATTCGAACAACCATAATGCCTGATATTGAAAGACGAGTACATTGAATGTACTATGTATAGGTGTCTATCTGTCTTCTTCATAAATCTCAAAAATAATTGCATTAAAAGTTGATGTGGAATTTCAGGTAATGACAGACATTAAAATTAAATTTTCTTAGAGAGAGGTTCAAAATGTATAAAAAAACTCACGAATTGATTCTAGCAGGTGTGTTCATCGCACTTGGTCTGGTCCTACCCATTGCTTTCCATATGATCGGTGGCGCGGGTCCAATCTTTTTACCCATGCACATTCCCGTTCTCATCAGCGGCTTCTTTTTAAGTCCGATGCTGGCGCTTTCTGTTGGTGTCATTACACCCTTTCTCAGCGGCTTAATTACAGGTATGCCCCCGCTGTTTCCAATGATGCCTATTATGATGCTTGAACTTGGTGTATATGGTTTGGCCATCAGTGTTATTAGAAACAAACTGACTAAAAACCCTTACATTCTCCTCCTGGTTTCAATGGTCCTCGGTAGAATCTCTGCAGGGTTTATGGTTTATCTTCTTTCAGCTTTCTTTGTCACAAAGCTGCCCTCAGCATTAGTATTCATTACTGCGGCAGTGACCAAAGGAATTCCGGGTATCGCCCTGCAGCTTCTTATGATCCCCATAATCGTATTTGCAGTGAACAAATCTAATCTCACCGTTTTTGAAGGAGCAAAATAATGCCAGATAACATGACTTCTGATAGAGAGTATTTTAACGCTCGGGCACTCGACTGGGACAAAACCTGCATCCATGATAAAAGAAAAGTGTCCTATATTGTAGATGCTCTCCAAATAAAATCAACAGATCGGATTCTGGATGTGGGCACAGGAACTGGTGTATTGATTCCACATCTTCTTGATTACCTTGATGATCGTGGTCATATTACCGCTGTCGATGTCTCTGAAAAAATGCTTGAAGTAGCAAAGAGCAAGTACCCAGGGAAAAACATCACCTATCGGCAAGGAGATGTTCTGGAAATGCCCATGGATGAAAAGTTTGACCTGATCATCTGTTATTCCATGTTTCCCCATTTCAAAGAGAACAAGTTTAAAGCTATCATGATGCTGAGCCAATTGCTGAAAGCTGACGGTAAGCTTTGTATTTCCCACTCACAAAGCCGTGATGCCATCAACAGTCTTCACCTTAAAGCAGGTGATGTCGTCAAGAATGACCGTTTACCAAAGATGGCCTTACTTAAACAGGCGTTTCTTGATCAGGGCTTACATCCTGAGTGCGTTATTGATAACGAGGAATACTTCATAATTTCAGGAAAAAGAGCAATATAACCAAAGTAAGTTAAAAGAAGCTATGGCAATATAGCTTCTTTTTTATGCTCAGAATTCACCTGTTTTCTTCTCTTCTCCTACGCTTTCTCATAATCATTTTCCTGTTTTCTATAGGGAAGCCTTAAAAAGGTCTTCTTCAGGTCTGAATCCTTTAAAGCATTCTACATGTTATTTTCTATCAATCGTTGACAACTACATTCCCAAGGAGTAATATTATCATATTCCCATATAAGAATATGTGCATGTGAAGGAAAGTGATTAAATGAATGACTTGATAAATATTTTTAAAACCTTATCCGACGAGACAAGACTTAGAATCGTCATGCTTCTGCATTTCGATGAACTCTGCGTCTGCGAAATCGGTGGAATTCTAGACGTCCCTCAACCTACAATCTCTAAAGGATTATCCAAACTAAGAGATCTTAATCTAGTGATTGATACACGAAAAGAGAAATTTGTGTACTACAGACTGAGAGAGGACAATGAAATCCTTCAGAACATCATATCCGATATTGCCAGTCATCTGGACCAGTATCCGAGACTTCAAAAAGACTATGAGGATATCTCCACAAAGTGGAAATATTCGAATACCCCAACCGCCATCGACACAAATATTTTATCAAAATAATTTTCTAGGAGACAACAATGTTTATATTTGAATGGATCAATAATCAGCTGCTCAAAATGGATTGGCTGTATAACTTAGTCGAATCACTGGTCGTCAACGTCTTTGGCCTCAGCATGACGGAACGCCTAGGCGCAAGCATCCACTTCTTCATCTATGACGTGGTGAAGATCTTTATCCTGCTATCCGCACTTATATTTATGATTTCCTATATCCAGAGCTTCTTTCCACCAGAAAGGACGAGAAAAACTCTCGGAAACTTTAATGGAATCACAGCCAATATACTGGCAGCTCTGCTTGGAACCATCACTCCTTTCTGCTCCTGCTCTTCTATCCCTTTATTCATCGGATTCACAAGTGCAGGCCTACCCATCGGTACGACATTTTCCTTCCTGATTTCTTCCCCACTGGTGGATCTGGCTTCGGTCATTCTACTGGCAGGAATTTTCAACTGGAAGATTGCCATCGCCTATGTTCTTGTGGGACTGGTTCTTGCAGTCATCGGTGGAACCGTAATCGGTGCACTTAAACTTGAGTCCCATGTAGAATCCTTCGTTTTCAGTAATAACATGGAAATGGCTGATAAAGAGCCCCTGACAAGAAAAGAGCGAATTGAATTTGCTAAAGATCAGGTTATTGATATTGTCAAAAAAGTATGGATTTATATCCTCATCGGTGTTGGAATCGGTGCTGCAATCCATAACTACATTCCTGAATCCTTCATCACTTCAGTCTTAGGTGCAGATAAATGGTGGTCCGTACTGGTAGCGACCGTAGTAGGTATTCCAATGTATGCAGATATCTTTGGAACCCTTCCAATAGCAGAAGCCCTTATCGCTAAGGGCGTCGGGCTTGGAACAGCACTGGCATTCATGATGGGCGTCACAGCCTTATCCCTTCCATCCCTAGTCATGTTGTCCAAGGTTGTTAAACCAAAGCTCCTGGCAATATTCTTTGGAATTGTCGCTGCTGGAATTATCATCATAGGATATAGCTTCAACGCATTCAGTTACTTATTCATTTAGTCACAACACCCATTGTTTTGTTATCAATAAAATATATATATTGAGGAGAGATTATTCATGAAAATCAAAGTATTAGGACCAGGATGCAAAAACTGTGTAAACTTATCAAATAACACGGAGGCTGCACTCAAAGAATTAGGCATAGAAGCTGAAATCATAAAAGTAACAGATTATAAGGACATTGCTTCTTTTGGAATCATGTCCACACCAGCACTTGTTATAGATGACGAAGTCGTTTCCTATGGCAAAGTTCTGAAGCCAAGCGCCATCAAGGAAATACTCGAAAAAAGATAACTCTATAGAGGCAGGTGAATCATCTTTGATTTACCTGCCTCTTTTTTCAACTGTTCCTATTTATCCTCAATCTATTCATCGGTATTATTGTTAATACAAATATTCAGGAAAGGATGTGTAGGTATGCAGACTGAAACCAAACCAAAAAAACTATCCACACTGATCTGCTCTTGTAGCGGTTCCTGCCCTAGTATGGAAGGTATTGACTTCTGGACGCTCTCCGATCGAATCCGTATTGAACTGGGTGACAAGTTGGAATTCATTGCATTACACCCTAGACTCTGCGAGGAAGATGGAGAAAGACTTATGGCACGCTTGGTATCGGATGATCTTACAACAATCACTTCAGCCTGTGCTGAAAAGAGGCAGGCTAAACTGTTGAAAGATGGATTCGAAAGCGCTTCCGTTCCTATGGATGAGGCTCATTGGATCCCGCTTTCCATGGCTCAGAAAGACACGGATACTGTTTTTGATGAAATTAAAAAAGTGGTGGATGATTGGTATAACAGCACAAATGAAGGTGAATAATCATGGTTTCCAGAACATTTCACGGAATCCCAAGAGAGAAGATCCTCTGGAATCCTTCCATTGATCCTGAGACCTGTATCGGTTGCGGCGAGTGTTTAGATGTCTGTGCCAATGGCGTATTTGAAATGTCTGCCAGTTCAGGCAAGGTGACAGTCGTAGATCCCATGAACTGTGTAGTTCTCTGTGATAAATGTGCTCAGCTCTATCCTGTTCAGGCGATCTCTTTTCCTGACAAAGACGCAGCGCAGAAACTTTTAGTCCAGCTGTTCCGCTCAAAAAATCAGAGCAGCAATGATGAAAACAGGTCAGAGAATCCGACTTTTAGCGATAGAACTACTGTGACTTCATGACACTTCGTAATTAAAAAAGTCTACTTGATTCATGAGAAACAGATAGATAACATAGTACAGGCAAAGCAAATGGCGACCTATCGGCCGCCATTTCTTTTTTTTGTTTTTTCATGAGTTCAACTTGGACTTCACTTCCTGAACGAATCTTTTTTAATGTGTTCTAGTTCAGTTCTTTAAAATGACCCGTCACAATATATATGGTCCATTCACAGATGTTGGTGGCATGGTCTCCATTTCTTTCCAGATACTTGATGACAAACTGCAGATCTCCAGCAAGTCTCAGAAGAACTGGATTATCATCGGCTTTCTCATACAATTTTACTATAGTTGCATTGGTCATGTGATCAATTTCATCATCCAGCTTTGTCAGTTCCAGTGCAGTTTCCTTATCCTTTGCTACAAAGCAGTCCAGTGACTGGCCTATGAATTTTATAACAAGCTGTGTCAGCTCAAGCAGATCCTCATTCACAAGATCTGTACTGATCTCATGATTCTTGATTGTGATCTTAGCGATATCCTTGGCATGGTCTCCCATTCTTTCAAGGTCAGTCACGATCTTTATGATGGTAAAGATATTTCTAAGATCCGATGCTACAGGTCCTTGGGTTGCGATAAGCCTGATGGCCTCATCTTCAATACTTCTCATGAGATCATTGATCTGAATATCTTCTGCAATGACCATTTCAGCCAGTTTCAGATCATTCTCCACCAATGCCTTGATTGTTCTTTTCATCTGGGTTTCCACCAGAAAACCCATGCGTAGAAGATTGTTGTTCATATGGCTGATGGTCAGTTCAATATTATTAAGTGTCATCTTCACTACTCCTTTTAGCCGAATCTGCCAGTAATATAATCTTCAGTACGTTTGTCCAGTGGATTGGTAAATAAGCCCTTGGTATCTCCATACTCAATCATCTCTCCCATAAGGAAAAATGCTGTCCGGTCAGATATTCTTGCTGCCTGCTGCATAGAATGAGTGACGATGGCGATAGTGTACTCATTTTTAAGACTTTCCATCAGCTCTTCTATTTTAGCTGTTGCGATGGGGTCAAGTGCTGAAGTAGGTTCATCCATGAGGATCACGTCAGGCTGCACAGCTAAGGCTCTTGCAATACAAAGACGCTGCTGCTGCCCTCCTGATAATCCGTAGGCATTATCATTTAATCTGTCTTTGACCTCATCCCACAAAGCTGCGCTTTTAAGGCTAGTTTCAGCAATTTCCATAAGCAGATTTTTATCTTTTATTCCATGAATTTTAGGTGCATATAAAACGTTGGCCAGTATCGATTTTGGAAACGGATTTGGTTTCTGAAAAACCATACCTACCTGCGTTCTTAACTCCTCCACACGAAGATCGCTTGTGAAGATATTGTGCCCGTGATATAGAATTTCACCTTCAGTTCGTACAATCGGTATATTTTCCACCATTCTGTTGAGTGTTTTAATAAAAGTGGATTTACCACATCCAGATGGTCCGATTATGGCTGTGACTTCATTCTTATATATATCAAAGTTTATTTTCTTCAGCGCCTGGGTATTTCCATACCAGAGATCCAGGTTCTTGACCTGAAATATAGCTTCTTTCTCTTCAATCTTTGTCATTATGTGCTCCTCCCGTTAGAACTTCTTCTCAAATTTGTTTCTTATGATGATTGCCACTGAATTCATCAGGAACAAAACCACAAGCAGTACCACAATTGTCGCTGCTGCCAGATTTGCATATTCTGGAGTAAGAACCGTGTCCAGCGTCCAATAATAGATCTGAATAGGCATTGTTGTAAAGTCATCCATTATAGTCTGTGGTATTTTCATGATCAGAGTAGGAATACCTAAGACAACAAGAGGAGCTGTTTCTCCGATGGCTCTTGAAACGCCTAGAATGAATCCAGTCAGCATTCCTGGAAGAGCTACTGGAAGAACTACCCTACTGACGGTAGTCCACTTGTCAGCACCCAGAGCATAAGATGCTTCTCTTAAGAACCCTGGCACAGCTTTTAATGATTCCTGAGCCGCTACAACTACAATCGGCAGTACCAGAAGAGACATGGTAAGGCCTCCAGCTAGAATGCTGCCTCCAAGTCCCATAAGTCTTGAGAAAACTGCAAGACCCAACAATCCGAATATGACTGAGGGAACACTTGCAAGGTTACTGAGGTTGATGTTTATAAAGTCCTTGAGTCTACCAGGCTTTGCATATTCTTCAATATAGATTGCTGTAGAAGCGCCAAGGATAAACGTAACCGGTATAACAATCAGCATCATGTAGACTGTACCCATAATCGCCCCGAAGATTCCCGCTTTTTCCGGGAAAATAGACAGATTACCTCTTAAAAAATCCAGGTCCAGCCATCCTATGCTGTCTCTTACGATATCGACTATGAGAAAAATCAGGACAAGCAGTGAGAGTGCGATGGATGCAGCAAATATATTTCTGAGCATGCCGCTCAGTTTCACTCTTCTTTCGATCTGTCTGCTGTTTGCTTTGAAAGACTTCTTTACAGGTAGGTAAACCTGATTTGCATTCTCTTTTTTCACATCGTTGACTTCCATCAGTATACCTCCCTATATTTTTTGGAGATGTAATGTGCGATCTGATTCATGATCATGGTAAAGAGGAAAAGCAGAAGCCCTACAGCATATAGACTGTAATATCCCGTTGTCCCACTGGCTGCATCTCCACTTGTGAATTCCACGATATAACTTGTCATGGTCTGCATGGACTGCGTTATATCAAGTGTGAAAGCTTTTGAACTTCCGCTGGCAATGGTCACAATCATGGTTTCTCCAATGGCTCTGGAAATTCCCAGAACAATGGATGCCAGTATGCCTGAAATCGCTGCAGGTATGACAACTTTTATAGCAACTTCGAGCTTTGTGGACCCTAGACCGAAGGCACCTTCCTTCATGATCTCCGGAACAGCATTCATCGCATCTTCAGACAAGGACGCGATCATCGGAATGATCATCAGTCCCATGACAAGACCCGGACTGAGTGCATTTTTTGACTCAAGCCCTGGTATCAGATTCATTAGTAGTGGTGTCACAAATGAATAGGCAAAGAATCCATACACTATTGTAGGGATACCTGCTAGAATCTCCAGCATCGGCTTAATCACTTTACGGACATTTTCTGATGCATACTGACTCAAATAGATGGCAGCCGACAATCCCACAGGCACTGCCACCAGCATCGCAATAAGGGACGTCGTGATCGTACCGACCAGAAGTGGAAGGAACCCAAATCTCGGATCCTTGTTTAAAGGAGCCAGATTTGTGCTCAGCACTTCAGATAGGGGCACCTCCGCAAAAAATCGGAATGCATCTGTGATCAGTGTCAGAATGATTCCAAAAGTTGTCAATACGGAAATAAGAGCCATGAGCAGTAGAAACCCAGGGACAATTTTATCCATGATCCGCTTCTTTTCTTTCACTCTTTTTTGAATCATCTCTCTTATTTTTGTCTGATTCTCCATAGATTTCTTCTCCTTTATCATTTTCCCTGAACAAGCTTAAGATGAGAGAATGCTCTCTCATCTTAAGGAAATTTAATTCTCTTACTAAAGCTTAGTTCAGACCTTCCAGAATGGTCATATATTCTGCATGTTTCTCAGCTGGGAGTGGTGCAAATCCATTTTCTCCTGCAAGCTTCTCAGCCCCTTCAGGTGATACAACAAACTTGGCATAATCCAGAATCTGAGGAGCCGCTTTTGCTTTATCAAGATCAAGGTAGGTGTATACAAGTCTTGTAAATCCTGCGTAATCCAGATCAGATCCGATTGTGTCTAATGAAGGTAGAACTCCTCCGTTTCCGAAATCAATCTTTACAGCTGTCAGCTTGTCTGTATTGGATGCATAGTATCCGTATCCGAAGAATGCAATCGCATTGACATCTTTTGAAACCAGATCCACTAGGGTTGAGTATTCCTGCTGAAGATTGGCAGTTGAAACCATATCCTGTTCATCAAGAATAACTTCATAGAAGAATTCATAAGTACCATGATTTTCATTCGGCCCGTAGAATTTAATTTCTTCACTTGGCCATTCAGAACGAATGTCAGACCAGAGAACCTTGTCATCATCCTTGTATTCTCCAGAAAGATACATATTCACAACTTCTTCCTGTGTCATTTCCTGAGCCCATGTATTATCTTTGTTGATGACCATAGTCAGACCATCATAAGCAAGTTCGATTTCCATGATGTTCTCACCCATGGTTTTTCCAGCTGCCTCAAGTTCTTCAACTTCTGTATCTTTGATCTTTCTTGATGCATCTGCAAAGTCCAGTTCACCGGCGATGAACTTCTTAAGTCCAGCACTAGATCCTGCTCTACCGACCTGCACACTAACTCCGGATTGTGCAGTTGTCATGTAATTCTCTGCGATATGTGCCATCAGAGGATATACGGTTCCTGAACCATCTACAATGACGGGACCTTCAAGTTCTGCTGCTGGTGTTTCTGTAGTTGGCGTTTCTGTATTATCTGTTGGTGTTTCTTCTGCTGGTGTAGTTCCGCATGCTGCCAGCATAGCTACTACAGCCATTGATGATACCAGTCCTAATATTTTCTTATGCATTTAATATCCTCCCAAATTTCGTCTTATTTTATTTTTTCGAGGCATCTTCGTGCCCTACAATTTTTATTATAGATTCAGATTGTTTTGCGAAGATTATGCTTGTGTTACGTTCACGTTAATTACCCATCGAAAGCTATATGTGGCCTGGTAACCGGTTTCAGGCAGATTCCTCATGATCAGTAGCATTGCTTCGTGAGACCTCGGACATAAATAGAAGCCTCTCTGATCTACATTTTTCAGTAGATCAGAGAGGCTTCTATTTATATTAAGCGATCAGCTCTTTCAGCTTTTCGCCTTCAATTTCATCCGGACTCCAGGCCATAAGCGCAAAGTTTCCATCCGCTCGAATATTGATCTTATTGATCCATTCAATCTCATTGCTGGCCTTGGCAGCCAGCATGGTATTGGTTGTTCCTGTTCTGTACATGGATGAGTTCACAACCCACCACTTCGTCGCAATACCCGCTCTTTTCAGGTCGTCTTCCAGTCTCATGGCCTCATAGACAGGCGTTGCCTCAGGCAGTGTGATGATCAGCACTTCAGTTTCTTCCTTGTTTCTGAGCCTTGGAAGAAGCTTCTTTGCAGATTCAGGAATCTCTCCTGAAGATCTCTTGATCTCATTATTGTAACTCTGAGTGGAATCAAGCAGAAGCAGAGTATGTCCTGTTGGTGCTGTATCAATGACAACCACTTCATTGTCCGCTTTGTCCACAATCTCGGCAAATGCTCTGAATACAGCAATCTCCTGTGTGCAAGGAGATCTCAGATCTTCCTCGATATAGGCAATATCTTCTTCAGAAAGATTGTTCTTTCTTGCATTGCCCAGTAGTTCATCGCGATACTTCGCAAGCTCCTGTTCTTCATCGATTCTGCTCATGGTGATTCCCTCATGCTCATTGACGATATATTCCAGATGAGCAGCCGGGTCTGTTGTGGTGAGATGGACTTTCTTGCCTTTGGCCGCAAGACCAATGGCGATGGCTGCAGCGACTGTGGTTTTACCCACTCCGCCTTTCCCCATGGTGAAGATGACTTTCTTGTTGGAGTTATAGAGATCCTCTACAACGTCCTTCAGGTTATCGATGGAATCCGTCGTAATGGTTTCAGTGCTCATGGTCACCTTGTCAGAGATCAGTAAGGATCTGACATTGTCCATACCGGTGATGTTATACGCTCTTAACGGAATTCTGTAAGCTGTGAGGCTCTTCAGAATCTCAGGCATCTGTGCCATGGCTTTTGCCTGTTTTGTATGCAGACTTTCGGAGATGGCATCATCATACCCTTCAATGAGTCCATTGACGATGAGCGCCTGGTTCAGAACACCGATTTCAGCCAGTTCCATGGACGCTCTTGCAGCTTCCTTCAGCGGCGTGATTTCAGGCCGTGTGACAAGTATCAGGGTCGTCAGTTCTTTGCTTGAAAGGGTCTTGACGGCCTGCTTGTAGACTTCTTTTTTGTCTTCCAGCCCTGAAAACTGACCAAGACATGACGCCCCATGGGTGGAGTCACTGATGAAGTTATCCCATGCTGAAGGCAGCTGAAGCATTCTGAGTGTATGTCCTGTTGGTGCTGTATCAAAGAGGATATAATCATAGGTCTCATTGATTTCCTTGTCCGTGATGAACTTTGAAAATTCATTGAAGGCTGCGATCTCCACTGTACAGGAACCGGACAGCTGTTCCTCCATATTCTTAAGAACATCCTCCGGCATCAGCCCTCTATAAGGCGCAATGACGCTTTCCTTATACTCGTTAGCCGCTTCGATCGGGTCAAGATTCGCCACAACAAGATTTGGTACCCCTTCAATCTCCACTCCTTTGCCACTTAGCTCTGTGCTGAAAACATCCTGAAGATTCGATGCAGGGTCTGTACTGATGAGTAGCACTTTTGAGCCGGTATCTGCTAAAGTCACTGCAGTTGCACAGGCGCTGGATGTTTTACCCACTCCACCTTTTCCTGTGAAGAACAGATATTTCGTCAGTTCTATATTCTTTGGATTAAAAATTTTCATGTTATTATTCCTTTCGTCGAGCGTGGATGTCTTCTGATGATTACGCTGTTTTCTGGATCATGTCTATGATCATCTGACCGGACATGCCGCCGTAGAATTTAAGCTCTCCATTTACGGAAGTAAGTGGCAGAGCGAATCCCTTGTTCATCGCATCGATCACATACTTATAGTCATCCAGGTCATCAAAGAATACGTCGATGAACTTCACATCAATCTGATCGCTCACTGGTGAGTTTTTAAGATATTCCTCAAATTCGCTGTACATCTCGCCCATGGTCACTGTTGGTCCACAACCGCCATCGCAGCTGCATCCGCCACCTGCTGCCTGTGTCTTTACGCCAAATACTTCTACCTTGATCTTGTTCATTCTATTTTCCCCCTATTTCTTTATATTATGTTTTGTGACAAACTAAGTAACTGTACAAATTCTTCGTTGGATGGATATCTTCCTGAAATGACGATCTCATCATCTACCACTGTGATCGGAAATACGTCCAGTCCCTTGGCACGGATCACGTCCTTCACAAGGGAGTTTGTAATAAATGCCTGAGGACTACTTGATAGATTGTATCTTTCCACCTTGACATCGTTCTTTTCAAGTGTGGACAAGACAGTTGATATTCTTAATAGATCATTGTCCACCCCTACACCACAGACGCCTGTTGAACAGCACATTGCCGGTTCATATATTGCCATTTTTTTCATATTGCTTCACTCCTACTCTTTGTTATTGACCAGATCTCTGATTATTTTCATATTATTTGGTTCACACACGCTGTCAATCTTATATTCTTTCTTTCTAGTGATTTCTGTGAGAAAAGACATTACTTCGCTTACTCTCTCATGATTAAGATCATATCTCACCCAAGAGCCTTCTTTCTCTCCTATAACCAGACCGCTGTCTGATAGAATCTTCATATGATAACTCAGTGTAGACTGAGAAATGCTGAACTGCTCAAGAATATCGCAAGCGCAAAGCTTGTTACTTGAAAGCAGGTCAATGATCTTCAGCCTGGTTTCATCGGATATGGCTTTAAATACTGGTACATATTCACTGAATGACATTTTCATAAAAACTACTCCTTTAATCAAATCGATAAGCATCGATGTCTATGGACTACTCTACACTTCATATCGACAGTTGTCAATGTGTCGATATGATAAAAAGCATCTTCTTTATCATGGTGGCTTTCGAGTAACTCCACCTGAATCCGCGTAAAGTGATCGGAAACAGAAAAACCCTGCATCGTAAAATGCAGAGTTTTTCTTATTTTCATATCGGCAAATTTTCTTGTTATCCTATTTGCCCTATTCTTCTATGCTTTATTCTTCAAAATTGAACAGTTTCAGCGCTTCTTCTCTTGTGTACATTTCAAGCTTCACCATTTCGTCAACGGCACTGCTGTTGATGTTGTTTCTGACGGGATTGCTGATTCTGGAATCAATGCTTTTCACATCATTTTTATTCTTATCTGTGACTTTCACATCATAGCTTCTCGTATTTCCAGAACCACTTTTCTGAAGTCTGAAGTTATAGAAAAGGCTGTTTCCTTCTCCATCTGGTTCCACATAGGCATTGACCTCAACCACTTCGAGATAGGTATAGGATGTATTGGTCAGCATGGTCCGGTCAACAATGGTGTTTCCTCTGAAATCGACGAAACGGAAAAATGTGCTAACACCTAGAACCACCAGCACAACACCGATGAGAATGGAAATCCATTTCTGCTGCTTTGATAATTTGCCTCTTCGATTAAAGAGAGATATAAAGGCGATGACGGTCAGCGTCATGCCGATGGCTATCAGAATGACCCCTACAGGTGGTGAAAAGATTCCACCTTTTGGTAAAAAGAGAAGAGAATCTTCAGCCTTGAAGATCATTTCTCGGATTGCTTCTGCAAAGACAGCAAGTACCGCAATGATGGCTGCCAGGATGCCGAAGAATTTCATTTTACCCGGTTTTCTGGTTTTTCCATTTTTCTCCTCTTCAGATATAAGCACCTCATCGACTTCAATCACTTCATTCTTGTTTTTTCCCTCAAGCTGTTTCTCCTTACCCTCTGGTAAAGTATCATAGGTTTCAAAGGTTTCATCCCCTAAGGTCACTTTTTCTCTTTCCTTGTTATTAGGATCATTGGTGTTTGTCATTTTGCACCCCCTGAATTTCTCTGATTTTTAAGCTAAGCCTTTTCCTATGGATGCCTTATAGACAGACAACCATTCTTCTGAAGTAAACTTGATTTTAAGTGAATCTATGGCGTTCTGAATGCGCTCGATCTTTCCTGATCCTACGATAGGTAGGATCTTTCCTGGATGACTTGTAAGAAATGCATAGGCTAATGTATCCAGTCTGCTTTCCCCATGTTTTTCTCCAATGGCTAAAAGTGTCTTCTTCACGTTTAATACTTTTTCAGAATCTCCGGTAAAAAGCTCTCCTCCTGCTAGAGGTGACCATGCCATAGGATATAACCCTCTGGTCATGAGTTTGTCCATGGTTCCATCCTGAAAAACATCAAGATGCAGTGGAGAGATCTCCACCTGATTGGTCACAAGCGGGTATTCCATATATGAGCTGAGCATTTCAAACTTGCTGTTCTCATAATTCGACACACCGAAGTTCCTTACTTTTCCTGATACGTACAGTTCTTTGAATGCTTCACTGACTTCTGCTGGATCCATAAATGGTGAAGGTCTGTGTATCAGAAGAAGGTCCAGATAATCTGTTCCAAAGTTCTTTAAAGACGTTTCTGCTGACTTGAGGATATGCTTTCTAGTATTGTCATAATGATGTGTCTCAAACTGAGGTCTGTTTTCGCAAGGAAAAACAATACCGCATTTGGTCACGATGGTCAATTTCTCTCTTAATCCCTTCTTCATCTTCAATGCATCGCCAAAAGCTTCCTCACAGGAAAAGCCGCCATATATATCCGCAGTATCTATTGTCGTTATACCTAGATCCATCACTTCTTCAGTGAAATGTAGAAGTTCTTCCTTTGTCATTTTCCAGTCCATGAGTCTCCAATGACCGTGAATGATTCTATCCATGGTTAAAGTGTCTGAAAATCTTACTGATTCCATATTTTCCTCCTAATTATTGTCTGTTACTTTATATTATATCCTTATTTAGCGCAAGTTATCAATTTTTAGCAGAAATTCAATCTATTTAATAGGCTCTGTATGAAATCTAAGTTGAAAAGTATAATACTTTATAATCAAGCATACCGAGTTCTTCGTGCTTTTCAAAAAAGTCACCTTAGAAAGTAATGACTGGAACGGTCATATTCTTCTATATTTCAAAGCAAAAGAATTCTATAGAGTCATTCTAAGAATATCTTGAATAAACATTATCACCAATACAGTTTTTTCTTTATAAGCTATGTAATTGAACAATATATGAGGAAGTTCCGTATAATTAACTAATTAATTTATAGATCACAATATATGATATACAATATCATTGAGAGGTGAATCAGATGAGTAAATCAACAAAAGGAAACATTGCTTATATTGAACCCGTCAGTATTTCTATGTTTAACCAAGGAAAGGCAAATAAGATATTTGAAGAAGTAAGAACTGAAGGAATAAAGGTAGTGCTCAAAAACAATAAAAGAATTGGCATGATTGTATCTCCTTCTAAATATGATGAGATGACTGAAATGATTGAGGATTGCAGACTCTTACTTATAGCAATGAATCGCATGAAAAAGAACGACAAGAAGACTATACCGATGAGCGATGTAATGAATAGATTTGGCATCACACAAGAAGACCTGGATGAAACAGATGTAGACATAGATATCTAAAAAGATATCAAACTTCAGCCCACGAGGTGTATTGATGAGTTAGCAAATCACATTTTATGAAGAAGCAATAGAAGATATGGAAAACCTGGATGGTTCGAAGAGAAAGGAAGTCATGAAGGGAATATTTAAGGTCTCTCAAAATCCGCTTCCAAATACTGAAGGTGGTTATGGAAAACCATTAGGTAATCATTCAGGTGTCAATCTCACAGGATGCCTTAAAATCAAATTCAGACAATCTGGAATAAGAGTTGTTTATTTTCTCGAACGAAAAGACGAGATGATGAATGTCATCATAATATCGATCAGAGATGATGATTATGTCTATAAGCAGGCCGTTAAGCGATTTTCATCCTTCTAAATGTCATTACATGTAGTGCAAATGGTAATAATCCGTTAACCTTCTTAAAAAATCATAGTCAAAGGAGCTGTCTCTATTGTATGATGAGAGTGTAAAGGATTTCTTGAAGGAGATGATTAGATGACAGAAAATGAAAAGAAACTTGAACAAGAAAAAATCGACGAAGCTGAATCTCATTTTGAAGCAGAAAATCTGAACAAATATGATGAGTTGGAACTGAAAGAAAAGAACCTTAAAATCAATGAGTTTGAAACAGAATATGTAGACCCAATTGATGGAGAAGTAAAACACATTAAAGATCACCCTGGTATAGACCTGGATGAAGTAACAAAAAGAGATCCTCACAAATTTAAAAAGTAATCAAAAAGAGGTATTTCCAGTAATGGAAATACCTCTTCTCTTTACCTCTGATTTACAGGACTTATATTTTAATTCTTTATTTACAGGCTAGTGATTTCCTTGAAAAGTTCCATGGCCGCATCTCTAGGACCACTCTTTTCCTTATCAGTTACACCAAGCTGCGTATAGATTTCTCCAACTTTGACCTTGGTCTTGAACATGGCTTCAAAGAAAATATCCAGTAGTTTATCAGTATCCTCACTCTTTTGAAGCGGGCCGAAAGGATTTGCAAAGTAAGACTCTACAAGACCATTCTCTGTTGTTGTCCCCTTTGCCATTCTCTTACCGGAACGGAAGACTTCCTTCGCTTCGTTCATATCCTTAAAGTATCTGACACCTGATTCCCCTTCTTCAAGGACTTTATAGTTGTTCGCATAAAGGAATAGATCAACACTATAACCCTTCACGATCTCTTTGTATGTCGCTACCGGCATAACCAGTCTGGCATTGGTCTTGTCTGGGTTCATAAAGATGGATCTGTCAATTTCCTTGAATGCATATCCCTGATCCAAGTCATCCAGTCTTACGAAGGCACCAATTTCAGTTCCGTAAGCGATGACCTTGCCCTCTTCCAGTGAGAAGAAGCCCATATCGTCAAAGACGATGGTCATATCACTGATATGATCTTCTGATAAGCTTCTTAGCGCTTCAAGAGATTCTGACTTACCTGCACCTGAATCACCCATGATGACAACATTAGCAGATTTTCCGTTCTTCATGTTGATATTAACCATTGCTCCATGAATTGGCAGACTTCCTCTTTTGATCATGATCAGATTATGCAAGGTAAGACTCATCTTCTTCATATAACCGAAGTAGTCAATTTCATCACTGTAAGGAACAAATCCCAGCATGATATCATTCTTCTTGTCTTCGTAGAATACATTTCCAATTTCTTCATTGCTGTTCTGGCCACCATAAACATAGATGATATCAGGTTTTCTGCCCACATATTCTTCTTCTCTTGCCATTTCAAATAAGTTGGACAGGGAAATCCCGTGTGCCATCAGATCTCTATGGAAGTATAAAAATGCAGTCAGCTTTCCGATTTTTGCAGGATAGCAGAAGAAATGATCTTTGTTGATATAAGCGTCATCCATAGGATTCACAAAAGTCTCCTGGAAAATGCCGTCTCTTTTATTCTTCTTCGGATAGGATATAAATGGTGAATCCATTACAATCGCACTGATGAATGGAATATCACTTAAGAGATCATATCCTTTTGGAATAGGCCATAGGGTCTCCTGAAGAATGACTCCTGCATTGACGCCTGCTGGAACCTGTCTGTAGACATTAGGTTCAAAGCCAAGAACATTTCTTCTGACCTTTCTATACAGCTCCAGAAGGAGGCTCTTGAATTTCTGATTGGCATCGATGAAACTTGTCTGTGCAAGTCCGTCGGGGTTTCTTCTGTTCTGAATGATGGAGTATCTCTCCAGTCTACGCCAGTAGGCATAGAAATCCTCAAGGAGTGATGAGAACCAGTCAGGGTCTTTCAGAAGGGGACGATAGTCATCACGGATCTTCTCAACTTCTTCCCGATTGAAAATAGTCAGAAGCTTCATGACTTCCACTAATTTGTCTGTCAGCTCGCTGATGGTATCTCCCTCATATATGGAATTCAGTAACTTATAATTCTGTGTATTTCTTTTTGCGATGGATTCCAGATAAGTCACGGTCACTCTACGGAAAGAGTCTGATTCCAGAATCTTTTCAATGGTATCGCAGTATTTGGCCGAAAAATTGATCATTGCTTTACCCTTACTCAGGGAAAATTCTTTTTTCATTGGACACCTCTCAATTATGATTTTAATAACCTGATGTGGTAATTAAGTCTATGTTATACAGTATACAGTAAATTCAATAAAAATATTAGTATTTTGCATCAGAATCCAAATATTAACAGTAATTTTTTATCTGTCTTTCATTCTCTTTTCATCATTCTTTAATTTTGTAATCTTACAATAGTCTCAAATAATAAATAAAGAGGTGCAGACATTGAATCAGAATAAAACGTTAACCAAATCATCAACAAACAAGTGGCTCTTCGGAGTACTAGGCGGATTCGCAGAATATTTCAATATTGACGCTAATCTTCTTAGAATCGGATTTCTTATCTTCTCCCTGTTGCCAGGACCATCCATCATCATCTACCTCATCTGTGCACTCATCATGCCAAAGGCAGAAGGCAGCTACTGATCCTATGAGATGCTGTTTTCTGGCACAGAAGTCCCAGTTTCTTAAAAAAGATCCTTCCCATCTTACGTTTTGATGGAAGGATCTTTTTTTACTGTCCTCAAGTTTCTCGTTTTAAGGTCCTGTTATAGGGTTCCGTATTTTTTTCTATTGATCTGCCTGACTCTATTGATACGATTTTCCTCATCTAAAATGGTTCCATCCTCATCCATGGTCACATGATAACCGTCATAGATTTCAGTTCTGAAATTCCCCTGAGCCACACTGAAACCTTTCAGTCCCGGTGCGTCAAGTAAGCCTTCCTTGATGGCAAGATAGATGACTTCCGGATCCACAAGTGGATCTTCCACATCTTTGAGCTTACTGATTTCCTTCAGAAGATATCTTACTTCCGATTTCAGATACTCCAGTCTCTTTTTGAATGTAGGGTCTTCATGAAGATTCTCTAGAAGTCCTCTTTCAGCTATTTCCATGGATTTCGTGACAATACGCACGCTCTCCAGTATCTCCTTACTCGTTGCTCTTTTTACAGCTTCCGAATAGGAAACCACATGGACAATATCCGGTTTCAGGAAGGATCCGTAGAACATGGTGGATGCGATGAGTCCCTTCGCTTTGTCCATATCAGCCGGATAAGCGAGAAGTCCCGTTCTTACCATTCTGATGATCTTGAAGTTTTCATCTTCCAGTTCTCCCATGAGATCGATTTTCGCCTGCATTTTCGCAAGGTCCATCATCGGTGAAATAGAAGGTGGATTGGCCAGCATGTACTGCATGACCATATCTTTCACACCAAGGTTTTTCGCCACCTTGGCAGTGATGTAGCTTATAGCCACTTCAATGACATCAGAGCAGTATCTGAGCGCCCACTGATGTGATTCATTCATCTCCACAGGTACACCCATCTCCGCGTTATAAGCGATGGATTCCATATTTTCTTTTATAGCAGACAGAAGTTCTCTGTCACTTCTTCTATCCAGCTGGCTGTACCACGTCAGTGGTATTGCTGCCCAGGCGTTATTGACGGTCTCTTTCAGGATTTTTGAAAAAGGATACATATCCCTTGTTCCTGAATAACATCTCATCATCGGGAAATTTCCCCGTCTGGTGGCTTCATACATCATTTTCAGCTGCTCTTCATTTCTGATTGGAACGCCACCTGCGCCATCTTCACCCTTAGGCATCTCATTCTGATGGAAATAGAATTCCTGACAGTTCTGATCTGGTGCCAGTGAAATCACGTCCAGGAGCTTGCTTTCAGCCAGGACCTTGATGTCCTCATAGGTGGCTTCTACGGTCTCAAGACCGATGTGGTGACGGATGATGGGGAATGGCTTCTTCCACTCGATTCTTTCTCTTAGTGTCTGTGGAGGCATCACTTCCTCTACAATCCCTTTTTCAACATTTCTGAGATAGATGATGCTTTCAGACTGCTCCTCACTGCCATCAAAAACCCTGCTGATATAGTCGAATTTTCTAGCCGCTTTTGCTGTTTCTAGAGTACCACCGAAGATGAAGACAAGATCTTCAAATCCCTGTTCCTTGATGATGCCTTCCAGCTCCTTGAGCAGATAAAAGGCTCCCTCTTCTGAAAGTCTGTAGCTCAGTGCGACCACGTGAGGTTCGAACTCGATGATTCCGCCGACCAGTTCCTTAAGGGGAACTGCCGAGCCCATATACTCCACGTCGTATCCTTCTTTTCTTGCCAGTACACTAAAGTTATATATCCCTGCAGCATGTACACAATTTCCTATGGATGCTACAATCATCTTCTTGTTCAAAGAATCAGCTCCTTTTTTTAGTTTCTACTTCGATATCATGAACGGTTACGCCCTTCATGAGCTTCTTGTAATCAAAATTAAGTTTTTCCGCTGTTCTCCCGATTTCTCTGAAATCTCTGTCGAGCAGCGCATTTGCGAGATTAATAACTATTTCTGTATTGGTCATAGGAAGACCCAGATCTTTTCCCATACTTTCAAGTGGTACCAGTCCAAATGGGATATCCTCCAGGATATACCGGTACTCAAGCGTCTTGGGTGCAAAGATTTCTTCGTAGGAAGGATTGTTCTGAATACAGTCATATAGGGTTTCACATTCTAAACCATAAGAGTGTGAGAGCCATTCTTTTGCAGAGATGACCGGATGATCCAGAAGCCTTGCCACTTCCTGTCTCTCCCCATCTATCTTTTCAATGAAAGAGGCCAGCGTTCTGCTTATTCCTTCTCTGTAATACTTGAACTTATACTCTGATTCCACCCATCCGGTATTGAGAAGCATGGGTGCACAGTGAAGAATCATCCCCACATTACCGATGGATGTTTCCACCATACTATCCGCTTTCTTATAGAATTTATTGAGTTCATCGGGAATCCTCGTCAGAATCTCATCCACGTCAACACCACTGAAACTGGAAATCAGTATATCTCTTTTCAATGCGATGATATTGACCTCGGTCTGTGAGATTTTTCTGCAGGTATATATTATCGTCTGTGTTTCCAGAATCTTGACATCAGAGAAATTCCCTGATTTAAACAGCTCATCCTTGAAATCCACTGCCCCGAAGGTTCTACCCGGATTAAGAATCACGATATGTTCGTCTGTCAGAAATGGCGCCATAATTCTTGCTAGTCCCTGATGGGAGGTTGCCGGTGTGGTTACAAGAACAACTTTTGCACAAGCTAGTACTTCTTCCATTTCTGTTGTAACGAGTTCCAGTTGAAACTCACCTACAAGAACGCCTATGGATTCCACTTTTTTAGTTTTGATCAGGTCGGAAATGCTGTCTTCACTTCTGTTCCAAAGATAGACTTTGTTTTCAGTGAAGCTTAAATGGGCTGCCATGGCAAGCCCTGAATTTCCTGCTCCTATAATTGCCACTCTCATTTTCATACCTCCTTCTCTATCTTTTTTATGTCCGCTTATCTTTGTCAATCTAGAATTCTCATTCTTTGTTTTTCTACAATAGAAGACTGGGTCAGGGCTTTATTCCCCGTCCCATAAGGTAATTAAATATTCAAAAAATCGATGTAATATTATTATACTTGATAAAACCTTTATATTTTCTTAATATTTACTCAGTTCACAGAATATTATATTTCTGCTAAATGAATTTACACAAATAGACAAAAAAAGCACATCTTTCACCTATAAAAGGATTGTAAGAGTGCTTTTGTACATGAATTTTCTATACTATAACTAATCTTTTATGCAAGGAAAATGAATTAATATCTAAAGTAAGATTCTCAGATTCTATTTCAGTTCATGGTCTCCAATAAGTCTCTCAAGATAATGAATCATGATTTCCGCTGAAGTGATATTGGTGGCGATAGGAATCTTATGGACGTCACAGAGCCTCAATAGCGCCTGAACATCCGGTTCATGTGGCTGCGCTGTCAAAGGATCTCTTAAGAAGATCACGAACATGATCTTTCCTTCTGCGATGAGGGCTCCAATCTGCTGGTCACCGCCGATCGGGCCTGACTGAAGTCTGTGAATATCTAGATTAGTCTCATCAATGAGCCTCTTTCCAGTAGTTCCCGTTGCATAGAGATAGAACTTCTCCAGAATTTTCTTATGCTTGATGGTGAATAATACGAGATCATCCTTCATATTATCATGAGCAATCATCGCTCCGTTCATTTCATTCCCTCCATTTTCTTCTTATTGGTATCTGGGTATTTCTTCGCACAGGTTCTATAACAAGTCTTCTTTCACTCAAATTATATCATAGAAGCTGCTCTCCATAGCACAGTTCTAGGGTCATTGACCCATTTTCCATAGATAATTAACAGTTCCTTCATGAACTCAGTAAGATTTGCTTTATAATGGATATATGAGTATTTCAACATATCAAGGAGGAACTAACATGAAAAATATTCCAATATGGAAACTGAACAACGGACTTGAAATCCCAAGCATAGGCTTTGGTGTTTTCAAAGTCAAAGAAGGCGATGAAGTCTACGAAGCAGTGCTTGAAGCACTGAAAACAGGGTACAGACTTATCGACACCGCAGCCATCTACGGAAATGAAGAAGGTGTGGGTAGAGCAATCAAAGAGAGTGGCATCAAGAGAGAAGATATCTTCCTGACCACCAAGCTCTGGAATACAGACCAGGGATATGAGAGTGTATTTACCGCATTTGAAACTAGCCTTAAAAAACTGGATACAGATTATGTGGATCTTTACCTCATACATTGGCCAGGTAAAGACAAGTTTGTAGAATCCTACAAAGCGCTGGAAAAGCTCTATAAAGACAAGAGAGTAAAAGCCATTGGCGTATGTAATTTCCACATCCATCATCTGGAAGAGCTTATGGCAAACACAGAAATAGTTCCAGCCATGAATCAGATCGAGCTTCATCCTTTGATGAATCAGAAAGAAATCAGAGACTTCTGCAAAGAAAAGGGAATCCAGGTAGAAGCCTGGGGACCACTGATGCAGGGTAAGGGAGACCTTGAAGCACCTGTTTTTGTGGAGCTTGGCAAAAAATACAGCAAATCTCCAGCACAGATTATTCTCAGATGGCATCATCAGAACGGCGTCCTTGCGATTCCAAAATCTGTAACTCCATCAAGAATCAGAGAGAACATCGATATCTTTAACTTCGTACTATCCACTGAAGACATGAAAAAGATCGACGATCATAATGAAAACAGAAGACTGAGTGCAGATCCGGATGCTTTCATGAATGGCTTCGAATAGACTGTTATTAATATCAAAATCTATTAAAGTATAGTAAAAGAAGGTGCAGCTCTTATTATTAGAGCAGCACCTTCTTTTGCTTTTTTAAGTACTATGAGAAATTGTCCATATAAAATGTCTTGATTTCTTCTTTCAGCTGTTCTTTCGCTTCTCTGTAAGCTTCTTCGCCCTGATCCTTAGGATTGTTTATGAAGTCCCATTCAATGACCTTGTCAGCGAACACAAGAGGGCATCCACCCTCATCGCATCCGACGACAACGGCGTAGTCCATATCAAAATCCATGTCGAAAAGATTTGTCAGCTTCAGTCCTTCTGTGCTGATTCCATCTTCTTCCAGAATCTTCATTGCGGTTTCATCCGCCTCTTCTCCCTCAATGCTGCCTACTGCTACAATATCAGCCTCTGTGAAATATTCCTTTGCAATGGCTGCAGCCAGCTGTGCTCTGACGCTGCTTCCATTACATACATAAGCCATCTTCATACTCTTCTCTCCTTCAAAATCATAATGTGTATTTTGCTTGATTTTACCACAAATACTTCCCTATCTCTATAGCCTATAGTTCATCCGTATCAAAAATCATGTCCTCATCATCGTAAAAATCGAGATAGGAATGCTTTTCACCGTTTTTGTCTCTCCAGCCTACCACGGAATCCATCTGGATATTCTCCTGGGATCTGAAGATGCATTTATCCACATCCTTGTTCTGCGCTTTCAGGGTCTTGATCATCTCACGGACCTCATATCTTTTGCTTCCGATCTTCTTGGCTGCCACCATGCAGGAACAGTTCATTGGCCAGACTCCGGCATTCTGAATCCAGTTCTTGATGTTGTCCTCCTCGATGAGATAGAGGGGTCTTATGATTTCCATGTTCTCGAAATTCTGAGCCTTCAGCTTTGGCAGCATGGACTTGATTGTTCCTCCGTAAAGGACATTCAGCAGTGCGGTCTCAATGACATCATTGAAATGATGTCCCAAGGCCAGCTTGTTGCATCCCAGTTTCTGTGCAAACTCATAGAGGGATCCTCTTCTCATTCTTGCACACATGTAGCAGGGATAGTCCTTGGCGATCTTGTCGATGACATTGAAAATACCTGAATCATAGATCTTCACGGGAATGTCAAGATAAGCACAGTTCTCTTCAAGAAGCTTTCTGATCTCCTTGTGATAACCTGGATCCATGGCAATATATTCCACTTCAAAGTTCACTTTCTTATGCTTTTTCAGCTCCTGGAAAAGCTTCGCCAGAATAAGGCTGTCCTTCCCTCCAGAGATAGCCACAGCAATTTTGTCCCCTTCCTTAATGAGATCATAATCGTTTATGGCTTTTATGAACTTCCCCCACACGTTTCTCTTATAAGTTGTAGTAAGGCTTCGTTCTATTTCCTGTAGTGTTTTTCGTTCACTGAACGGAACGAGGATTTCGCATCCTTCTCCTGCAATACTCATCTATCTATACCCCTCTTTAATTTACTGATAATTGTTTTCAATTATTTCATTTACCGTGAAATTATATCACAAAACAGTTCTGGGTTACACTATCCACTGAAAAACATTGAAGCTCAGTGGCAATGAGCCATAATTCTTTTTATTTTTTGTTAAAGTTCCATTAAAAATGATAAAAATAAAACGAATTGTCCTATAATAGAATCAGATATTATAGTAGGAGGAATAGATTTATGGTTATAACAACAACCAATGCCGTTGAAGGAAAAAGAGTCATCGCCTATAAGGGAATTGTATTTGGAGAAGTCATCACAGGAATCAACTTCATCAAGGATTTCACCGCAGGAATCTCCGATTTTTTTGGCGGAAGAAGCAAAACCTATGAAAGTGAAATGATTGAAGCGAGAATCAACGCTTTGAGAGAACTTGAAGAAAGAGCCTACAGCTTAGGAGCCAATGCTGTCATCGGCGTAAAAATCGATTATGAGACACTTGGACAGAACAATGGAATGCTTATGGTCACTGCAGCAGGTACTGCTGTAGTCGTAGAATAACCTTGTATTTCAAAATGAGACCGATCTGAATTCAGATCGGTCTCATTTTTTTATGCTTCGTATTCTTTTTCAAAAACCTTTGTACTTCTTACAGTATCGATAGGTCTTACAAGATTTTCGATTTCTTCTCGTTGATCCTCATAATATGGAGGTAGAGACAGTTTTTCTCCCAGAGTTTCATAGGGTTCATCTTCCATAAATCCAGGACCATCTGTGGCTAGTTCAAATAGTATTCCAGCGGACACCTTCGCATAGAGGGAAGCAAAATAGTATCTCTCCACAAAGCCCGAGTTTCTCAGTCCGAAAGACTCATATCTCTTAATCCATTCTTCAAGCTCGCTCTTATCCTTCACTCTGAATGCCACGTGATGCACTGTTCCATATCCTTGTCTTCCTGGTTTAAGATCCTTATTATCTTCTACAATCACAGAGCCTCCGTTTCCACCTTCACCCATTTCAAAAAGATGATAGGTATCTTCCTGGGCTTTTTCTTCCATGAGATAGACCTTTTCAAGGACTTCTTTGAAGTAGGAGAAATCAGATACTCTGATCCCGATGGGGCCAAGTCCAGTAATTCCATATTCAAGAGGAATCGGACCCTTCTGCCAAGGAATACCTGATGGAACTCCTTTGTTATTCTCATCAGAAATCATCTGGTATCTCTGGTCATCAAAGTCCACAAAGGACAGCACTTTCTTACCGAACATCTCGCTGATTCCTTCATGGGCTACCTTCATTCTGTCAAATCTCTTTACCCAGTAGGATAGAGCTTCATCTGTTGGTACACGGAAAGAAGTCTTTGCTATCTCATCGGTTCCATGGGTTCCTTTTTGAATCCCTGGAAAATCAAAGAAAGTCATGTCAGTTCCTGGTCCGCCCACATCATCCGCAAAGAACAGATGATAGGTCTGTATGTCGTCCTGGTTCACTGTCTTCTTCACCAGTCTTAATCCTAGTACATTGGTGAAGAACTCATAGTTCTTCTCTGCGCTGCTTGTGATGGCTGTTACGTGGTGTATTCCTCTTAATTCATTCATTATTTTTTTCCTCCGATTATTGAGTTCTTCACTCAATGCTTTTTTTTAGTGTTCTGTAATCTATTTAATACTAGTTGGAATTTTATATTATTTTTATCATTTTGTTTATAGCATTTGTTTTCATAGAGATCATAAACTGCTGCTTAATCTGGTCTTTCCATGGAGATGATTTCTCCTATTCTCGCGTAATTAATCCCTGCCAGTCTACTCATAGGATCCAGCTTATCTGGATTGATTCTTCCATCTTCATAAACTGACTCATCGATATGATATTTCAGAATCCGTCCGATGATGAGATCCGCTCCGACATGATCTTCATCCCCAAGAGGGATGGCTTTTTCCAGTCTACATTCCATGCGCACTTTGGATTCTATAACACCCGGCACCTTCACCAGATCACTCTCAACAAGCGTAAGCTTCGTCAGAGAGATCTCACTCTCAGAGGAAGGCAGCGATGCTGCAGTTTCATTGATTTCTTTAACATTCTCTACATCCACACCATGGACCACAAACTCTTTGTCTCTCAGGATATTTCTTGCAGTATCTTTCATTTCTCCATTTCTTCTCTGGATAGACAATGAAATCATCGGTGGATTTGAAGACACGATGCTGAAATAACTAAAAGGTGCACCGTTGACCAGTCCCTCTTCATTTAAAGTAGTCACAAAAGCGATGGGTCTTGGAATAATAGTTCCAATGAGAAGTTTATAGTTTTCTCTTTCTGTATTCTTATTTGGGTCAATCTTGATCATGGACAAGCTCCCTTATCGGTTCTCTTACAATTTTTTATTAAGTCTATATCATTTGTGTCGATACTACGAATTAGGATATTCCTGATTCGAGATATCTCTTTAAAAAATTTTCTTATTTATTTTTTGCGTACATACCCAGTTTCTTCAGCTGAGAGATCATCTCTTCCTTCTCTAAGGTATCCAGGCCTTCCAGTATTCTTTGTACCCCTTTTGTATGTATAGGGAATATTTCATCCATCATCTTTCTTCCCGCATCTGTTATGGACACATTGATGATTCTTCTGTCTTCAGGATAGGGAGTTCTTAAAATCAGGTCTTTCTTCTCCAGCTTATCCACCACATAAGTGATACTGCTGCTGGCTATAAGGACCTTCTCACCGATTTTCTGTGCAGACTGTTCACCCTTATTGTATAGAAGCTCGAGTACCGCAAATTCCGTAGGATTGAGTCCATAGGTACGGATTTCCTTTTCAATACTTTTTCTCACTGCATCCAGTGCTCTGGTAAGTACAACAAATAACTTCAGTGACAGCGTTTCATCCAGCTGATTTTTCTCTTCTTCACTCATATGCATCATCCTTAAAAATATTATTTCGAATTCGAGATAATTATACCTTGCCTGTTATTTTTTGTCAACCCATCATGTCAAAGCTATTTCGATTGACATATTTCAGGTATAAAAGTATCAGAAATAATCAATATCCCGAAGAAGTTCTGGATATTTTTCAATCATAATAGTGTATAATTTTAATAGAGATAAAATTATAGATTTTTAAGATATCTGATATTCATGATGGAGAAGAGAATGATTACCTTCTATACCTATAAAAGATAAGTATAAAAAAGGAGTTTGTAACGTGGAAATACTGCTGGATATAATTTTGGACTTTCTCATTGAAGGTACAGTTGAAATTGCAAAATCCAAGAAAGCGCCGAAATCACTGAGAGTCTTTTTTCTTACAGTAATTGTGGGCACAATGTTTCTTCTATTCTTTTTGTCTTATCTCTCGAGAGAAGATGAGACCATGATGTGGTCATTCATTGTATTCGGTTCTCTCATAGCCCTGTTTCTTCTGACTCTATTTTATAAATTCATGAAAGCAAAAAATCCGGAATGAGGGTTATTTGAATTTTATCCATACCTGAATAAAAATCTACATTATTCAGGTTATGCAAATTCATCTCATGACTTTTTCAGGGAGGTAAAAATGAAAAAAACGAATTTACTATTCATGGTTCTATCACCAGTTTTAATAGGCATACTGTTTAATAACTTCCTGGTCTATATTCCACTAGCTATTTACGTTGCTCCATTATTAATGTTGGTTTACTGGTTTTGGGTAGGAACAAAATTTACTGAGAATGTTATGAATCCGATCAAAGCGATCGTGCTTGCTAACGCTATCGGAATTATCTCTCTTGCCATGTATTATTGGCAATTCATTATTGTAGCAGATCAGAAGAGAAATTTATTATTAGCAGGTCTCTCTCAGATGTTTACTGCTCCTTTAAGTTATCTGACAGCAAGAATCGGGGTCATCTTTGAACAGACACCGAATGAAATAACTCAGGTTACATTTTTGGCAATGGAAGTTACTGGACTGATCTTAATGGTAATCGTGTTTTCCAGTGGTTACTTTTTTAAGAAAAATCATTCGAAACAACACTATATAAAAGAGAGCTTATAAAAAGGGACTCTGTATAAAATCTATGTTGAAAATGTAGTACTTCTCAAAGTCTTCAGCAAAATTTAAAGCCAATTTCTTGTATTGGTTCAAATGGCATGAGTTTTCAAGAGCGAAAAAAAGAGCTTTGAAAAGCAAACAGCATCTTATACATGCATATTCATCAAACTTCAGTGTCAGAAAAGGATTTTCAAGGAAGGTGGCCAGTATTCATTAAACTATTCGTCTAATTCAAACAGAAAATTGGTTTAAATTAGGCTCTGTTTGAACCCTGCGTTGAAAATTTAGTATAGTATCAATATATATTCAGAAGCTATTACACTTTTGTAGATAAATGCGACTTTAAAATACTTATAAGTTCTTGTGTTTCTTTTTTTGGAATCATAATTTATAAAATAATATTTTAGGAGGATATGAATGAATAACATCTCAAAATTAGGCCTTATTATGTGTTTTCTTTCATTTTTAATAGTGATTATTCTAATTTTGCTTCAACAAAAAATTCCTAATCTTGTTATGTATTTATTTACTGTAGGTTTAATTTTAAATTTTGTTGGCGTAATCAGACAGATAAGAAAAAATAACCAATTATAAATAATATAGTTTAAAAGTGCAGTGTTAAGGGAGGTTCTATGAGAAAAATATTTAAGTATGCTTTGATGTTGCTTATCATTGTGGGGGTTACATACTGGATACTGTCAGATATCACACTTAAAACAGACGTCAAAGAAAGTATCTCAGTTCAAATTTATGAAAATGATAAATATGTAAATGACTCAACAATTTATATTGATGGTACTGTTCATAATTATCTGTTTTCTGAAAGGCAGTATTTCACTGGGGAATTCAATCTAGAAGACTTTGATAAACAAACTCCTAATGCATGGATTCAATGGTCACAAGATAAGGATATAAAGATGCAAACCATATCCTCTCCTAGTTCAGCAAACCTAAGGATTGAGCACTGGATACTAATCGATAAGGATATGCGTTCATTTGTGTTCACTTATGATGATGGAAAGATAGCAACTACTTCTCAGGAATTAATGGAGTCCTTCAAGGATATTTCGAGGAATTATAATTAAATTGGCAAGACAAAAAGGCTCTATTTAAAACCTGTGGTGAAAATTGACTATTCCCCTGAGTTACAGCATATAAAGTAAAGACTTGGGTTATGTCTTATTCTAAGAATAGTTAGAACTACCCACGATAAATGGGGAGGTATGGTTTACGTGTATAAAGAAGGAAATTTAAAAGAAAAATGGAAACTAATAATATCCAAAGTGTCTAAGTCCTACATCGTAAGAACAAAGATGTTATTCTATGGGTTCGCATCAGTTGTTGTATTTGAGTTAATATATCCGTTTATAAACAACGATTTTTCATTTAGGTTTATTTATGAAGAAGGATTTATCTATGAATTCATTTTTATGGGATTATTTTCTTTTTTGATTGGATTATTTTATGGGTTTTTTATGTGGTCAGCCTTTGACAATAAAAAAGTGAAATTGTAGTTTTAAAACGAACTTACATAATAATTTTATAGATAATAAGAGCGAGAGGGGTTTATTTGAACCCCTTTTAATATCGTCTGATTTCAACCAAATTTTCATGCAGAACTATAATCGAGTAGCTAGAAAATAGGGAGCGACCCTATTTTCTTTGCTCTCACAGAA
>CAZXUT010000027.1:0-40810 GCA_964643785.1 uncultured Proteiniclasticum sp.
ACTGGCTCTACGAGCCAGTTCTTCTTATTTCATGCGAATTTTCACGCAAAAAAAAACAGATAGAAACCGCAATGTAATCTATCTGCATGGAAAAGAGGCTATTTTGCAACAGCCCCTTTCAATTTACTGAAACCCATTCTTCAAAACGCAGTAATATCATCTGCTGTTTAAAGAAATAAAAGTAACTACTAGTGAGAAGAAACAGTCAGTTCAACTCCTTTTTCAGTGTTCTCTACTATGATGGTCATTTCATTTTGCTCATTAAAATCGAACGAGATAGATTTTACAGCAAGAATTTCTTTGTCCTCATCAAGTACAGAAAACTCAGCACCACCATCAGGAGTATCAAAATCAAAAAGCAGACTATCGCCATATTTGAGTGGAGAACCATCAGCATTTATTCCACCACCGCTACTGTGATTCTGGTGAAACTGGACTTCTGAAATGGGTTCATCGGACTTATTGATAATTTTTACAATATACTTATCTTCTAAGCTAGAAGAAGGATCTTCTCGATCCGTACTGGAGCATCCAGTTCCGAAGAATAAGAATATTGATATAAGAATAATTGACAGCAGATTTTTGTGATTTGACATTATTACTCACCTCTTTTACTGTATTATAACATATTTTTATTGTTAATCAATAAAAATATTAGGTTTCGGATTAAAATGGCTAAATTGCAGTTCAAGATGCCAGTTTGTATACTGAGAAGCCATCTTATATACTAAACAATATTTTTTTGCAATTGATATGAAAGGTTTGTATCCGAACTTAAGTTTTTGCTCATTGAGGCAAAATGAAAGCTCCCTTTATAATGAACAGTGTTTCTTTTTCACTGTCTTTCATAAAGCGAGCATATTACTTATTGATATCGTATAGAGGTTATGCGTTAGTATGGAAGGTACATTTGCGGTGTAATCACAGGTTTTCCTTCCTGATCAAGAAGCACAGTCAATCCACCTGAATATCCAGCAGCATGGTAAATATAGTTTACTCCGGTTTCTCTGTCTACCCAGATTTCCATTACGTTCAACTTTCCTTGAGTATATGTTTTGATAAATCGCTCATCTTTTTTCATACTAATCTCCTTTATCAGATAATATTTCATAACTGGAAATTATGGTTATGACTTAATATTGTTCAAGTTAAGGCATCTCTTTTCATGATAAAATTATATCATAAGTCTTTCTTCTTATGTCATCATTCCGGATTTAATCAGCACCTCATTTTTTGCCATTGTCAGTAGTAGAGAGGCGTTGGATTATAATGAATAACCTCTGTTAACGTATTGGCAGCTTCATATTGTTGTAAAGACTGATATGCGTTTATATGCATTGAGATATAGCGTATAACATAACTGTATGAGAAAATATAATGATGTCAATTATTTCACTGTCATGGTACCATTACGATGATTTCAATTGTGGTATAGAATGTGGTAGAATATAGGTATTATCGAATATACAGAGATTGTGGAGGTAGTTTTCTTGAAAGAAACAACCAGTAATAAAAGGACCCCAACCAGGAATAATAATGGGTCTGCAACGAAAACAAAAACACCTACTTCTACTCGAAAGAAAACACCTGCAAAAGCACCTGCAAAAAGAACTGGAAGCAGGACTGCAGTGAAAGCAGTAGAGGAAAAAAGAAAATATTTTTATCAGGAACTAATTGGGTTAGCTTTCTTAGGCTTAGGAATTTTTTCCTTTATTTCGATGGTTTCTGGAAGTGTCGGAATACTGGGAGAAAGTATTAAAGAGATTCTCATTGCAATCCTAGGAATGATGGCTTATATTTTTCCGTTTATTTTCATGCTCATGGGCACAGCGCTTATCATTAGAAGACCATGGATCTTCTCGAACAAGAAGACTTATGGGGTGCTTCTTCTGGTGCTGATAACAGCGATGCTGTTATCATTGAACCGAATGGAAGCTGTACATCGTGAAGGGTTTATGGTTACATTGAAAAATCTGATGAATATCAATGACATTAATCATGGGGGTATATTAGGCTTATCGATGGCTGTTCCTCTGTACCGCCTACTGGGACCACTCGGAACGTATATCATAGCCGGTTGTTTATATGTAGTGGCAATTATTCTTATTTTCAACACTACAATCTATGACATGCTGAAAAGAAGCAACAAGGCAAGAATAGATGCGAAAGACAAGATGGCAGTTAAAAGGGAAGAAGCTCAGGCTCAGAAAGAACTTAAAAAAGATGATCCTGAAGAGAAAAAAATTCAAGATAAGCTGAAAATCCTGGAGATGATGAACCAAGGTGAAGAGGCAGAGGTGGAAGTACAGAAAGTTGAAGTGACGCAATCTCCATTTATCAATCTTGATATCAAGGAAAACGACGGACTCGAACGTATTTTATCCAAAGAAGATGATATGTCGAGAGAAATCCAGATCATCGGGAGAAATGCACAAGTAAATCCAACTGATTCCATCCCTCTTAAGATAAAAGAAGACTCTACATCAGTAAAAGAACAGAAAGCCATCAGTAACGATGAAAAACCTAAAATCACAGATGAGAAAAGAAAAATAGTCATGGATGATTCCGGTAAGATCGAAGGTAGCCAGATCGGACTTGATGAACTTGCAAAGCCTATGTATGAATTCCCTGAAATAGCACTACTGAAGCAGAATATCAAAGGCATGCTTGCCAATGAAGACCGTAATGAAATTATTGAAAACGCCAAAAAACTTGAGGATACACTAATGTCTTTTGGTGTGGAAGCAAGAGTAATCAATGTTTCCAAAGGGCCTTCGGTAACAAGATACGAACTTCAACCCAAAGCGGGAGTGAAAGTATCAAGAATAGTGAATCTTTCAGATGATATCGCACTGGCACTTGCGGCCAGAGGAGTAAGAATAGAAGCGCCAATACCAGGTAAAGCAGCAGTAGGGATTGAAATTCCCAATAAAGAGACTACACCAGTGTACCTTAGGGAGGTTATTGAAGACCCGAAGTTCCAGAAGAGTACCAAGAAAATTTCAGTTGCTTTAGGGAAGGATGTTTCTGGAGAGGTAATCGTAGGTGATTTATCCAAAATGCCTCACGTTCTTATTGCAGGAGCAACAGGTTCTGGTAAAAGTGTATGCATCAATTCACTCATTATTTCGATACTATATAAATATGACCCTGAGCACGTAAGGCTTCTTATGGTGGATCCTAAGGTGGTTGAACTGAATGTGTACAATGGCATTCCGCATCTACTTATCCCTGTTGTGACGGACCCTAAGAAGGCTGCAGGTGCTTTGAACTGGGCAGTCAATGAAATGACAAGAAGATACCAGTCATTTGCTGAACACGGTGTCAGAAATATGGAAGGGTTTAACGAAGTAGCAAAAAAGAAGAAACTGCAAAGCCTCCCATACATCGTCATTATTGTAGATGAGCTTGCTGATCTTATGATGGTTTCAGCGAACGAAGTAGAGGATTATATTGCAAGACTTGCTCAGATGGCAAGAGCTGCGGGCATGCACCTTGTCATTGCAACGCAGAGACCATCTGTTGATGTAATTACTGGTGTAATCAAAGCAAATATTCCTTCTAGAATTTCCTTCGCAGTATCAAGTGCAATAGACTCAAGAACAATTCTTGATTCCGGTGGTGCAGAGAAACTGCTTGGTAAAGGAGACATGCTCTACTATCCCGTAGGAGAGCAGAAGCCCAAGAGAATCCAGGGAGCCTTTATTTCTGAAGAGGAAGTCGAGGCAATAGTATCTAGAATCAAGGTGCACAAAGACAAGCTTTCCTATGATGAAGACATCATCAACCATATTGAAAAGGGAAGAGGTGATTCTGAACAGTCCGATGAAAGCGATGAGCTATATAAGCAAGCCGTGAGAGTGGTTGTAGAGAATCAGCAGGCATCCACATCTTTCCTGCAGAGAAAGATGCGTATCGGATATAATCGTGCTGCACGGATTATGGACGAACTGGAGGATCGTGGCGTTATTTCGGAAAGAGACGGATCGAAACCAAGACAAGTACTACTAAATGAATTTGATTTGGAAGATTAGTTCTTCTTGTGAAAAACAGAAGAATATGAGAAGATATTGTTGTAGATAATACACACACTTTTATTTTAAAATAAACTGTAAGCGAATATAAGCGATTTGGAGTGGATAATATGAATTTACCAAATAAACTGACGTTGTTTAGAATGATTTTAGTGCCTATTTTTCTGATTTTCATATCAGTAGGCCAGATTCCGTATAATGTCACAATAGCGACTATAATATTTAGTATCGCAGCATATACTGACCATCTTGATGGAAAGATTGCTAGAAGAGATAATCTTATTACCAATTTTGGAAAGTTCATGGACCCTCTAGCAGATAAACTGCTGGTGACTTCTGCACTTGTAGCTCTTGTTGAGTATAATCTGATTGGCGCATGGATAGCTGTAGTAATTATTGCAAGAGAATTTGCAGTTTCTGGACTGAGAACTATAGCAGCCAATGAAGGTGTAGTTATTGCAGCAAGTATATGGGGTAAGATCAAGACAACCACTCAAATTATTGCAATCATATCAATGCTGATCAATCTGATTTCTATGCAGGAACAGTACTTAATGGATTTATTCCAGCGTGTGCCTTTTCTTGAATCATTCTTCAGTATATTCCCACCAGTAGCTATGTATGTAGCTGTGTTCTTTACAATACTATCCGGATGGGATTACTTTAAAAATGGATGGAAATTTATTGACACAAACAAATAATCACATTTAATGAAGCAGATTAAAAGTGTACCCAATGGAGTAAAGTTGTAAAATTACTCCATTGGGTACTTTTACTTGAATGAATAATAAATGAAATAGTTAAGCGGAGGGAATTCATTTGAAACAATATAGAAAAATTGGTTTATTCATTGTTATATATGCAGGAATCAGCCTGATGCTATTTCTGAAATCAGGGAGTTTTCTGTTTATAATGCTGGTCTGGAACATCATCCTTGCTTCTTTACCCCTGGTTTTCATGAATCGGGGATTGCGCTCTGGAAAGAAGTGGAAGATGATTCTATATCTTTTATTATGGATTATGTTTTTTCCGAATGCGATCTATATGATTACTGATTTCATACATCTCTCTAATGATCAGATGATCTGGTCAATTCCCGTGGAGCTCTATTCAGGACTTGATGGTACCAGGTATTCAATGGATATTTTTAAGTGGAGCAAGCTCCTTGTCATAAGTCTGGGTGCTTTTTATGCGCTTATGATCGGCTTGGAATCCCTTAGCAGGTTCTATGACTTTATTAAAATTCGTAAAGGGCGTCTTGTATCGGGCGTTGTTATTGTTCTCATTTCGAGCATTGCAAGCTTTGGGGTATTTATAGGGAGATTTCTCCGATTCAACAGCTGGGATATAGCACAACCGATCAACTTAATGACAGGAATTTTTGAATCTTTAACTGGATTCACCTGGTCATTTACTCTGATCTATACCGCCTTCATCCTGATTTCCTTTACTCTCTTTCGATGGTTTAAAACAGATTTCTCTGAATAAACAAGATTGATCGTGAAAAACATCTCGTTTTTCTCAATTAAAGATTGTTAATAAATGTACTAGATATAACTAGAGTGTGACAACACTGTGATTAAAGTATGTACTTTCTTTTACAATTATGAATAGTTTAATTCAAATAAATATTACTCTAGAACATTGTGAGAACAGTTGAAAATAGGGACTTCTAGCCGTTGACTATCACTATGGTTCGAAGATATAATAACGACAAGAACTAACATATTAGTTTAGACAAAGTTGGTTTAAGACAAATTTTTTTATAGGAGGTATTATTTTATGCCAGAAGTAACAAATATAATCGTATGGTTAATCCTTGGTGGTATATCCGGTTGGATTGCTAGCATGATCGCAGGCAAAGATGCAGGAATGGGAATTTTTGCAAACATCATTGTCGGTATCATCGGTGCATTCATCGGTGGATGGGTAGCAGGTCTACTTGGACTAGGGCCAGCAACAGGACTTAACATCTGGAGTTTCATAGTTGCAATCGGTGGTGCACTGATTCTACTTTGGATCATAGGTATGGTAAGAAAAAGATAATTTCATTAAAAACCCAAATAGAAAGAAGCCTGAACTAAATTGTTCAGGCTTCTTTTTATGCTATATGCTTATTGTTTATTGTTATTGATAGAGGGCATATTCTGTGCAAATTCGAGAAACTCTTTATAGTCTCCCACATGATCTGCCACAATTTCAATGTTATTTCTATTGAGAAGATGATCAGTGACCAAGTAAGTGGTTATACCAAGTTTCCCTGCAACAAGATCCTCAAGGGCATCATTGCCTACCATCATGCATTCTTCAGGTCGTTTCTGGATATTTTCAAGAATCTCTTCATAATATTCAATATTAGGTTTACAGAAGTGGTTCTTCTCAAAATAGCTCACATAAGAAAAGTCATTTCGTACTATACCGCTCCACTCGATTCTTTTCTCGATAGCTTCTTTTGGGAAAAGCGGATTTGTTGCAATCACAAGATTGTAGCCTTTATCTTTAAAGATCTTTGTGGCTTCCTGCATTTCTGTTGTATCAAGAACTGCTTCTTTCAGAATGTGGAAGTCATTCTCGTAGTATTTACTGAACATTTCAGAATACAACTCAAAATCATCTTTTACAAAGGACTTCATAGAATCCATAAATACTTCTTCATTTGTGCGATATTCCGTATTTTTAACCATGGCTATCACTGATGAATAGAGGATTTTCATGAAGTTTTCTGGTGGAATGATATTCTTAAAGTAGTCGGAGAGACTTTTATAATAAATATCTTCAAAGTCTTTCATGTTGATGGAAAGTAATGTTCCGTCTAAGTCGAATAGGATGGTGTTTATATTTTTCAAAAGTGGTCCTCCTTGTTATCTGTTGTTGTATATAATAAGTGCGTTTTTTCTGCTGTCTTTTTCCGAGTACTTAATCTCGATAAGAGCCTCTTGTCTGATGTGATACTTGTGCATCGTCTCTTTCACCTTTTCTTCTATATCTTCATTGCGGTTCGCATAAACAAGTTTAGTTCGCTTCATGAATAAGACTCCTTTTTATGAGGTAGTAGATTTTGATCAGGGTGAAGACCATAAGAATTCCTATGGCAAGAGCACCTGACGCCAGAATAGTAGTGATTCCTTCATGCAGAGCTTCACTATAATTCCCCTCTATGGATTCAAGCATAGTTCTATAAAGCCCGCTTCCTGGAACGAGTGGAATCAGCGCAGGAGTAATATAGCTTGTTACAGGTGTTCTGGTCTTCCGTGCCATGATTTCGGCATAATAAGACAGAGCGACTGCACCGAGTAAATAGGCGATATTATTATCATGGAAGAATAACAGACTCTGACTGTAAAAGAGCCAGCCGATAGAACCTCCAATAGCGGATAAAAATGCTGTTCTTTTATTGAGATTGAAAATGAATGCAAAGCTCAGCGAAGCCATATAGGCCATAATTATTTGTAACAGCATATTATAGACCTCCTAATACAGCAAGACCGAAACCTGCACCGATTGCAATACCGACAGCAATCAGAAATGCTTCCATACCCTTGGATACACCTGAAAGATAATCTCCCATGAGTGTATCTCTGATGCCGTTGGTAAAAGCTACACCAGGAACAAGAAGCATGATAGATGCAATGATGATGATATCCTGGTTCGTCTCATAAGGGATGATTTTTGTAGAAAATGTTACAAGAGCTGCGACCAATGCACCACCGATGATATTGATGAAAATGGCATTCAATTTGAGTTCTCTTGTCCCAAGCTGAAGAAGTCTTATAGTAATTCCGATAAACAATGAAATCACTGCATCTATTAAGCTGCCTCCAAAAAGAAATGTGAAAGAGAAGCCGCACATAGCTGCCATCAAGAGCTGAAATTTTATGGAATAGGGCTCTTTATCGGATATCTCATGAAGCTTTAATTCAAGATCATTAAGAGGAAGTGGCATAAACATCAGTTCTCTTGATAAGGAGTTCACCATCGCCACTTTTTCAAGATCAACAGTGCTTTTTGAAACCCTGCGGATCAATGATATAACATTTCCTTCCATATCTGTAAGGGAGACCATTATTCCTGTAGGCGTTACAAAACTCTCTGCATCTTTAATGTCATATGAATTCAGTATCCTAGTTATTGTATCTTCGACTCGATAAATTTCTCCACCCGACTCGAGGATAATCTGTCCCGCTAAGGTCGCGAGTTTGATTAATCTTCTGTTATCCATATAAAATATGCTCCTAAATTTCTATTTGTCTCTTTTCATTATAGAGGAAGGGAGAACGTATTGAAATAGGTGAGAATTGAGGAAACGTTATCATCATCGAACAGTTTGCAAATATCTTTGATTAATAAACGAGAACCGCTGGAATTAGATTCATCACTATAGGTTTATTTTTTTGAGAAAACCATTACATATTTTGCTGAATTCCTAAAGGATGATAAATCGTATATTTTCAGGGCATTTTTAATATACAAAAACTCTTTGGATTGTTATGATAAAAACATACGGACAGCAATAAGCTGTCATCGGTCAAATAATAGGGGGTAAAAATGGACAGTAAGTATTTAAAAAACGTAGACCAGGAGATTTTTAATCTCATAGAAGAAGAAGAAGAGAGACAGGAATATAACATTGAACTCATTGCATCTGAGAACTTTACATCAAAAGCCGTAATGGAAGCAATGGGGACTGCATTGACAAATAAATATGCTGAAGGCTATCCAAACAAAAGATATTATGGTGGCTGCCATGTAGTGGATAAAATTGAAACCTTAGCAATTGAAAGAATGAAGGAGTTATTTGGAGCGGAACATGCAAATGTACAGCCTCATTCTGGCTCACAAGCCAATATGGCAGTATACATGGCCGTCCTTGAACCTGGTGACAAGATTTTGGGCATGGATTTATCTCATGGAGGACACCTGACTCATGGAAGTCCTGTAAACTTCTCAGGAAAGCTATATAATTTTGTTTCTTACGGTGTAGATCGTGAAACTGAAACAATCGACTATGAGGCTTTAAGAGACATGGCTATTAAAGAAAAACCAAGAATGATCGTTGCAGGCGCATCCGCGTATCCAAGAAAAATAGACTTCGAAAAGATTTCAGAAATCGCTAAAGAGGTGAATGCCTATCTCCTGGTGGATATGGCACACATAGCAGGATTAATCGCGACAGGGCATCATATGAGTCCGGTACCTTATGCTGATTTTGTTACAACGACCACCCATAAAACACTTAGAGGTCCTAGAGGAGGAGCAATTCTCTGTAAAGCTGAACATGCGAAAGCGGTGGATAAGTCCGTTTTTCCTGGCATGCAGGGCGGGCCACTGGAACATGTCATTGCAGCGAAGGCGGTCTGCTTCAAGGAAGCCATGAGCGATGACTTCAAGGTCTATATGGAGCAGGTGATCAAGAACACAAGAGTTCTAGCGGAAGAGCTCACAGCAAGAGGATACAGACTTGTTTCCGGTGGTACAGACAATCATCTTATATTAGTTGATCTGAACAATAAAGATATTACTGGTAAAGATGCTGAAAAACTACTTGATACCATTGGTATTACGACGAATAAAAACACAATTCCTTTCGAAACAAGAAGTCCATTTGTCACATCAGGTCTAAGGATGGGATGCGCTGCGGTGACAACCAGAGGATTCAAGGAAGAGGAGATCAAAATCATTGTTGAGTATTTTGATTATGCGATCAGTCATAGAGATGAAGATTTAACAGAACTACGTGAAAAAGTAGCAGCTCTGTGTAAAAAGCATCCGCTGTACTAATAGCAATAAATTAAATTGTACAATCGCAAAAAGTCGAGAAGTGTTGTATCTCAGGCTTTTTGCTTTTTTTATCAATCAAATTTAATGAAATAAAATGTGTTTACCTTGTTGACTCTATTACTTATAAAGGTTAAAATGAAACAGGTAATATCAGATTAAAATGCTCAGAATTGAAGGAGAGTTAGAATGGCAGAATTATTAAGAATAACTGGCTTGAAAAGCCAAGTTAATGAAACAGAAATCCTAAAAGGTCTTGACCTTGTAGTAAACAAAGGTGAAGTACATGTAATCATGGGACCAAACGGAGCGGGAAAATCCACTCTGGCAAACGTCATCATGGGTAGCCCGAAGTACATAGTTACTGAAGGGAACATCCTGTTTGAAAACGAGGATATCACAGAAATCACTGTGAATGAAAGAGCAAAAAAAGGAATATTCTTATCTTTCCAGGCTCCACAGGAAATACCTGGAATCACAGTAGAGAATTTTCTAAGAACAGCGAAAGCACAGATTACTGAAAAGCCTGTGAAAGCAATACAGTTTAAGAAAGAACTTACTGAGAAGATGAAAGAACTTGATATAGATCGCTCTTATGCGCAAAGATACTTGAATATGGGTTACTCAGGTGGAGAAAAGAAGAAGAACGAAATTCTACAGATGAGAATTCTTAATCCGAAGCTTGCAATCCTAGATGAAACGGACTCAGGTTTAGACGTGGATGCAGTCAAGATTGTATCTAAGGGTGTAATGGACTTCAAGAGTAAAGATAACGCTATTGTAATTATCACCCACCACAACAACATACTTGGCTATATTAACCCTGATGTTGTGCATGTAATGGTAGATGGTAAGATCGTCGAGACTGGAGATATATCCCTTGCAAGAGAAATAGAAAAGAACGGATATATTAAGTACAGGGAAGCGAAAGGTGAAACAGAATGGAAAAAAGAAATAAAACTTTTATAGAAGATCTGGACAGAGGCGTATATGATGTCAAAAATGATTTCGAGTACGACTATAAGGCGGAATCAGGATTAACTGAAGATATCATCAGAGAAATCTCCAGTAAAAAGAATGAACCAGAATGGATGCTGAAATTTAGACTGGAATCCTTAAAGATATACCATCAGCTGGATGTCCCAACTTGGGCGCCGGATATATCAGATCTTGACATCGATAATATTGTGACTTATGTAAAACCTAAGTCGAAAAATATGAATACATCATGGGATGATGTTCCTGCTGAAATCAAGGATACTTTCGAGCGTTTAGGAATCCCTGAAGCTGAAAGAAAGTCACTTGCAGGAGTAGGAGCGCAGTATGACTCTGAGGTCGTATATCACTCCATCAAGGAAGAGCTTACAAAGCAGGGTGTTGTTTATACAGACATCGAAACTGCTCTCGTGGAGTATGAGGATATTGTAAAACAGTACTTTATGAAGCTTATCCCTAATACAGACCACAAATTTGCCGCTCTACATGGTGCAGTCTGGTCAGGTGGGTCCTTTGTATACGTACCTGCAGGTGTGAAGCTGGATATTCCACTTCAGTCCTATTTCAGATTAAATGCTCCAGGAGCCGGACAGTTTGAACATACACTGATCATCATTGAAAAAGGTGCACATTGCCACTTCATAGAGGGATGTTCAGCACCTAAGTATTCTGTGAATAATCTTCATGCTGGAGCTGTTGAGCTTTATGTCAAGGAAGATGCCACATTAAGATATTCAACCATTGAAAACTGGTCAAAGAATATGTATAACCTGAATACAAAGAGATCTGTTGTAGATAAGAACGGTACTATTGAATGGGTATCAGGATCTTTCGGATCCAAGGTCTCCATGCTTTATCCTATGAGTATACTTAGAGGAGAAGGTGCAAGAGCAGAATTTACAGGCGTAACTTTTGCCGGAAAAGGACAAGTTCTAGATACCGGATGTAAGGTTGTTCATGCCGCACCAAACACAACCTCCACTGTAAATTCAAAGTCCATCTCAAAATCCGGTGGACAGGCGATCTATAGAGGACTTCTTAGAGTAGCTCCTAATGCCCATGGATCTAAATCCACTGTTACCTGTGAATCACTGATGCTAGACAATATTTCAAGATCAGACACGATTCCTGTTATTGACATCAATAACGATGATGTGGATCTGGGACATGAAGCAAAAATCGGAAGAATATCAGAAGAAGCAATCTACTATCTGATGACCAGAGGAATTTCAGAAGAAGAAGCTAAAGCAATGATCGTCAGAGGTTTCGTAGAGCCTATATCCAAGGAATTGCCACTGGAATATGCTGTTGAAATGAATAATCTGATCACATTGGAACTTGAAGGAACGATAGGATAGAGGTGGATTAATGAGCGCAATAAAAGAATCATATAATGTCCTGCCTAGATTAAGTTTTAGGTGGGTTAAGGCAAATGAGCTGCTTCTTGAGACTGTGGAAGTCAGCCTGAATACTGAGTACACCTACAAATCACTGGAAGGTGAAGGGTATAAAAGTCTGACCAATGAAGACCTGCCTTTATCAGCGGACTTCAAGGGCGTAAATGCACGCATGGTGAGTATGGTAGAGGAAAATCACAATGCGGGTCTTTTTATTCACGTGAAAGAGAATGAAGAACAGAATCTTCATATTACACATGAACTTGGAAGAGAAAACAGCACACTAATAGAAAAGAACGTGATTGTTCTAGAAAAAGGATCCAAGATGAATATGATCATGGACTATTCATCCGACGATTCAGAGACATTTTCAAATATACTGAATAAAATCAGTGTTGCAGAAGGAGCAGAGCTAAATATCATCAAGATACAGAGGCTCAATTCTCTTTCAAGACATCTGGAGTCAAGATACTCGACTGTACTTGAAACCGGTAAAGTGAACTACATTTCAGTTGAAATTGGTGGTAAAGAAGCGGTTGTGAACTACATGACAGATCTATTAGGTGATGAATCTGAAGGTCACGTCAAGAGTGTATATCTCGGATTCGGAGAAAGAGTATTAGATCTTTCGCATCACATGAATCACTTCGGCAAAAGAACCAATTCAGACATGATCTTCAAAGGAGCCCTTAAGGACAAGTCGAAGAAAGCCTTCAGAGGAACCTTGGATTTCAAAAAGGGATCAACGCACTCCGAAGGAAATGAAGAGGAATTTACAATCCTTCTCAGCCCTAAGGTGAAGTCTTATGCGATTCCGCTACTGCTATGCAGAGAAGATGACGTAATAGGAAATCATGCAGCTTCCAATGGACAGATTGATGAGGAGAAATTATTCTATATCATGTCCAGAGGAATGAGTGAGTCAGAGGCCAAGAAGATCATCATTGAATCTCATATCAGACCAATCATTGATCTGATTCCGGTTGAATCAATAAAGAATATAATTCTAGAAGCGGTGGAAAAAGAATTAGTAGGTGAGTAATTTGAGAGATTTCAGAGAAGATTTTCCAATATTGAACCAGGAAATCAATGGCAATAAGATAATTTATCTTGATTGTGCTGCGACCTCACAAAGGCCTGAACAGGTTTTGAGTGCGGTCATCAGATATGATCATGAGGCTAACGGGAATCCCCACAGGGGTTCTCATGCCCTTAGCATGCGAGCAACAGAAGCTTTTGAAAATACAAGAGAAAAGGTCAGAAGCTTTATAGGTGCAAAAAGCACAAAGGAAATCATTTTCACTAAAAATGCCACAGAAGCAATTAATCTCGTGGCTTACAGTTATGCTCTGGAAAACCTGAATCCAGATGACAAGATTGTGATTACCATTGCAGAGCACCATGCTAATCTAGTGACATGGCAGCAGATTGCTAAAAAAACAGGGGCACACCTTGTTTATATGTATGTGGATGCGGATGGAAGACTTCCACTTGGAGAACTTCAGAAAATTGATCAGAAGACAAGAATAGTTGCCTGTACCCATATGTCCAACGTTCTGGGAAGTATTTTTCCTGTGGACAAGGTCATAGAAAGAGGTCATGCAGTAGGGGCTAAGGTTCTTATTGATGGTGCTCAGGCAGTAGCCCATATGCCAGTTGACGTTTCGAAGATGGATTGCGATTTTTATGTTTTTTCAGGACACAAGATGTACAGTCTCACTGGTGTCGGTGTACTCTATGGCAAAGAAGAGATACTGGAGAAAATGGAGCCATTTTTGTACGGTGGAGACATGATCGAATATGTCAGTGAGCAGGAAACCTCGTTCAATGAACTGCCATTCAAGTTTGAGGCTGGAACACAAGGAATTGAAAGTGTTGTCTCTCTAGGCGCAGCAATTGATTATATACATGAGATCAGCTTTGATGTAATCCATCAGAGAGAAATGGAACTTACTGAGTATGCGTTAAAGAGACTGAAGGAGCTTCCGTATATAAAGATTGTGGGACCAAAAGATATGCATCTTAGAGGTGCGGTGATCAGTTTTGTTGTAGAGGATATTCATCCTCATGACGTGTCCATGATTTTAGATAATTATGGTGTAGGAATCAGAGCAGGACATCATTGTGCTCAGCCACTTCTTCATTTCATGAAGGTTCATACATGCTCTAGAGCCAGTTTTGCATTTTATAATACAAAAAATGAAGTAGACGCATTGGTGGATAACCTGAAAGAAGTCAGGAGGTGGATGGGATATGAATCTAGGTAATTTATACACTGAGGTAATTCTGGAACATAACAGAGATACAAAAAACAGACGAGAAATCGAAGGGTATACGCATAAGGAGAGAGGCCATAATCCAAGCTGCGGTGATGATATCACGGTTGAAGCAAAGATTGAGGATGGAATCATCAAAGACTTAGCTTATACTGGCCATGGATGTTCAATCAGTCAGGCATCAGCATCGATGATGACAGATCTTCTGACTGGTAAAACAGTAGAAGAAGCCATGGAGATCATTGAGATTTTTCTGGGAATGATCAAAAGGGAAATCAATGATATTGATTATCTTGAAGATGTGCTCGACGAAGCATCCATACTTCAGGGTATTTCAAATCTGCCTGCAAGAGTTAAATGTGCGGTGCTTGCATGGCATACTTTAAAAGAGGCAGTTCGTAAAGAAGAATAGAAAAAAGAGGCTGGGCATTTTGCGTCCAGTCTCTTTTGAACATAAGGATAAAATTTATTAAAAATGAGGAGAAGAACGATGAAATTCAGAAACATACTTATATCAGCAGCTGCACTAACCCTATTTCTTACTGTCGGATGCAGTGCAGAAGCGCCAACGCCTGAAGAGGAGAACATCACTGAGGCGACTGTTCAGGTCATTTCTGCTGAAGAAGCAAAGAAGATGATGGATGACGAAGAGGTCACTATTGTGGATGTGAGAACGAAGGAGGAATATCTGGAGGCACATATCGAAGGTGCCGTCCTGTTGACTTTGGATACCATACCTGAAAAAGCGGAAGAACTTCTCAAGGATAAAAATGAAACATATCTGATCTATTGCAGAAGTGGAAGCAGAAGCAATCAGGCTGCAAGAGAATTAGTGGCCATGGGCTATCAGAAAATATATGATTTCGGTGGAATTATCGATTGGGAATATGAAACAGTATCTGGCGAGAATTAGAACGAGAGAATTCATGCGAAACAATAGAAGAATATGGAGAGAATTGTAGATTTTTTATTAATAATTATAAATTTTACACAATTGATTTAATATAAGGTATAATAGAGACAGAATTAAAATTGGAGGGAAATGAATTATGGCAGTAGAATTTATCAGATATCTGGACAAGAGCATCAAGTACCTGCATAGACAGGGAGCTTTTCTGACAGTGAAAAAGGGTGACGAAGTTAATGTCAGTACAATTAGCTGGGGAAATATCGGCTTTGAATGGGGTCGTCCTGTTTTTACGATCCTAGTAAGAAATTCAAGACACAATCATGAATTATTACAGGACAATAGTGAATTTACAGTATCCATTCCAACAACCTCAACGATGAAGAAAGCCCTTAATAAAGTAGGTAGCCTATCAGGCAGAGATGCGAACAAATGGGAAGAAGCGAATCTTACGCAATATAAAGCGAAAACCATGGAAACACCTGTTGTAAAAGAAGCAAACATTTTTTATGAATGTAAGATTATATACAATCATAAGGTAGACCCTAAAATGCTTCGTGGAGATGTTGATGTGACAAGCTATATGGACGGAGATTACCATGAAATTTTCTATGGAGAGATTGTAACTTCATATACAAAAGATGATTTATAATAGAGGATGATAAACAAATGATTTTTGATACACACATGCACACGGAACTTTCATTTGATTCCAGTGAGCAGATCACAAAGATTCTAGAAGAAGCCAAAGCTAAAAATATCGGTGTAATCACTACAGAACACAAGGATCTGAATTACATGGAGGTAGGCGGCTTCCCGATAGATTTCGATGTGGATGAATATTTCAGTCGTTACGAGAAGTATCGCAGCGATACCTATCTTATGGGTATTGAACTGGGACTTGATAAGATTTATTCAAATAAACTTAAAGAAATCCAAAATAAATACAGTTTTGATATTGTGATCGGTTCACTTCATACTATGGCAGGAATCAATCTGTCTTCACGTAAATATTTCAAAGAGCAGGATGAAAGAGTTTTTTATACATCCTATCTGAAGTATGCGAAAGAGATGATTCTCGATAGCTCTTTTATCGACTCCTTGGCTCATTTTGATTACCCAACCCGGTACTCAGGATTCAGAGAACTTCGTTATGAAGACTATGAGAAAGAATTTGATGATCTTTTTAAAGCAATGGTCAGCCAGGATGTAACACTGGAAATGAACCTCAAAAGACCACTTAAAGGGGAAGTTTATCATTCTTTTAAAAGTGTTTATAAAGGATATCATAAAAATGGTGGGCGATATGTGACACTAGCCTCTGATGCCCACATAGCAGAAGATATTGGTCGAAACTTTGATGAAGCAATCAAGCTTGCTGATGATATCGGACTAGAAATATGCTATTATAAGAATAGAAAAAGAGTCTTATGTGATAGATGAATAGAGATAAACAGGAAGAAGGTGACCCATATCAACCAGAGTAAGATAATACTAAATGAACTGTTAGTAGATCTTTTCCATGATATCTTAGAAATTGAGCAGAAATCACTTCGTGATCGCGGAAGTGATCTGACCATTACTGAAATGCATACAATTCACGCCGTCGGTGATGAGAGGCCTAGAACCATGACTGAAGTTTCACGTGATCTGAATATCACAATGGGCACGCTGACAACTGGTGTTGATAAGCTGATTAAAAAAGGATATTTAGTGAGAAAAAGGACAGAAGAAGATAAGCGGGTTGTTCTCGTGGAACTCACTGAAAAAGGTATAGATGCAAAAAAAATGCATGATACATTCCACCGCGATATGATCAGCAGTGTCATTGAAACATTGAATGACAAAGAAGAGGCTATACTAATAAAAGCCCTGGAAAAATTAATCGGATTTTTCGATAAAAAATACCTGATAACAAAAGAATAAAGTGGAAATGGGGAAAAGTTCGCTTTTCCCTATTCTTATACGAGGAGGTATAAAGTGGAAATACTATTTGTGCGCCATGGTGAGTCTGAAGCGAATGTTTTGGAGCTCATGTATGGTTCAAGTGATTATAATCTTACAGAAAGAGGAAAAGAACAAGCCAGAAGAGCTGGCGAAATCATAAGTAATATGGGTTTTATTCCGGATGCTTTTTTTGTTTCTTCGCTGGTCAGGACCCACGAGACACTGGAGAGCATGGGTTACAATCTGAGCGTTGCAGTTTCAGACGATAGACTGGATGAAAGACATCTGGGAGATCTGGAAGGATTAGAATATCGTCTCTTGCATGAGAATAATCCGGATCTCTTTGTGGAGTGGAATGAAGATTGGCTTCATTACAAGCCTGGAGGTGGAGAAAGTCATTTCGACTTTCAGAATCGAATTGTGTCTTTTCTGGATGAACTTGAGAAGAAATATAAAAATGGAGAGAATGTTCTTGTGGTCTGTCATGGCGGAACCATGAAGACTATTTTTTCTCATGTATTTTCTCATGATGTGGATTCTTTCTTCAACATTGAAATTTATAACTGCTCAATTATGAGATTGAAGAAGAATGGCAAAAAATTTGTTTTTGATGCTCTTTATAATATTGATGATTTCTACAATGGAAAAGACGAGGAGAATGAACATGAAGCCGCTGAAAACAGGTAAAGTTCTCTTAGACGATAGTTCGTTTAATTTGTGTGTTACCTTGACATCAGGAACGATCAAAGAGCTGGAAGATGACTTGGAATTTCTTGGCGGGAAAGAGTTCAGCCTCATTGAGTGGAGAGCGGATTATTTCTTTTTCACAGATAGACTTTTTGACACTGTAAGTGCATGTATCAATCTGATTAAAGAAGCTTTTCCGTCTGAACCACTTCTTTTCACTTATCGACGGATGGAAGAAGGGGGTCAGACCTCTATAGAGGAAAATGATCTTATTACACTTCGAAAAGAAGTGATTGAACAAAGTAGAGCTGAAATCATTGACCTTGAAATGTTTTGGTTCAGAGAGGATCAGAATGAGGAAAACCTCAATGAGTACCGTAATCTGATGAAGCAGGCGAAGAAACGAGGAACCAAGGTACTGTTATCCTGGCATGACTTTAAAGAGACTCCTGATGAGGATACTTTACTGGGCATTTTAAGAACTCAGGAAAAAATGGGGGCCGATCTGGCTAAGATTGCCACTTATGCAAAAACGGAGCTTGACGCAGATCGATTGATGAATGCTTCTTGTAAGGCGAGTCAAGTGCTCCAGATACCTCATATAGCGATTTCAATGGGAAATCTTGGAAAACGCTCGAGATATGACTGGAAGAATTCGAGGTCCTGTATAACTTTTGCACCAGTGCATAATCCATCCGCCCCAGGGCAATTGTCTCTTCTGGAACTTCAGAGTAGATTAAGTAAGGCACATTGATATAGTTTGTTTAAGGGGGGGAGTTCTGTGTTAAAATACCAGAGCCTGATCAATCAGATGACACTTACAGAGAAAATAAAGTTTACTTCCGGGAAGGATAACTGGAGAACTGAAGAAGTAAGACATTTAGATATTCCAAAGATTACGCTCAGCGATGGTCCACATGGACTCAGACATCAGGAGGAGGGGCAGGATCATCTAGGAATAAACAAGAGCAATTCTTCCACCTGCTTTCCGCTTGCATGCCTTAGTGCAGCTTCTTTTGATGAGGAGCTTCTGTTTGAAATGGGTAAAGCAATCGGTTATGAAGCACTTTGTCAGAATGTACAGGTTGTTCTTGGACCAGGCGTGAATATCAAAAGAAATCCTCTTTGTGGGAGAAATTTCGAATATTTTTCAGAAGATCCTTATCTATCATCCAAGATGGGAACGGCATGGATTAAAGGTGTGCAGTCTATGGGCGTTGGAACGAGTCTCAAGCATTTTGCACTAAACAATCAGGAAAGCAACAGAATGAAATCAGACAGCCTTGTAGATAAAAAAGCGATGCACGACATATATCTTAAAGCTTTTGAAGGTCCGGTCAAAGAGGGTAAACCCTATACGGTGATGGGTTCTTATAATTTAGTTGATGGAGTCTATGTATGTGAGCATGAATATTTACTGAAGGAAGTACTGAGAGATAAATTCGGGTTTGAAGGCGTTATCGTGACAGACTGGTCTGCGATGAATGATAAGGTAGCTTCGCTAAAAGCAGGACTTGATCTGGAAATGCCCGGTGGTGCCTCATATTATGATGAGGAAGTCAAAGAAGCAGTATTGACTGAAAAGCTGGATGAGCTGCTTGTGGATCAGGCGGTGGACCGAATATTGGATCTGGTATTCAAAACGCAGAAAAATAGAGATGATATGCTGTTAAAACATGGTGTAGTAAGTAAAATTGCAGTGGATATCGAAAAGCATCATGAGCTGGCCAGGAAAATAGCCAGGGAGTCAATCGTTATGCTTAAAAACGAGCAGAACCTTCTACCTATTAACAGCGACAGAGCAGGAAGACTTATTGTTGTAGGAGCATTGGCAGAAAAAGCAAGGTATCAGGGGGCTGGCAGCTCGCATATCAATCCGTATAAAGTGACATCTCTTCTTGATGGACTCAAAGAGAAAAATATGGAGCATACATTTTTTGAAGGGTATTCGCTCAATGATGATGATGACAGCGCTAATCTGCAGAATGAAATACTTTCTGACATCAAAGAAGATGATGTGATACTGTTTGCGGCAGGACTTCCTGACGAGTATGAGTCAGAGGGATTTGACAGGGAACACATGAGACTCCCTAAGCAGCAGAATGATCTGATTGAACAGCTGGTGAAGAAGAATAAAAACGTAGTGGTACTGCTCTATGCGGGTGCGCCTGTGGAGATGCCATGGGTTCATGATGTAGGTGCAATCCTTTATTTATACCTGACAGGCCAGGCAGGTGGAGAAGCAGCCGTAGATATAATAACTGGTGCTTACAGCCCTTCGGGAAAATTGCCTGAAACAATGCCAGTCCACTACCAGGATCATGTAACATCAGATTTCTATGGGATTGAAAAATACCAGGTTGGATATAGGGAAGGAATCTACGTTGGATATCGCTACTATGATAAAGCAGACAAAGAGGTTCTGTTTCCTTTCGGACATGGACTATCTTATACAGAGTTTCGTTATGAGAATCTTAGGGTTTCTCGCAACGAAATACACAGTGATGATAAGGAAAATGTGACTATTTCATTTACAATCCGTAATATAGGAGAAATGGAAGGAAAAGAGATTTCTCAGTTATATCTGCAGAGGATGAATCAGAAGGGATACTCGGTTGTGAAATCTCTTAAGGGATTTCTAAAGACTTCATTGAAACCAGGAGAAGAGAAACTTGTTCAGATGGAGCTAAGCGCTGAAGATTTTCATGAGTATGATCTTGATCTTGAAAAAGAGGTGCTTTATGAAGGTAAATATCAGATCCATATCGGATCATCTTCTCGAGATCTCAGATTATCCGTAGAGATAAAAACAAGTGGTATTGTGAAGGAGAAAACTTCTATACCTGAATTCTATATCAGTCCAAAAGGAAAACCATCTCAAAGTGATTTTGAGAAGCTGAAAGGGATAAAGATGAAGGAGACTGTGATCGGTAAACCCTACACAGTCAATAATTCTCTATACGAGATGAGGAATTCATTGCAGATGAAAATCATCATGAGAATTCTGAATAAAATGCTCGCAGATGCCAGCGGAGTGAAGAGTGAAAAAGACAATGCATATAAAGTGGTGCAGGCCATGTTCATGCATACACCGATAAAAAGGTTGTCCTTGGTGTCACCTGATAAAATGCCTAAGTATCTCGGCGAGTCCATCGTCCATATTGCCAATGGTGAGTTTCTTAAAGCAGCAAAAAAAGCGAGAGAAAAAAAGTAGAATTCATGAAAGTAATAAAAAGCTTATAACAGTAGAAACCTGAGAGATACTTATGCATCTCTCAGGTTTCTTTGTCCTTGTCGTCTTCTATTGGTTCAGATTCTTTGTCGTGCTCCTGCTGGAATTTTTTTGCTTCATCAGCCATTTCTTTTGCTTTACGTCTTGCCTCTTTCACCTTTCTAAACTGTTCTCTCTGATGCTCGATGTTAGGTTTATAAACAAGATAAAGACCAGAAACAATACCGATGTAGATAAACAGACCTGCTAAAAGTCCAATAATATATTTAGTTTCCATGTTATCACCATACCTCGATTAATTATAGCATCTCTTAGGAAGGATAGAGAGGAAAAATTCAAAAACGTGGTATAATTTTAGTTGGGTGGTGTAAAAAATGGAACCTTTAGCAAGTAAATTAAGACCTAAAAATCTGGATGAAGTATTAGGTCAGAAACATCTGATCGGAGATGGAAAACTTTTATCAAGTATGGTGAAAAGCGGAAGTCTCATGAATATGATTTTCTATGGACCACCAGGTATAGGAAAAACAACAGTAGCGAGACTCCTGGCGGACTTGACCGACAGAAAGTTTATAAGTCTTAACGCTTCCACAGACTCTTTGAAGGATGTGAAAAATGCTTTAGAAGAAGTGAATATGTTCATGGGGCAAAAAGGCTTATTATTATACATTGATGAAATTCATTTGTTTAATAGACGAAATCAGCAGGTACTGCTGGATTATATGGAAAACGGAAAGATTGTCCTGGTGGGTTCTACTACCGAAAATCCGCATTTCGCAGTTTTTAAAGCGCTTCTTTCAAGAGCCATTGTGGTAGAGTTCAAGCCATTGGAGTTTATTGATATTCTGGAAGGAATGGAAAGAGCAATCACATATTACAAGGAAGAAAATGCTTTAAAGGAAATTCTCATCACTAAAGTTTCGATGGAGTTTATAGCCAGCCTTGCCAATGGTGATATGAGAAAAGCAATCAATAATTTAGAACTTCTGCTTCTTTCCAAAGAAAGAGTGAATCAGGAAACTATAGAAATCAGTCAGGAAGATGTGGAAATGCTTCTACAGAAAAAAATCATAAACTTTGATATGGATGGAGATTATCACTACGATCTATTAAGTGCTTTTCAAAAATCTATCAGGGGAAGCGACGAAAATGCGGCACTTCTATATCTCGCGATGCTTCTTAAGGGTGGAGATCTGATCTCGGTTAACAGAAGACTTCTGGTCATCGCATCTGAGGATATCGGGCTTGCTAATCCCCAGGCAATCACCATTGTGAAAGCCTGCACGGATGCAGCCCTTACTCTGGGATTACCGGAGGCTAGAATCGTTCTTGCCCAAGCTGTGATTCTGCTGGCTACGTCTCCGAAGTCCAATTCAGTCATTACAGCCATTGATTCAGCCATAAAGACTGTGGATACGACTTCAGTACTTGAACTTCCAGCTCACTTAAGAGATGGTCACTATGCAGGAGCAAAATCACTAGGCAGAATGCAGAAATATATGTATCCACATGCGTATAAAAATAATTATGTGAAGCAGAATTATATGCCTATAGGATTAGAAAAGAAAAAGTTCTATGTGACAGGAAGCAATAAATACGAAGAAGCCACGAAAAATTACTGGAAACAGATTAAAGAAGAATAGATATAAACAAAGTTGACACAATTACTCGGAATTGATACAATTTAGAGATGAAATGCCTTGGAGGTGTAGAAGTGAAACTATCAACAAAAGGAAGATACGGTGTAAAAGCGATGTTGGATCTAGCGATTCATTATGGAGATATACCGATTTCGATAAAGAGTATATCTGAGCGACAAGGAATATCCGAATATTATCTGGAGCAGCTGTTCGCTCCATTAAGAAGAGCCAAACTCATTAAAAGTGTCAGAGGCGCTCAAGGAGGGTATATTCTAAATAAGTTACCTCAAGATATAACTGTCCTCGAAATTATGGATGTTCTTGAGGGACCGGTAGAAATTTCAGATTGTCTCACAAATGATGAGTGTGATTATCTTGAAGCTTGCGCCACAAGAGTATTATGGAGAAAGATCAGAGATTCCATAAATTCTGTTATGGCAGGCGTTACTCTTCAGGACATGCTGAATGATTATAGAGGTATGCAGGCGACTCCGATCAAAGAGGGGATTTTTATTCATGACTGATTTTATTTATCTGGATAATGCAGCAACAACTATTATGGATTATGATGTTTTAAAAGCGATGGAACCATATTATATGGAGAAGTTTTCAAATCCATCTTCGGTTTATTCTTTTTCAAGAGAAAATAAATCAGCAATAAAAAGAACCAGAGATCAGGCTGCAAAGCTTCTAGGTGCGAAGCCGAAGGACATTTATTTTACTTCGGGTGGCAGTGAAGCGATCAACTGGGCAATAAAAGGCGTCGTATATGGCAATGAGGCAAAAGGAAAGCATATTGTGTCGACAAAGATCGAACACCATGCAACACTTCATTCCTTAGAATTCTTAGAAAAACAGGGATATGAAGTGACCTATCTTGATGTGGACGCCACAGGTCAGATAGACCTTCAAGAACTGAGGAGCGCCATAAGACCTGATACCGTACTAGTGAGCATCATGGCGGCAAATAACGAAATAGGTACAATTCTGCCACTTAAGGAAATAGGAACCATCTGCAGGGAGAAAGAAACTTTCTTTCATACAGATGCAGTGCAAGCCATCGGCGCCATAGATCTTGATGTGGAGGAGATGCAGATTGATTTTCTTTCAGCATCCGCTCATAAGTTTCATGGACCTAAAGGAACTGGCTTCTTATATCTTAGAAGTGGTATTGTCATTGAAAATCTTATACATGGCGGGAATCAGGAAAGAGGAAGACGTTCTGGTACTGAAAATGTGGCTGGTATCGTAGGTCTTGGGAAAGCGCTTGAGATTGTCATGGTGGATGCGAAAGAGAAGAAAAGAAATCTAGCAGGTCTTAGAGATCACCTGATTGAGGGTCTTCTGAAAATTGAAGGCAGTAGACTGAATGGCCCTGTAGGGGATATGAGATTACCAAATAATGTGAATGTTTCTTTTTCGGGTGTGGATGGAGAAGCACTTCTTCTGAATCTTGATCTGGCAGGAATTTTGGCATCATCAGGCAGTGCATGCACTTCAGGAGCTATTGATGAATCCCATGTACTTCAGGCCATCGGTGTTGAGAAGGAATTTTCAAGAGGAAGTCTGAGGTTGACTTTAAGCAAGTATAATGTAGAAGAAGAAATCGACAAAACCATAGCAACGATAAAAGAAATTGTAATCAGGCAAAGAAAGATCGGTAAATAGAAGATTGTGTGTGTGAATCAAATGGATAAAGGTGAAGAAATGAAAAAGAGAGTAGTATTAGGTATGTCGGGCGGAGTAGATTCCGCTGTTGCGGCTTATCTGTTAAGAGAACAAGGATATGAGGTCATCGGTGTAACCATGCAGGTTTGGCAGGATGACAACGGATTCACAGAAAGAGAAGGTGGCTGCTGCTCCTTATCTGCAGTGGATGATGCAAGAATGGTTGCAGATACTTTAGAGATTCCATTTTATGTCATGAATTTCAAAGAAGTATTCAGAGAAAAAGTAATAGATTATTTCATGGAAGAGTATTTAGAGGGCAGAACCCCGAATCCTTGTGTAGCATGTAATAAATATATCAAGTTTGACGAGCTTCTTCATCGTGCAGAATCTCTTGGTGCTGATTATGTGGCTACAGGCCACTATGCAAAGATTTATGAGAAAGATGGCAGAATGGTCATCGAAAAAGCAGAAGATGATACTAAGGACCAGACTTATGCGCTATACAACCTGACCCAGGAGCAGCTTCGTAAAACGCTGATGCCTTGTGGTGAGTTTAAGAAAAGCAGAATCAGAGAAATTGCGAAAGAAATGGATCTGGGAGTCCACAATAAAAAAGACTCTCAGGAAATCTGTTTCATAGATGACAATGATCATGGTAGATATATTTATGAGAAGAAGCCTGAATTGAGATTACCAGGTAACTTCGTTGACCCCGAAGGAAATGTGATAGGACAGCATAAAGGAATTGCTTACTATACAATCGGACAGCGTAAAGGACTAGGCCTTTCCATCGGAAGACCTGTATTTATTTCAAAGATTGATAAGGACTCCAATGAAGTAGTGCTGACTGATGAAAGTGCACTGTTTAAAAACACACTTATTGCTGATGACATGAATTGGGTTTCTAAAGATGAAGTCACAGAGCCTTATAAAGCGAAAGCGAAAATCAGATACTCCGCAAAACCTGCGGACTGTACGATTTATCCTCTGGAGAATGGTAGAGTCAAGGTTATTTTCGAAGAAAAGCAAAGAGCCATTACAAAAGGACAGGCTGTAGTATTTTACGAAAATAATTGTGTGTTAGGTGGAGGAACAATCTACGATATTGAAGATTAGGAACATAGAGAGAAGCTTGTAAGGACAGCTTCTTTTTTTTGCGTTCTCATTGACCATTAGATAGAATGAAGGTATGATAAGAATATATCATATTTAATTATATTCTATGAAATACAGTATAAGGAGACTTAAGATGACAAAAAGATTCTGGGTGCCCTATGCACCTTATGATGTGGAAAGCATCAGAATATGGCTTGAAGAAAAGGCTGAAGATGGGTATCGTCTAAAGAACATGAAACCTTACTTTGCTGTATTTGAAGAAATAGATAGAACATCTCTGAAATTCCATCTTGAGCCTACGGTCAAAGATGCCAATAAGCCGGATGATGAAATTATAGAGACGCGTGCTGAAAGAGGATGGACCTACGCAGGGACATTGCAGGATCAGTTTCATGTATTCTATGCGGATAAAAAAACACCTGATTTCTATTCGGATCCGAATGCTGTGAAGTGGAAATATGAAGAAAAACTGAAAAAGGAAAAATGGGGGGTCTTCTGGTCGGTTCTTACGATTATACCTCTTGTTTTTCTGGAGATAAACTTCATGTCCGGATTCAGTAATCCGGTTTTATGGATTCTGGAAAATCTTCAAGTGAGTCATATAATAGCTCTTGTTTTTCTGTTCTCAGGTCTTATACCTAAACTGATTACTTATAGAAGACACAGGAGATATGTGGAACATCTTGATGAGAAAGAGGATTTTCATCTGCCATCGACGGGCGTTTTTAGAATGGTGAGTCTAATAGGTAATGTGCTGTTCTTCACTGCAGCTATAGTGATACTCTTCTTGGCCTTTACTTCAGCTGATGATGCCTATGAAGGTGCCTCTGAAGATGTCAAAGTGAATGATTTTGGCCAAGTAATTAACTTGCTGCAACTTGAACAGCTGAGAGATCCGGATTTAGTGGATAATACTAATATTGAAATTGATCTTTATGCGTATATAAATGAGAGTCTATTCCTTGATGAAAAGATTACACTGCATCAGAGTGCAGCTCTTCTTCATTCATATTGGCCTGGTCTGACAACGACCAATTATACAGCAAAGTCTGATGGAATCAGGGAAGTGCTGGAAGAAGAGCTGATCAAGCAAGCAATTGAGAACACAGGAGATACTGATTCTGTCAAGGAAGTGTATTCAGGTGTAACGATAAGCTATTTTGATGTTCCAGAACTGAGAACGATGATTTTATCCTATGAAAAGCGGTTATTAAGATTGGAATATAGAGGAAGATTTGATTTAAAAGACTGGAAAGCACTTATGGCAGAAGAGTTTCTAAAGAGTATAGAAAGCCCTGATGGAAAATAGAGGAGAGTTAAAATTGAAATTCAAGCCGAGGACACTACTGATAGCAGGTCTGTTCATACTTGTTTCTCTGATTTATTATTTTATATACCGAAATGACACATTTTTCATAGGAGCGGCAATGCTCATTATGGTATTATGGCTGCAACTATCTGGAGGATGGAAACCGAAAAGTAGAAAGAAAAAGACAAAGAAAGAAAAATAGAAAGCATTTAAAAATAGACCTGCAAAGGTCTATTTTTAAATGGTTATTTATATTGAATTGCATTGGTAGGGCATGAGCGGATACATTCACCACAGACGAGACAATCTTCTTTGATGATTTCATGCTTATCATTCTTTATTACTGCTTTTGATGGACATATTCTAGCGCACTTAGTGCAGTTTATACAAAGATCAGATTGTATTAGTACAAAATGCTTTGCTTTCTTTGTTGGAAAGCTGAGAAATAATCCATAGGGGCAAAGAAACCTATGCCATAACTCTTCATGGAAGAACAGTGTTAAAAATGCACCGAAAAGCACCATGGCTGGAAGTACCGGAAGTTTTATACCGGATACGGCAGAAAAGATGAATAAGGCAATAAAAATAGTCAGTATCAGAATACGCGTGGTCGGTTTTTCGAGCAAGGCTGGTATTTTTCGATCTTTAAGCTTCAGTTTGTGCTTAATCCAATTCATGGGTTTCATCAATGTATTGATGGGACAGATATAGCCACAATAGATTCTACTGTAAAGAAATGCCAGAATCATGGAAGCAATAAATAGGATCATCCAAATCTGGGGCTTACCAATGAAGACCAGAATACTGAATAAAAAGAGGAAGAAAACCTGAATAGTCACCTGTATTTTTTTATTTTTCATGCTTATACCTCGCATACTTTCATATTGATTTCTTTTAAGCATACTGCTAGTATGAATAATATAGTGTTACCAAGGTAACTAAGAGGTGAATAAATGAAACTGAATGATTATATCGAAGAGCTTAATCACATGCCTCTTTTTGAAGATTTCAAAAAAGAGGAGCTTTATGATGTTCTTACGAAAAGGGGAACAACGCTGCACAAATATCATAGAAATGAAGTGATTTATCTTCAAGGTCAAACTGCAAGCAAGATGGATATTGTGCTGTGTGGAAAAGTTTCAGTTCAAAGACTGGATGAGAATGGAAATGTGCTTCGTATTGAAGACTTCAGGAAAAGTTCTCTTATTGGAGCCAATCTAATATTTTCTTCGTTTAAAACTTATCCCATGACGATTATATCGGAAGAGGAAACAGTGCTCCTTGCTCTGGAAGCCCCACTGATTCTTTATCTTTGTAGTGCAGATCAGAGCTTTATGAGGAAGTTTCTGCAGGCGGTGTCTGATCGTACATTGGTTCTTACGAGTAAAATTGAAGAGATTTCCCCTGGGACTCTACGAAAAAAACTGTTGGATTATATTGCCTATGAAAAGCAGTTTCAGAAAAACAGCACCATTACGATAGATGGCACTAAAAAGCAGCTTGCAGAAAGATTAGGCGTCCAGCGAACTTCATTGAGTCGTGAACTTCAGAAAATGAAAAATGAAGGTCTCATCAATTATGACAGAGATACAATAACATTAAAGACCTGACTATGGGCATAGAAAAGGAGACTCAAGACACTGAGCCTCCTTTTCCTATTCAAGGGGAAAATTGGATCTAGTTCTAAATCTGAATCTAAAACTTGTCTACATCTCTTAGGTTTTTATCTAGATCATATGGCTTTTCAGCTTCGAAAGGTTTGTTTTCATCAAGATGCCTTTCGTGACCTTCAACAACATGCTTGGCGTTCTCTCCATCCGTTTCTGTATGGATCTCTTCGCTCTCTTTAGTATCATGTGTATCAATTCTACCTTCATGAGCGGGACTGATTTTTTGAGGGTCGACTTTCTTATCCAGAATTTTATCTAAATCTTTGTTCTTATCCACTTTAAAGGACAAATCCTCGTCTTCTGTGTACTTATAACTGTCTTTATCATAATTCGGAGTACCTGAATGCGTTTCAGCTATAGGATTTTCATGAGATACTGTACGATCACGATGACTGTATGTATCTCTATTCAGGCTTTCACTTTCATAAAAACTATCATATACTTTATCGCGTTTCACTTCGTCATCATCAACGAGAACAAGGATATCGCCATCATTGATGCGTTCTTCATATTCTTTGGCTTCAACTTCTGGAACACCATAATCTACGAGTGCTCCAGCAAGACCTCCTACAGCACCACCTGCGAGGGCTCCTGTGATTGCAGCAGCGATAGGTCCAGCTGCAACAATAGGTCCAACACCAGGGATAGCGAGTGCTCCGAGGCCTAGCAGAAGTCCGCCTAGTCCTCCTATTGTGCCTCCAGTTACGGCTCCAGCAGCAGCACCACTTGCTACTTCCTTATTATTTGTAATATCTTTACCTACTTTATCTGTAAGAGAATCATACTTATCATCATCTTTAGTGATGATTGAAATTTCGTCGTCCGTGTACCCGGATGATCTTAATCCCTCAATTGCTTTAATTGCGTGTTCTTCTGTTTTGAAAATTCCTACAATTTTTTTCATAGTTAACCTCCTGTGATTTCGTATATGTCAGTCAAAATACTGACCGTATCTATATACTAGATTGACTATAAAAACTACCAGTGTCTGTTTTAATAACAACAAGGAAACTGGCTGAAAACAATATCTTAATATAGTTAACAGAATCATGAAATAATTGAAAGAGTATGAATCTTAAAGCTAGACTATGAAGTGATTATGCAAATTAAGAAGTTATGATTAAACTTCATGGGTCTTATTAGGCTATAAGGACTGATTCAGAAGTCATTCTCGGTGCGATGAATATCATCACTGTATCTGTGACGGCTGCTCATGGCCTGTCAGCCTAAGCTGCAATATGTACTGTCTTAGGACGAGCTCATGACACAGCGCTTAACTTAGGGTCACGCTCTTCTATCTGAAGTACAAAAGGGACTGAAGTATAATCATCCAAGAATCCCCTTGCTGTAACTATGGGGAGTGTCAATATTGACTTTATTCTAAGCAATGAGTATACTTTATAAGTAATTAGTGAATACTATATAATATAAGACGTTGAAGAGGAAGAGTACTCATCAGAATCTACCATTTAGAGAAAAGGCGGTTGGTGAAAGCCTTTGGAGAGAGATGAAGAAGCTGCCTTGGAGTCTCATTCTTAAGAGAGATGGATGCTCTGCATTCATAATTAGGGTGGTACCGCGGAAGTATAGCTTTCGTCCCTTATCGGGATGAGGGCTTTTTTTGTTGCAGTTAATAATTTAAAAAATATAAAGATTATAATATGGAGGCAAAATCATGGAAAAACTTACAACAAATGAAATCAGACAAAAATATTTGGACTTCTTTAAAGAGAAGGCACACTATGTTATGGAGAGCTTTCCTCTAGTACCAAAGGATGATAAATCACTCCTTTTGATCAATGCAGGTATGGCCCCACTGAAGCCTTATTTCACAGGTGTAAAGGTACCTCCTTCAACAAGAGTGACCACTTGTCAGAAATGTATCCGAACGGGTGACATCGATAATGTAGGCCGTACAAAACGTCATGCCACTTTTTTTGAAATGCTGGGTAATTTTTCATTTGGAGATTATTTCAAGGAAGAAGTGATTCCCTGGGCATGGGAATTCGTCACTGAAGTCCTGAAAATTGATAAATCAAAACTTTATGCAACAGTATATTTTGAAGATGATGAGGCATTCGACATCTGGAAAACCAAAACAGATATTCCTGTTGAAAGAATCTTCAGACTTGGAAAAGAAGACAATTTCTGGGAAATCGGCGTAGGTCCTTGTGGTCCTTGTTCAGAAATACATTACTATAAAGGAACTGGTAAAATAGAAACCACAGAAGATTTCATAGCAGCATCTGATCGTGATGAGATGACGGAATTCTGGAATCTTGTGTTTACGCAATTTGATAAAGATGAAGAAGGAAACTACAATCTGCTGGCAAATCCGAATATAGATACAGGAATGGGTCTTGAAAGAATGGCCACCATCATGCAGGGTGTGGATTCAATTTTTGATATTGATGTCCTGAAAAATATTATGAATAAGGTTACTGAAGTGACTGGTAGTGTGTATGGTAAAGATAAAGAAGCGGATGTTTCTATCAGAATCATTGCAGACCATGTGAAAAGCATTGCTTTTCTGATTGGTGATGGCGTGCTGCCTTCTAACGAAGGAAGAGGTTATGTGCTGAGAAGACTCTTAAGACGTGCTGCAAGACATGGTAGAGTTTTAGGTCACAAGAAGCTGTTCCTGAACCAGATTATATCTGCTGTGATGGAAAGCTATGGGAAGGCATACCCGGATCTTCTGGAGAGAAGGGAATATATTGAGAAAATTGTTGACCTCGAAGAAAAGAAATTCCATGAGACACTGGATGCCGGGATGGAAATGCTTCTTGGATTTGTTGAAGAGACACAAGGAAATACCTTCAGCGGAGAACATGCATTCAAGTTATATGATACTTACGGGTTCCCACTGGAGCTGACTGAAGAAATCATTGCTGAAAAAGAAATGAAAATTGATCTGGAAGCTTTCAAGAAAGAAATGAACGATCAGAGAAAGAGAGCTCGTGCTGCAAGAGGTGAAAGTTCTTACATGGGTTCTGAGAATTCAGGGATAGATGTACTAGGAGAAAGCGTTTCGACAGAGTTCACAGGATATGATACATTGGAGGAAGAAGCCGATGTTTTGTATATTTACAATGAAGAAGAGATTGTGGATCATCTTGAAGCTGGACAAAAAGGATATGTTGTATCAGATAAAACTCCTTTTTATGCAGAGATGGGAGGCCAGGTCGGTGATATGGGCATCATCTACTCTGATGGATTCAAGGCAGAAGTGAAAGATACCAGAAAAGGCAAGAATGGCAATACTGTTCATCTGGTGACTGTTATTGAAGGGAACCTCAAGACTGGCAAAGCGAAATTTGAAGTGTCAAGATCAGCTCGCACCAGTACTGAAAGAAATCATACAGCAACCCACCTTCTTCACAAAGCGTTGAAGATGGTTCTTGGAAATCATGTCAATCAGGCAGGATCTATTGTACAGCCTGATAAGCTGAGATTTGATTTCAATCACTTTCAAGCTTTATCAGAAGACGAAATCGGAAAGATTGAACAGATCGTCAATGAAGAAGTTCTTACTGCAACACCGGTCAATACTACGCTTATGTCCATGTCTGAAGCAAGAGCAACTGGCGCAATGGCGCTATTTGATGAAAAATATGGCGATGAAGTCCGTGTGTTATCAGTGGGGGACTTTTCAAAGGAACTCTGTGGCGGAACCCATGTCAAGAATTCAGGAGAAATCGGATTGTTTAAAGTGACTTCTGAAGCAGGTATAGCATCGGGAGTAAGAAGAATCGAAGCCGTTACAGGACTGAACTCATATAGATTGTTCAACGAAAGAGAGAAGACACTGAACGAAATTCAGGATCTTCTTAAAGCAAGTAAAAATGATATTGTCAACAAAGTGGCAGCTACCATTCTTGAAGTGAAAGCACTCCATAAGGAATTGGATGAAACCAGAAAGACGCAGTCATTAGGATATGTGGATGAACTGCTAAAGAGCAAAGAAGAGATCAATGGAATTCAGCTTGTCAGAGGAGAAGTTCTAAACATTGAAGCTGGTGAGCTAAGGGATCTTACAGAGAAAGTCCTAGATAAGCTGCAATCAGGAGTTGTTGTTCTGGCTGCTCAAGGCGAAGGTAAGGTTAATTTCTCGGTTATGATCTCGAAGGATAAAGTGAAAGACGGACTTCATGCAGGGAAGCTGATCAAGGAAATCGCATCCATCGCTGGTGGCGGCGGAGGTGGAAGACCTGATATGGCTCAAGCCGGTGGAAAGAAACCAGAAAAACTACAGGAAGCGCTTGGAATAATCGACGACCTGTTGAAGAAATAAGTTAATTCAGAAGTTGTCTATACAATTTAAGCAGAATAATTTATAATATAGATAGTAAGGCACTATTTTCAAGGGGGTGAAGCTGCAGAGCAGCGTTGTTTATGAACAATAAAGATCATACCATGCAATTTGACTTTGAGAATGATAAGAAAGATCTGACCAAAGCAATACTTGAAGAAGTATATAATGCACTTAATGAAAAAGGGTATAATCCCGTTAATCAGCTGGTTGGATATATTATTTCTGGTGACCCGACGTATATCACAAACTACAATGGAGCAAGAGCCCTAGTAAGAAAGCTTGAGAGGGATGAAATCCTTGAAGAAGTTCTGAAGTCCTATTTAAACATTAAATAATAGGAAGGGATACCTTGAAGAAGGTATCCCTATTGCTTTTATTTTCATTATGTGTAAGAATGATACGATAAAAACATAAGGTTTTTTAAAGTGAAGTTTGATACAATATAATAGTATCAATTGAAAGGATTTAAATTTATTGATGAGGTATATGGGATTGGATGTGGGCGATAGAACTATAGGGGTTGCAGTAAGCGATCCGTTAGGCTATACCGCTCAAGGATTAACTACCGTGAGAAGAAAATCACTTGAAAAAGATTTTGATAAGCTTCGAGAGATTTTCAAAGAGTACGAGATTCAAGGAATCGTTGTGGGACTTCCTAAAAATATGAATGGAACCATTGGACCCCAGGCAGAAAAGACTATGGAATTTGGCAGGGTTCTGGAAGAGGAATTTGGACACAAAGTGATTTACTGGGATGAGAGGCTTACAACCATGGCTGCACACAGAGCTATGCTGGAAGCGGATATGTCCAGAAAGAAGAGAAAAACTCTGGTAGATAAAATTGCAGCCACGTATATACTTCAAGGATATTTAGATAAAATTAGCAGCACAAAATAAACAAAGAGGTGAAAATTATGGAAGATATGACAGATCTAATTGTACTTACTGATGAAGATGGAAACGAAGTTGAAGTTGAAGTCGTTACAAGAATGGAAATTGAAGATGTTGAATATTTCATCGTTTCTCCCGTCGATAGTGATGAGGAAGAGCCAATATTTACAGCCATGAAGGTTGTGTATGACGAAGAAGGCAACGAATTTTTCGAAACTGTTGACGATGATGTAGAAATAGCCATGATTGAAGAGGCATATAGCGTTATGTTCGACGAAGACGGACTGAATTAATATGGTAACGACTTATACCAGTGAGGACATTCAAAAAATAATAAGTAAACTTAAGAAAAGCGGTTATAAATTAACTCCCCAAAGACAGGCGATTGTGGATACGATCATTGATAGTGTGGGGAAGCATTTAACTGTGGAAGAAATATTTGACATCGTAAAAGTGAGAAGACCGGAAATCGGGCTTGCCACCGTATACAGAACAATCATGCTCATGCATGAGGAAAATATTGTTACACGACTAGATCTTAAGGATGGAACAGCACGATATGAATTGACCAGGTCAGATGAAGAACATACACATCATCACCTAGTTTGTATCAAGTGTTCCAAAGTATACGAATTTATGGGTGACCTCCTGGATCCTTTGGAAGAGGAGATCGGGAAAAAGTATAATTTCAAGATTCTCGATCATAGCCTTAAATTTTACGGTATTTGTAATGAGTGCGCTAAAGAGGAAGAAATTAAGGAGGAAATTAATAATGGTAAAAGAGAAGGATAATGTTAAAATTATACCTCTTGGCGGTACAAATGAAATTGGCAAGAACATGACTGTAATAGAATATAAAGATGAAATCATCGTGGTGGATAGTGGATTGAAATTTCCGGATGATGATATGCTTGGTATTGATGTAGTCATTCCTGATATTACATATCTTGTAAAGAATCAGGACAAAATCAAAGGTATTTTTATAACCCACGGACATGAAGACCATATTGGAGCACTGCCATATGTGTTAAAGCAGATCAATGTTCCAGTGTATGCTACAAAGCTGACAGCAGCTTTGATTAACCTGAAACTGGTTGAGCATCGCATACAGGATGTGGTGAAGATGAATATTGTTAAAGCAAAAGATGTGATTAAACTGGATAATATGTCCGTTGAATATATTAAGGTGAATCATTCTATTGCAGATGCCTGTGCACTTGCAATACATACTCCGCTAGGAGCTGTAGTACATACAGGTGACTTTAAAATAGACTATACACCAGTTGATGGAGAAGTTATTGATCTGGAGAGATTTGCAGAATTAGGCAAAAGAGGGGTATTAGCCCTTTTATGTGATTCGACAAACGTAGAAAGAGAAGGATTTACCATCTCGGAATCTTCAGTAGGAGATAGCTTCAAGAGAATATTCCATGGTGTTCAGGGAAGAATCATCATTTCAACTTTCGCATCTAATATTCATAGAATCCAGCAGATTATTGAAGCTGGTATTGCGGCAGGAAGAAAGATAGCAGTTTCTGGAAGATCCATGGAAAATATCATTCCCATCGCCATCGATTTAGGATATATTACAATTGATGAGAAACATCTGATTTCTATCGATGATGTAAGAAAGTATCCTGATAATCAGATCGTGATTGTCACAACTGGTAGCCAGGGAGAACCTATGGCAGCGTTGTCAAGAATGGCAAACAGCATGCATAGAAAAATCCAGGTGAAACAAGGAGATACTGTAGTATTTTCATCATCACCAATTCCAGGAAATGAAAAACCGATCTTCAGAACCATTGATAAACTGGGACAACTTGGAGCAGATGTTGTTTATGGCAAACTTGAAGCAATTCACGTATCAGGACATGCATGTAAGGAAGAAATCAAATTGATGCATACTCTGACAAAGCCACGTAACTTCATTCCTATTCATGGTGAATACAGAATGCTTAAAGAACACAGAGAACTTGCGATTAAACTTGGTTTGAATTCAAACAACATTGTGATTCCTGAGAATGGTGATGTGATTGAAGTATTCCGTAAAGGAATCAAGAAGGTTGGCACCGTTAATTCCGGACATGTACTGATTGATGGTTTAGGCGTAGGAGATGTTGGAAGAATCGTACTTCGTGACAGAAAACATTTATCCGAAGATGGTATCATCACTATAGTAGTAACCATGGATAAAGAAAGCGGACTTGTAGTTGCAGGGCCAGATATTATAACAAGAGGATTTGTTTATGTAAAAGAAGCGGAAGCGCTGATGGACAGTTCCAGAAAAGTTGTAACAGATGCACTTACAGAATGTGAAGATAAGCATATAACTGATTGGAACATTTTGAAAAACATCATCAAGGATGCACTGAAGAATCACCTTTTTGAGAAAACAAAGAGAAGACCAATGATTCTACCAATCATCATGGAAGTATAACAGGAGGGCAGATACGTTGAATATATATGACAAATTCAATGAGTTGGCAGCTGAACTAAAAGTAAACCCTGATGTGGTGGCTTTTAGAGAAGCAGCTCTAAAAATTCAAGCTGATGAAAACAAAACTAAAATGCTTGAGGATTTTAGAAGGATCCAGATAGCGGCTTATACAGAATCTATGGAAAGTGGTAAAGTAACAGATGAAACCACGGAACAGATGCAGAATTTTGCATCTGTAATTAAAACCAATCCTGATATCAATGAGTATCTGCAAGCGGAAGTGAGATTCTCAATCTTATTTGAAGATATGATGAAAATTATCAATGATGCAGTTGGTGTAGATGTTATTGGTGCTGGAAAGTAATGTTATTTTTAAAATAGAATTACAATAAAGAAAGCGGCAGGATGAATTCTTGCTGCTTTCTTTATTGTAAGAGTTCATTTGTGAGTAAATGTATAAAAATTTGAATTTAAATCGATTACATGTAATATCGCCCAGGGGTTTCTACCACAAGATAGAGTTTTTGTGCTATAATACATTGTTAGATACAAAAAATGGAGGAATAAAATGTCATATAAGAGAGAGAATGTCAGAAACATAGCAATCATTGCCCACGTTGACCATGGTAAAACCACCCTTGTGGATGCTATGTTGAGACAGTCAAATAAACATAGAAGCAATGAAAAAGTAGAAGAGAGAGTAATGGATTCCAATGATCTTGAAAAAGAGAGAGGAATTACAATTCTATCAAAGAACACATCTATCACTTACAAAGGTTATAGAATCAATATTGTTGATACACCTGGTCATGCTGACTTTGGTGGAGAAGTAGAAAGAGTACTCATGATGGTGGACTCAGTTCTGCTGGTAGTAGATTCTAATGAAGGGGCAATGCCTCAGACCAAGTTTGTATTAAAGAAAGCGCTTGAAGCTGGACTTAATCCTATGGTAGTTGTAAACAAGATAGATAAAAAAGATGCCAGACCTGATGAAGTTATCGATGAAGTATTCGACCTCTTCGTGGAGCTGGGTGCATCTGATGAACAGTGTGATTTCCCAATCATATACGCATCAGCAAAAGATGGATATTCAGGCAACAATCTAGAAGATGAAATGTCAGATATGATTCCACTTTATGATAAAATAATCGATTTTGTGAAGCCTCCTGAAGGAGATATCGCAGGACCACTACAGATGCTGATCACGACACTTGACCACAATAATTTTGTTGGAAAGATCGCTATTGGTAAGATTGTTAGAGGTATTGCCAAAAGGAATCAGGCTATTGCAATAATCAGTGCAGATGGTACAATAAAGAAAACAACTATATCCAATCTCTATCTATATGATGGAATAAAGAGAGTGGATACTGATGAAGCTGCTATTGGGGATATCGTTGCAATCTCGGGACTTGGTGATGTACATATTGGTGATACGCTGACAGATGCAAATGCACCAGAAGCGCTTCCATTTGTTCATATCGATGAACCGACATTATCAATGAACTTCATGGTAAATGATTCACCATTTGCTGGACAGGACGGAAAGTATATCACATCAAGACATCTTAGAGATCGTCTGATGAAAGAACTTGAAACGAATGTTTCTCTACGTGTAAATGAACTTACACCAGACACATTTGAAGTATCCGGTAGAGGAGAACTTCATCTTTCAATCCTCATTGAAACTATGAGAAGAGAAGGATTTGAAGTGCAGGTCTCTAAACCAAGAGTAATCAACAGAGAAATTAATGGCGTTAACATGGAGCCAATGGAATATCTGACCATCGACGTACCTGAAGAATTTATGGGTAACGTAATGGAGAAACTAGGGCCAAGAAAAGGTGAAATGGTTAATATGACTTCTGCAGTTAATGGATACACAAGACTTGAGTTTGTGATTCCTGCAAGAGGGCTGATTGGATTCAGAAGTGAATTTATGACGGATACACGTGGAAACGGAATCATGAATCACGTGTTCCAAGGATATGAAAAGGTCAAAGGCGAAATGCCAGGAAGAAGCAGAGGTTCTCTAGTAGTCTTTGAAACTGGAGAAGCGATAACATATGGTCTTTTCAATGCTCAAGAAAGAGGAACACTCTTCATTGAAGCGGGAATGCCTGTTTATGCTGGAATGGTATGCGGAGAATGTTCAAGAGCTGAAGATATCGATGTCAATGTCTGCAGAAAGAAGCAGCTGACTAATACTAGATCATCAGGAGCTGATGATTCATTGAAGCTGGTTCCAGTGAGGAAAATGACATTGGAAAACTATCTGGAGTTTGCAGCAGATGATGAGATTGTAGAAGTAACTCCTCTGAATATTAGATTAAGAAAGAAATTTTTAGATCATACACAGAGAAAGAGAGCTGCAAGAAATAAATAGTATTTGAATGATTACAAGCCAGGGGGGACGACCATTGAAGAAATTCTTGATTTTTCTACTGATATTAGTTCTGGTATTAGGTGGGGCAGCACTATACGGATGGAATTATTATAATGAAATCGGTGAGAGACCACTGACAACAGATGAAGAGATTATTGAAATCACTATAGAACCCAATGATAATTTCAGTCGATTACTCACAAGACTGGATGAAGAAGGCCTAGTGAAAAATGTGCTGTTAACCAGGGTTTATTTCAGACTGAATCCGGTAGAGACAACATTTAAACCTGGAACATTTGAAGTGCACGGAAATGGAACCTTACACGAGATTATTTCTGATCTGAACGAAGGTCAGGATATCTATGAAGTTACAGTCGTTATACCCGAAGGGTTAACTATTGAACAGATGGGTGGAGTTTTCGAAGAAAAAGGATTGTTCAGCAAGGATGAGTTCATCGAGGCTGTGAAAAGATATATTGTTCCAACTTGGCTGGAAAACAATGAACAGAGAAGATACGTACTCGAAGGGTATCTGGCACCTGCAACCTACAAATTCAAGAAAGGCCAGGCACCTGATTACGTAGTGGACAATATGTATAAGGCTTTTATCAGCAGAATGTACAGTATCATTGAAGAGATGAATGAAAATCTGCCGACATCTGAATGGAATGAAATTATGACAATTGCTTCTATGATAGAAAGAGAAGCAGCAAATACAACGGAAATGCCTAGAGTAAGTTCGGTTATCTATAACAGGCTTGCTAAAGGTCAGAAGCTTCAGATTGATGCAACGGTTGTATACTCACTTGGATTAACATCAAAAGATAAAGTGACGCTTGATGACTTGAAAGTTGAATCACCATTTAATACATATTTTGTCAGCGCATTACCAGTAGGACCTATAGCTAGCCCAGGTGCAGCAGCAATTAAGGCGGCGCTCAAGCCTGAGTATACTGAGTATTTTTACTATGTACTTAATCCAGCTTTAGGTGAACATTTCTTTACAGCGGATTACAATGAGTTTCTGCAGAAGAAAAGTGAATTTTCTGGTCAATAAAAATAAATCCTCTTATCCTCAATCGGGATAAGAGGATTTATTTTTTGAAATGAACTTATTTGATGATAGAATAGGGTAGAAAGAAAAATAAACATCTGGAGGATATAATGTTTCAAGAAGATATAAATATTAAACTGGAGAAAAAAGAGTTAAGAAAAGAGCTGATCAGAAAGCTTCAGAATCTAGATCCGGAATATCGCAAAGAAGCTTCGGAAGCGATTCTAAGAAAAATAGTCAAGCAGAAGGATTATCTATTAGCAGGAACAATTTTTATATACGTGGGCACTGAAAATGAAGTGGACACAACCCTGATCATAAAGGATGCACTGGCAAAGGGAAAAAAAGTGGTGGTTCCTAAAACCATAGAATTAGGTCTAATGGAAGCCTGTGAGATTGATTCCATGGAAGATCTTCAACCTGGAAGACATGACATTCTGGAACCTATAAACACCACATACAAACTGGATCCTCAGAGAATTGATATAGCCTATATACCTTGTGTTGCTTATACAAAAGATGGATACAGATTAGGTTACGGTGGTGGATTCTATGACCGGTTCCTTTTAAGAGGAAGTTTTAAGAGAGTCCTGCTTGCTTTCAGTGAAATGGAAGTTGAAAGATTGCCAGTAGATCTATTTGATGAGAAGGTCCATGTGATTTTTAACGAAAAAGGATATTCTGAAATATAAGAATTCGATGAAAGAGCTGAATGCTCTTTTTTCTTTTTTTTTGGTGCAGTTCTCAAATAGTGTTGAAGAAAGCGTATAGAAAATGAGATGGATATCCCTTTTATATTGTCTTATGCTTTATTCTGCAAATAATACTCCTTAACTCCAAATACACCAAGTGCAATTAGAGTAATTCCAATTATTGTCAGAAAAATATTTGTACGAGTATGAACAAACTTACCTGTCATACTTCCATAAATCCAAAAGAAACCTAATAAAATATATAAGTAATTTCTAATTAAATCTTTTTTTGTTTGATTAGTTTTTTTCTTCATTCTAATATCTCCTTATGGGAAGAAGGTATACACATTGAATAATATCGTAGTAATAATATTA
>CAZXUT010000028.1:0-13626 GCA_964643785.1 uncultured Proteiniclasticum sp.
AAAAGAATGTAATTTATGCAACATATGGTAGTCAAATATTTTTGACCCACAACATATTGTGGTTTTGGTCCTTTCAAGATACTCACGTCGATCTATTTATCCAATCTTATGCTATTAAACAAATATGGAACTGCCCCATCATCGTCCTCATCACCTTGATCAACATCAGTAAAATGTTTACTGCACTTTAATGTATCATTTTCAACGAGAATTACTCCTCCAGATGGACATGAACTATCATAACCATTTGATATCAAGTAATTATTAAGAGTTACATCATTTTTATCGATTCCATCTTTCATAACGACATTTAATTCATAATGCTTCTCTATCTGTCTCAGATTGGTTTCACACACAATCTTTCTAGACTGTTCAAGATGGTTATAGCTGATCAAACCAATAACTGCAGCAAGCACTGCAATGATCAAGATCGTAATAAGTAGCTCTATCAACGTGAATCCTTTGTGCTTCCTATTCAGTTTACTAAGAAGATGAAGTAGATTCTTCATAAAACTCACCTTTCCTTAAAAAGATAGAATGTTACAACTTCTAATCAACCAATTAATAACATGAATACTGACTTTAATCAGCTGATCTGCTCTGCTTTCAGAATATCTGGTACATAGGTAGGAACGATCTCCTTCATGATTTCCTTCAGTCTATCTGCAGAAATCTGATCATTATGAATATCCTTTTCCAGTTCTTCCAGTGTCTTCTTCAAACCAGCCTTATCAAAGCCATTGGGTCTTCCCACAAAGATCAGTTCATTAGGAGTACTTTCGAGACCTTCTTCAGCCATTAAGAGTTCCTCATAAAGCTTTTCACCAGGTCTTAATCCTGTGATCTTGATCTCAATCTCCTTATGTGGTTCGTAACCTGAAAGCCTGATAAGATTTTCAGCCAGATCATAAATCTTAACAGGGTCTCCCATGTCTAGCACAAAGATTTCTCCACCTTGAGCGTAAGAGCCAGCCTGCAGTACAAGCTGTACCGCTTCAGGAATGGTCATGAAGTATCTAACGATATCCTTATGGGTCAAAGTAACAGGACCACCAGTTCGGATCTGCTCTTTAAAGAGCGGAATCACTGATCCGTTAGAACCAAGTACATTCCCAAATCTTACTGCAACATAACTTGTCTTCTCCGAAATAGAGTCCTTGGTCTGGATAATCATCTCGCAGAGTCTCTTTGAAGCACCCATGATGTTGGTAGGATTCACCGCTTTGTCGGTAGAAATCAGGATAAACTTCTCTGCACCGAACTCATGAGCGGAACTGGAAACATTAAGCGTTCCGAAGACATTATTCTTGATGGCTTCATCAGGACTTGTCTCCATCAACGGAACATGCTTATGTGCTGCTGCATGAAAGACAGTCTGAGGTTGATAAGTATGAAAGACCCAGTCGATCTTCTTCTTGTCTCTCACCGAAGCAATGAGCACCAAGAGGTTCAGCTCAGGATGATTTCTCTTCAGCTCATTCTCAATGTCGTAAGCATTGTTCTCGTAGATATCGAGGATGATCAGCTGCCTCGGATGAAGCTTTGCAATCTGTCTGCAGAGTTCACTTCCAATGGAGCCTCCTCCACCGGTGACAAGAACCGTCTTCCCTTCAATATATTCAGAAATCTTCTCATTGTTGAGATGAATTTCTTTTCTTCCTAGAAGATCGGAGATTTCCACATCTCTTATAGACTTGATATTCACGCCCTTATCCACCATCTCGTAGACCCCAGGAAGGGTCTTCAGCTTTGCATGGGTATTCTTTGCTATGTTCAGGATTTCTCTTCTCTCTTCGTGTGAAGCACTGGGAATAGCCAGAAGGATTTCATCCACTCCATACGCTTCCACAATCTCCGGAATCTCTTTCACCTTTCCAATGACCTGATACCCACTGATTCTTGCATGCAGCTTGTAATCCGAGTCATCCACAAGTCCTATAATATTCATCGTAAGCTCGGGATGATTTCTTATTTCCTTGATGATCAGCGCAGATGCCTGACCTGCGCCTACTATGAGGACGTTCTTTCTCCCAGCCAGATGTTCTCCTTTGGGACTTTTCTTCTCATAGAGAAGTCTTCTATAGATTCTGAAGAACATCCTGTTAGCTAAGGTTCCTAGAAGAACTCCACCACTAGAAATGATGATCACAGGTAAAGATAGCTTTCCATCCAGAATCAGAATGTCATAGAAGACAGCCATAGAACCTGCCAGAATATTTGCCAGAACAATGTTCATATAGTCGTAATAACCTGCTACGGTCCAGAGACTTCCATAGAGTCTGAAGAAAAAGAAGACTGCAACATAGATCAGTGAAATGACTAGCACATAACTATAGAAGCCATTTACTTCAGTGCCTGGCAATCTGAAATCATGAATCAGAAAGAAGGACAGGAAATAGAGAAGGAAGACGATCGCAAAATCGCTTAAAAACATTACTATTTTTTTATACTGTCTGAATTTCAAAAGCATCATGGGAATCATCTCCAAACTCTTTTTATCATCTATATTATATGACTAGTTATAAGATTCATTTTCAGAAAAAGGAATAGCTGCGAGAACTGGCAGTCTCAATTCATTTGAAATGAACTCAGGATCCTTTACCGTCTTATCCAGGAATTCTAAAAGAAATACCATGAATACGGAAAGCATAAGGCCTAAGACAAAACCGATGGCCAGGTTCATTGTAATATTCGGAGAAGATGGTCCATCAGGTACGTTGGCTGGGTCTAAGATCTGCACAATGTCTGTTCCTCTTAATTCTCTCGATACAGCTTTGAGGCTTCTAGCCATCTGATTGGTCATATTATAGGCTAGTTCCCGGTCAGTTGATGTGATGCTTAAATTCAGAAACTGAGTATTTCCTTTAGGAGAAGTGGTGATCATGCTCTGAATCTCTCCCACGGTCATATCCACATTTAAATTTGCAATGACATCCTCTGCTACGGTTCTGGATTTTGCAATCTCCGCATAAGTATCTACCAGCTTCTGGTACATATTAATGTCATTGATGGTTTCAGTCACTGCACTTCCAGATCTTTCATCACTAATGAACACTGCAACGGTTGAGCGGTACTGTGGTTCAACGAAGAAAAATGTAAAGATACCGGAGATCATAGTGATGAGAATTGTCACCACAATGATTAGGCTAAGTTTTTTTTTGATAATCTGCCAGAGGGTGCTAAGATCTATTGTTTCTTCATTCATGTTTACTTGTAACTCCTTCAAAAATTAATAATTTCATGATTTATCTACCGGTTTCAATACGGTACATCGAAATAATATTATAACACAGGAATTTCTCCGCCCGGAGACTTTCCTTCTACATGGTTTGCATATAAAAAGCCTGAAATTAGTCTTAAATTAAACAATACCTAAGAATGCCAACATATAGATTGATTCCATCTGCTAAGAGAATATTTATGAAGTATAATTAGACACATGTGGAATTCTCAGGAAAAACCATCGAGAACATTCGACATATTGCATCTAAAGTTAACATTTGCGTCAATCGTTATTGTATATATCAGTTGATACGTATCTAAGATTTTAATCATTTATGAAATATAGAAGACTTGAGTATACTTCTGTTCATAAAATACTATTCATCATTCGAAAATAACGCCTTTACTATTATACCACTTCATAACTGTTATTTAAGATTTCAAATTATTTTTAATGAATATAAAGTATTAAACAATATAATTACAGATTCATTCGATGTAATCGTTTCTCCTAAACAGTTTCGTGATTAAAAAAGCAGAGAAAACAACCATAAATAACATTGTGATATCACCACTTTATTCGCTTAGTGTTCATAAATCGAACTATATATTCAACAGCTTCTCACATAATTAATACATCGCGTCAATATTTAGTTAACCACTTTAATGATAATCAGTACACTCAGGATATTATTTATGAACGTTAAAAGAAGGCTGGTCTTCCATCAATGTGAAGTCTAGCCTTCTCTTACATTCTCTTATATGCACAATTAATAATTTAGATTCATAGATTTATAAGCAAGAGCCTTCCATAGCCGAAACGCATATTATTTATTGAAAAATCCTCACTTCACCAGAAACGATACCTTTAATCCTGAAGCTTCTTCTCGAATCTCCAGGCATCTTTAACCATGTCATGGATGGTCTTTTCAGCAGTCCATTCTAGTTCATCCTTCGCCTTCTTCGCATCTGCATAGCAGGAAGCTATGTCTCCTGGTCGTCTGGCACAGATTTCATAGGGTACTTTCAGCTCATTGGCTACTTCAAAGGCATGGATGAGTTCCAGTACCGATGTCCCCTTGCCTGTCCCCAGGTTATAGATGTGGACACCATTTTTCAGTTTCTCTATGGCTTTCACATGGCCTTTGGCCAGATCCACCACATGGATATAATCCCTTACTCCAGTTCCATCTACGGTGTCATAATCATCTCCGAAGACACTCAGGTATTCTCTTTTCCCTTTGGCCACCTGGGTGACAAAAGGCATCAGGTTGTTCGGGATTCCATTGGGGTTCTCCCCAATGAGTCCACTCTCATGAGCACCAACAGGATTAAAGTATCTTAGCAGTGTAACACCAAATTCTTTATTGGCCTTGGCTGTATCTGTTAAGATACGCTCGCTCATAGCCTTGGTTTCTCCATAGGGATTGGTGGTTGGAAGAAGCTGAATGTCTTCTTTGAAAGGCACTGTGTTGTCACCATAAACCGTAGCGGAAGAACTGAAGACAAATCTGTTCACCTTATGCTTCTGACAGACCTTTGCCAGCACCATGGTACTCACAAGGTTGTTGTAGTAATAAGCCAGAGGCTTTTCTACAGACTCTCCTACAGCCTTTAAACCCGCAAAATGGATGACCCCCTCTATTTTATGCTTGGTGAAAATCTTATCCACTTCCACTTCATCAGTTACATCCACTTCATAGAAAGTGATTTCTTTTCCGGTGATTTCACGTACCTTGTCTAGGGCTTCTTTTTTGCTGTTACACAGATTATCTGCAACAACCACCTTATGTCCTGCATTTAGAAGTTCCACGCAGGTATGGGTTCCTATATAGCCTGCACCACCTGTAACGAGTATTTTCATTTTTAAATTCCTCCATTTTTTCACTAACAACCATCATCCTGTGTTTATTGAACCCTTCCGCATCAAAACCTTCAGGTTCTTTCCATGGATATGATTTTATCTTATTTTCATATTATAAATCTATGATACAACAAAACCAGGTTCTGGTCACCAAAAATAGACCTGAACCTGGTTCTGATTTAATTATTATGCTCAATTTAAATTCATAGGCAGGCTAATTAATGCAGGAATGGTGAAGTTATCCTTCAGCTGAAGATAAGCATTCAGGATTCCTAAACTTTGAGATTCAGAATCACCGGGTGGATGACCCATACATCATCATATTCTTCCACAATACTGCTGATGCCTCTGAACATACCTCTCATAGGATTACCCGGATCATCTCTGCGTTAGGTGACGAACACGATGAATCTGATGCCTTTAGCCTAGTCAAGAACCTCATGGTGATACTACTCTACCACCACAGTTGCCTGAAGAGCATCTAGGCCGTACTAACCATCACATAAATGCTTTCTTCCGTATCTTCAGATTTGTCTCGAGAAGAGTGATTTTATCTTCTTTGACCACCTCTTCTTTGCGACCAAGGAGAACTATCCAGTAGCCACATTAAGACTTTGGTCCGCAGATTCTACTCAAAGTGTACCCACAGGTAATGCGATTCGTTATATTCCCTCTCAGCATCTTTAAGGCCATGAGATTTCCTACCCCATCTCATATCATATTTTCTGGACCTTGAACAAAACGGTTCACCCTTTCATCCCCCATCGATTGATCAAGTTGATAATTACGGTACAATAGCCCGGAACAAGCGCCTTCATTTCTCACTTATTCTATCCTGTACGTTCTCCCCTTCAGCGAAGAATAAAGCGTCGTGATCATCACTGCTGTAAAGATGCTTACTGGAGGTGAAGTCAGGACATGACCTGATATCATACCCACAGCAAACCCGATCAGCACGCTGAAACTTAATGCGACGATTACATAGGATGTGACATTCTTTCGAAAACCCCTAAAAAACAGCAAAAGAAGGTATAGCGCCATCAGGAAAGTTGGGAGAAAATAGACGATGGTACCTAGTATCCCATATCTGAAAAAGATATCATAAAAGTCCATCTCTATGGTTTTATCCGTGATATTGCCTTCATTGTCTCTTAAATGATAGCCGATTCCTAAAAGCTTACCTGAAAGATCAGATTCATTATAGCTTTCTCTTACAAAATCACGATAAATATTTCTGTTGTTCAGAATCGCCTGCACTATTTCTTTGTCCTCTCTCTCTTTTTCCAGCTCTTCTTCGCTCATTTCGCCAACGATCAATTCATCCTGTCCGATAAAAAATCTTCCGTAACTTGAAACCAGGTTCTTGGCAAGAGGAGAATAGAAGAACAGAGCAGCAGATAATAGTAGCGTGGCGATAAGAACTTTACTGAAGTTTATACTACTGTTTCTCACTTTGTATAACAGTCTGAAAAAAGCAACGACAATCATTCCAACCAAGAAAATGATAAGCCCCAATGGTGGCGCTTTGGTGCCCACATAAAAAACAGAAAAAATAAGTAGCCCGAAGAGCAGAATGTTTATTATGTTCCATTTTTTCATGATCAGCGGTAGAAATATGGAAGAAAGCAGTATCGCAATGATTGCACTTTTTTCGTTAGCAGCATAAAACCAGCCCACAGAACCAAATCCGTGTTTATAACTCTTAAAACTTGTACCTGAAATAGTCGCAAAGAAAATGATAATCAGGTACTGTGCAAAGATCCATTTGAACAGATTGTTGCTTTCAATGAGATTCTCCTTTTTATTGATCAACCAAAGGCCTATTAATACAATAGGGTAGTAAAATGCTTTAATCAGAGATTTTACTTCAAAGGTGATGAGCTCACTTTCTCCGATCATATATATTCTCAAAAGAAATGCGATGAGATAAGCGCCTACTACCAGATAATAAATCTTAGCAGCATTGTACTCCTTGCCCTTCTGAAAAAAGACATAAAGTCCAATACCCACCATGAAAAGTGTCCTGAAGACTAGCCCCAAAGACAAGATCTCAAGACTTGTGAATCTGACACTTAAAGAAGTGAGAAGATCCAGTAAAGGCTGCATCAGAAGGAAATAGATGATTATTCTTTTATAGATTGAACTGTTTTTTGAAATCAGTCTGTCTGTCATTTTCTCCTCCTGTCCATGTCGTACAATTCTAATAATTAAATCCACTTTCCTATTACGTTTTCTTTATTGAAGCTTTTTGCTCTTTCTCTGGAATTCATAGAATTTCATGTCTTAATTCTTTATCTTCTATCTCGTTTCCAGACTCTTCATGAATCCAGGAAGCGAAATACACTTATCCATATTAAGGCGCTCTACCTTTTCCAAGAGTTCATCTATACTAAGTCCATTTTCTATGATTTCAAGTTTACAGTCTGCATGTTTTTAATGAACCAGGCTAAAAATATCCAGAAGTCATCTGAAGCCCTTCACTGGATGGAATCTACCTAAAGCGATTATGGTCTTGTTCCTTTTTCCGGTGCATTTTTTCCATAAGGATAACTAAGTTTTCGATGGTCGTAGTCCTATTGTATTTTTTCCCACTAGAATGCACTCTGATCCACATTTAATTTTACTATCATAATTTACTAGATTTTTACATACTAAAAGTAACTTATCAATGACCTATTTCCTATGAATCATTGTAAATACAGTCATCAGAATGATTTTAAAGTCAAGTATCATTGTTTTGTGGAGTTTATAATAAAGATCCAGTTTCAGTTTTTCTTCCTGATCTTCCGTATCTCTGGCGTTCACTTGAGCCCATCCAGTCAGTCCAGGTCTTAGTTTATCAATCGCCATGTCCTTTCTTCTTTCATTGATCCATCCTTCGTTGGGGATCAATGGTCTAGGACCGACAAATGACATTTCACCTTTTAGAATATTTATCAGCTGTGGAAGTTCATCAAGACTGGTCATTCTTAGAATTTTGCCAAGTGGAGTAACGAAGCTCTTTTCATCCAGATCTTTTGCTGCAACATTAGGTGCATGCGTTCTCATGCTTCTGAATTTAATAATCTCAAAGATTTTCCCATCTCTGCCCAATCTCTCCTGCTTGAAGATTGCAGGTCCATCACCTTGAATTTTCAGCAAAAGAAAAATTATAAGCATTAATGGAGAAAAAACGATAAGAAACACCATCGAAAGAATGAGGTCAACCATTCTCTTAAAAACCCTGTAAACTCTGCTATCAAGTATCAATATATTCATAGTTATCATTCTCACTTTATCATTATTGTGTTATTAGTCGATTTATTAATGTATTACTGATTACAACAAAAATACCATGTACATGTGAAGTGAATCTGAAATATTAATAAGTTATTCATTAACTTTTATGCGATTCGTCAATAACACGTTACTCATCATACTCTAAATTATTAAATCCACAAGTCATTAATTGGATAATGCTTATGTTTCAGCGAGTGGATATTCAGAAATTCCTATCTTATCCTTCTCCTTCATGAACAATCATTAATATAAAAATAGATAAATATTAAGAAATATCCATTATACTGAAATTAAAAAACTGGAGTACTGTGATGAATAAAGATAAAAGTTCAGATATGAATATGAGTGAACATAATAAAGTTAAAAAAAGAAATCCTTATAACGTGCTCCTTATTGCCGGGATACTTACTCTGTCAATAATGGGATTGGTATATCTTTATTATCTCCAGACCTATAAACAGATTGATTATGTGAAGATTCCAAGTACCAATGAAGATCTGGGAATAACTGATGATGAAGATAAGATCAACATTTTTGAAAACAATAAATCAATCATTAATATCGCTCTATTTGGCGTAGACAAAAGAGATGATGAAGAGCGTGGCCGATCAGATTCAATCATGATTATGACCATCGACCCTATTAATAACAATATAAAGCTTTCATCACTCATGAGAGATTCCAAGGTTTCTATTAAAGGTTATGATGAAAACAAACTAGGTCATGCCTATTCCTATGGGGGGCCAGAACTTGCTCTACATACCATAAACGATAATTTCAGACTCAACATCAGGCATTTTGCAACGATAAACTATGGAGGACTTGTTAAAATCATAGATTCCATCGGTGGTGTCAATGTAAATATTAAGCCAGATGAGCTTGAAATGGTAAATAAGTACATCAGTGACACTGCCCATGTTGAAGGAATCGAGTGGACTCCCATATCCGACCCCGGATATCAGCTTGTAACAGGAGTTCAAGCCGTAGGATATTCTCGGATCAGAAAAGTTGGAGATGGAGACTATGAGAGAACCCAAAGGCAAAGAATTGTGTTGTCTGGAATCATAAGAAAACTTACAGAACTGAGTGTTCTTGAGCTTCCAGGTGTGATAAAAGAACTTGCTCCTTATGTGGAAACAAATATCACTTCCAGCTACATGCTTAAGTTAGGAAGCAGCATTTTAAACACTGGAATCAGCGATATAAGACAGGCTAGATTTCCAAGTGATGAAAACTCCTATGGCGACACCATCAATGGAACATGGTTCTTGATTTTTGATAAATATGAAACCATTGATGAAATGCATAAATTCATTTTTGAAAATGACTAAAATCATATGATCAGTATAAGTATTGTTTATAATCTAGGCTACCGAATAAATAGAGGTTCTCTCTTAGTGAATTGTAAATAGCACTGATATGAATTACAGAGATGGTGTGAGAACATCTATCAGCCAAACAGAATCAAAGTAACAGGCGACCTTTCGGTCGCCTATTACTTTGATTCTATTCTTATATTTATGTTTCTAATAGTTAGGCGATATCACATTAAAATACTCATCAAGTGTCTTACCACTCTCAGTTATCTTCTGCGCCAATTCCACCCCTACATACCTGAAATGCCATGGTTCATATCTGATTCCCGTTATATGTTGCTTACCCTCTGGGTATCTTAAGATAAACCCAAATCTATCAGCATTTTCTCGTAGCCAGATTCCTTCAGTAGTTCTTCCAAATGATGAACTGGTCCATAAGGAAGAATTTCTTCCCCCAATGTCAAAGCTAAGACCAGTCTGATGTTCACTGAATCCCGGCCGCATGGAATAAGTTTCAGCTGCCGCTCTTCCATCCTGACTCATATATCGATTAAACAGCGTGTTCTGATAGAGGTAGCTTCGATATCCAGAATACATATTCAATTGAATCCCGATAGATGATGCACTTTTAACCATCCTGTTTAAAGCTTTACTGGCTTCATAATTCACTCCAGGACTAAATGACGCTGGAAGACCATACCCTTTGTTTACAATAATGGTCTTGCCAGCTGCGGTCACCTGATGAGCTGAGAGCTGATCAAGCCTCATATACCCTTTATAACCATCATACTCGGTTTGAAGCCAGTATTTATCTTTGACAACACCAAAAAGAAGATTAGCTTTAGGCACATTGGTCAGGGACTTTCCATTTCCAGTTGCGCTATAAAGTTGACAGCTTTCCTTTGTATAATATACTATGACTTTTTTAGCTATAGGTATCAGATTCTGCTTATATGGATTTGTGATACCGTAGCTAGATTTTAACGTCTTAGGTATTATCATAACTTCCATGGCTTCAACGCTATGATCAAATCCTTCTGAACCATTCGGATTTCCATTTACGCTCCATCCGATCCATCCTGTATCAGATGCATATACACGATAAATTATATTGAAATACTTAGCCATGTTTCCCTTTAATTCGAAACGAACTGCCTCAATAGAACCATTCTGTCCTGTGGTCCCTGCTAAATCAGATTCAGAAACATATTCCTGCCATCCAGATCCTGAAACGAGAGCCGAGTAGCTTACTTGAAGCCATTGATTATTCACTACAGATGCTGTAAATCCTTCCAGCCTTTTATCAATATTTGTCGTTCCAGAAGTACTTCCATTACTAATGGTTTTCATCCACCCAATACTCTGGACATGTGATCTGTAGTCTATACCTACTTGATCTGATATTAAAACAGCCTGGTTTTCATTGGTTACTATCTTATTTGAGCCTTTAGGTAAAACCCTGATTTCAACTGCTTCAATCCGCAACCCTAATCCAGTTGTACCTGCAGCTAGTCCATTTTTCGTCCAGGACATCCATCCTATACTTTGCACATGGACACGATAATACAGATCATAATAATCCATATTCTTACCGCTTAGACGAAGCTTTATAGCTTCCATTGCTAAGCTCTTCCCTGTAGTTCCGCAGATTTCTGAAGATGAGAGCTCTTTACTCCATCCGATTTTTGAAACATGCGATGTATGAAGAATCTCAAGTCCGTCTATAGCATTATTAAAGTTCAGGGCTTCTAGTCTTAGTGATGCACCTATGGTGCCTAGATAAGATTCCTGATTTTCTTTTTCTATCCATCCCAATCTCTGTACATGTCCCGAATAATTAACATTCTTTTCTTCTAAAAGCAGATTTCGAATATTGTATTGTACCATCTCTTCTTTTCGCACAATTTTAACTTTTATGGATTCGATTCTTTTTGAAAGACCCATTGAACCTGTTCTCTCTCCATTCTTCGTCCAATCAAGCCATCCATATCCTTCAACATAAACACTATAGAGGATATCATATGTTTCTTTGGTGGCTTCATCAATATCTATCCAGATTGCTTCTATACGCTTAGATTCTCCTGTAGTTCCGGCAATTCCCCCGGACTTTCTTTCATCCTGCCATCCTAAACTCTGTACATGGACACCATATCTTAACCCAATTTCGGAGGAACTTGCTATTTCTATAGATTCAATTCTAAGACCACTATCAGGGTCTCCCGAGGCATCTCCTTCCAGTGTATTATCAGTCCAACCCACACTTTGCAAATAGCTTCTATAAGTGAGTTCAATTTCAGCTTCATCTGTTATATCAATTAACTCATTTGTCTCGTTAACCTCATTCATTTCTTTTGTTTCTTCAGTTTCAGCTGGTTCACTTACATTTTCATCATTCGAATTGTTCTGGTTTTCAAATTCTTTATTCTTTTCAATTTCAATCTCCCGATCAACTACATTTATTGAAGATGTTGACTTCGTCTCCAATGTTTCATTCTTCAGATTTAATGCGTTGGAAACATTATAATTTGAGGAAAATAATAGTAAAAATAGAACTATGATGGCAGTTTTTTTCATGAAAACTCCTCCTAATATTATTATTTCTATTTTACTATAAAAAACCTATTTTGTTTATACGTTACAAATAATATTTATTAGTTTACAAAATGCCTTCTATATTATTCCATTATTTATAAGGATTTTAACATTGAACTTTTAACGTTACCTGTATCTTTAACACTGTTTTATATCTATCATCAAAACTACATAACATTATAAACATATTAATAAGGCCATGAACAATTTCTTGCCCATAGCCCCATTCTACATTTATTTATATATTTAATTCAGCTATTTCATTCTGAAATGATCTTCTGTCGAACCTGGTGCTGGACCATTTTTCTCTACCATTACAATCTCGATTCCTTCCAGTCTGTAGGCATATCCTGCTGTTCCGGCATCTTCCCCATTCTTCGCCCAGCCCATCCAGCCTACTTTTTCAGCATGAACCCTGTAATAGACGTCATAGTGCCTGGCCATCTCTCCTGTCAGACCGATTCGGATGGCTTCGAGTCTTAAGGCTCGGCCTTCCGTTCCACTCATGGCTCCGTCCTTCACCGGATCAAGCCAGCCAAGTTTCTCTACATGGGTACTGTATTCCACAGAACCGGTCGGCAGATGATCTCCCAGCCTGATTTCGATCCCTTCCAGTCTCAGTCTTCTTCCTTCGGTTCCGCTCATCTCTCCATCAGATACATAGTCCTGCCAACCTACGGACTGCACATGGGTTCTGTAGCTGATATCCTCCGGATCCAGCTTAGATCTGTAGGATTCTTCAGTAGGAAGATTCGGATCCGTTCCTTTTTCAACTAATCTGATTTCTATGGCTTCCAGTCTGTAACCGAATCCTGCAGTGCCTGCCGCATTTCCGTTCTTCGCCCAGTCCATCCATCCGATCTTCTCGGCATGGACTCTGTAATAGATGTCGTACAGTGCGCTCTCTTCTCCTGTCAGCTCCATCTTGATGGCTTCCAGTCTCAGCTTTCTTCCTTCGGTTCCACTCAGCTGACCATCGGACACATAATCCTGCCAGCCAATCTTCTCGATGTGTGTGGAGTAGCGGATACCCAGATCTGATTTGCCTAAAGCATCAATTTCTATGGCTTCCAGCCTCAGCGCTCTTCCCGCAGTTCCGCTCATTTCACCATCCGAAACATAATCCTGCCAGCCTATGGATTGTACATGGGTTCTGTATTGTACTCCAGCTGTCTTTTGTACCATAATCTCCACGGTAAAGGTTGTAGTTTTTCCATCTATATTCACTGTGATAAGCTGTCCTGCTTCCGGATGACTACTGTCAAAACCGCTGATGTTATCAGTAGTGATGTTTTCTATTTTCTTCGTTCCGTTGTTATAGGTTCCTGTCACTTCCAGTCCCGTAAGGTCCAG
>CAZXUT010000028.1:13726-14749 GCA_964643785.1 uncultured Proteiniclasticum sp.
TTTTCTTCGTTCCGTTGTTATAGGTTCCTGTCACTTCCAGTCCCGTAAGGTCCAGTGTTTCTCCTGTAAAGTAGCTCAGTTTGTTTGGCAGTTTCGTGATCTCGATGGATTCCAACATGATCGCTATGATGTCCACACTGAAGGTAGTCTGCTTTCCGTCCACATTCACTGTGACAAGCTGTCCTTCCTCCGGATTACTGCTGTCATAACCGCTGATGTTATCAGTGGTTATGGTTTCTGTTTTCTTCGTTCCGTTGTTATAGGTTCCTGTCACTTCCAGTCCCGTAAGGTCCAGTGTTTCTCCTGTAAAGTAGCTCACTTTGTTTGGCAGTTTTGTGATCTCGATGGATTCCAATTTTTCAGGAATAATACTGAAATTTAAAATGACTTCACCAGAATAATTGTTTATGCCTTTAATATTTATAGTTGCGCTTCCGATTTCAATATTGTTATCAATTGTGTAACTATAATCTGTATTTTGAGTGAGTTCTTTGTCATTATCTAATATTGTAAATATTGGCACAATAGAATTTCCTGTATAAACATAGTCTGTTTTCTGTAGATTGATATTTATTTTATTGATGTCTTTTGGTAATACCACAACAGTACGACTAACACTGGAACCATTTCCAGCTTTATCATGAACAGTATATGTAATACTATATTCTCCTACATGATTGGTAACAACTTCCCCCTCAATTAAATAATCGCTGATTTCACCATCAAATTCGTCAATAGAATAGACTCCTGATTCTACATATGTATCGCCTAACTGCAAAACAACTTTTGCTTCACCTAACAATGATATTTCAGGTGGAATTATATCGTTATAGTCTGATCGTAAAACATAATATTTATTCGAGAGAGAACCCGGATTAATCATAAATAATTCATTCATATAATCTGAAACAACTGAATAATAATCAGCAACCACTGCGTAATTATAAGTATTAAAATCAAGTATCCCGTAATTTTCAAAGATTCCTTTCTTCTGGTGGATTGCCACCTGATTCTCATTTCTTA
>CAZXUT010000028.1:14849-22789 GCA_964643785.1 uncultured Proteiniclasticum sp.
GACACTGATCCCTGAACCGACAATTTCTACATTAGAGAGTATGCTTCCATCCCCTGTAGTTATAAAAACATTTCCCACTTTACTGCTCGTTACATCAAGTCTGCTCCTGCTTTCTATATAAATTTCTGACCCAGTGAGATTACTGACCACGCCTCCCTCTTCAAAAAAGAGTGCCACCCTATTGTTAACAGATCCAAATACATTCAGATTATGTATTGAAATCGGATTCCTGAAAAAAATATTTTTAGAGTTGCCAGATGAAAGTACATACCCATTCCCCTCAATACTCTTGAGAATCCCTTCTGCTGCCACTTCCATTTCATCCGGCAGATCAATATCTCTTATCATCACTACTTGATTCACCAGAGAATTTTCCAACGCACTTTTAAGTTCATCCGCAGTGCTTACTTCCTGTGCTGTCTGCACAAAATCAGTTCCAGTCTTATTTTTACTGTTATAGAAACTGTCAGTACCGCTCTCTAAAACAAGTGTCAGTACTTCTTCATAATCTGTAAGCTGTGAGAGACTATCCTGGATTAGAGTATAATGGTTCCCCTCGTGCTCGATTGCACCATAATTTTCAAAGATTCCTTTCTTCTGGTGGATTGCCACCTGATTCTCATTTCTTATGGTAAGGACTGAGCCCTCTTTGTTGACTAGTCTTGCTGTTCCCGAGGCATTCTGATGATTTCTGATGCTGTACCCTCCTGTGCCTTCTATGGTTACATCATCAAGATACACATCTGATGGTGCGTTTGCTGGATCATTGAAAATACCATTCTCGCTGCTGCCAATAATTTGAGTATCTTCTATGTACAACTCGCTAGAATATCCTCTCACATGAATGCCTGTATGACCCCCGCTGATGGTCGTGTTCTTTATAATTCCATCAGTCTTGTACAGCCATATTCCTACCATGTTGTCGTTCAAATTGACAGTAAGGTTATCCATCAGCACATCCGACGATTCCGAGACACTGATCCCTGAACCGACAATTTCTACATTAGAGAGTATGCTTCCATCCCCTCTTGTCATATTTATGCTATTAAATGAGCTATTAGTGACTGCAGTAATGCCATTTGATTCTATGTAAACATTTTGTGTTGAATTATTCTCGATTATACCACCGTATGGAAAGATCAATGTAAATCGACTATCAGAGATAATATTCACATCTGAAATGATGTCTACTTTCATATTGAATGTAACGTTACCATTTGCAGCTGATTCAATATACCAAGTAAAGCCATTACCATAAATACTCTTTCGTTCACCCACAGCCATTATTTCAATAGCGTTATTTGTGACTATATCGCCACCTAATTGTATAACAGTAATTTCAGGATCCTCGAGTGCCACGGTCAATTCTTCTGAAGTGAACACTATTAAATTTGTTTCTGCGTAAGTTGTCTTGACCAAAAAAACTTGTAAAGGGGAAAACAGTATCAATAATAATACAGCTATGATTTTTTTAATATTCATGAATGCCTCCTACAACAAAATTTTTATTTATATTCAATTTTTATAAACAGTGGTTTCTAAAGTAATTATAACAATTCACAGAAAATTCAACAAGGCTTAATAAATATGACAAAAATTTATTAAGCCTTGTTGAATTATATAAATAATGATTCTATTATATCTGTGTTTAATAATATCAATAAAATAACTATAAATTGATATTATTGATACAGAAAAACATCACTTTTACTAAGCTTTATTCAAATCCATCTTCAATAGAAAAACAAATAGCTACTATTGAAACTATTTTCCTACTTGGTTTTTCTTTGCTAAAACAGTTCTTTTTATTTATTATCTTATAGGTCAGAGATACCGGTTTTTTTATACAATATGAAAATGTAGCCATAGACTATTTTCAGTTCATGGCTACATTCTACATTTATTATTATATTTATTTCAGCTATTTCATTCTGAAGTGATCTTCTGTCGAACCTGGTGCTGGACCATTTTTCTCTACCATTACAATCTCGATTCCTTCCAGTCTGTAGGCATATCCTGCTGTTCCGGCATCTTCCCCATTCTTCGCCCAGCCCATCCAGCCTACTTTTTCAGCATGAACCCTGTAATAGACGTCATAGTGCCTGGCCATCTCTCCTGTCAGACCGATTCGGATGGCTTCGAGCCTTAAGGCTCGGCCTTCCGTTCCGCTCATGGCTCCATCCTTCACCGGATCAAGCCAGCCAAGTTTCTCTACATGGGTGCTGTATTCCACGGAACCGGTCGGCAGATGATCTCCCAGCCTGATTTCGATCCCTTCCAGTCTGAGTCTTCTTCCTTCGGTTCCGCTCATTTCTCCATCGGATACATAGCCCTGCCAGCCTATGGACTGCACATGCGTTCTGTAGCTGATATCTTTCAGATCAAGTTTAGATCTGTAGGATTCTTCAGTAGGAAGATTCGGATCTGTTCCTTTCTCCACCAGTCTGATTTCTATTGCTTCCAGTCTGTAACCGAATCCTGCAGTGCCCGCTGCACTTCCGTTCTTCGCCCAGTCCATCCATCCGATCTTCTCGGCATGAACTCTGTAATAGACGTCATACAGCGCACTCTCTTCTCCTGTAAGCTCCATCTTGATGGCCTCCAGTCTCAGCTTTCTTCCTTCTGTTCCACTCAGCTGACCATCGGTCACATAGTCCTGCCATCCGATCTTTTCGATGTGTGTGGAGTAACGTATACCCAGATCTGATTTGCCTAAAGCATCAATTTCTATGGCTTCCAGCCTCAGCGCTCTTCCCTCAGTTCCACTCATTTCACCATCAGATACATAATCCTGCCAGCCTATAGACTGTACATGGGTTCTGTATTGTATTTCAGCTGTATCACGTTCCAGGATATTCACGGTAAATGTTGCTGTTTTACCCCCCTCATTCACTGTAACCAGCTGACCGGTTACAGGCTTGCTGCTGTCAAAACCTGTGACCTCCTGATTTGAAACTACAAGTAATTCTCTGCTTCCATCCTGATGAATTCCATACACCGATAAGCCTTCCAGATTAAGCAGCTCTCCAGTGTAATAGGAAGTCTTTTTAGGATAACTGCCTATTTCTATTCTGCTGAATGCATCCTTTACTGTCAGTGTTGTTCTTGCTCTAAAGTCTCCATCAACAGTTCTTATGATAACATCGGTTGTTCCACTCTTAAGTCCATGAAGTCTGCCGCTATCAAATAAGGCTATTTCCGGATGTGCGATTTCAACTACAAACTCCTTATTTTCTGCGGTTAAAGGCATAATATCCACGTTCAGATCAATTGAATCTCCGACTTGGATCTGATAGTTTGCTTCCTTGATAGAAGCACCTGTCACGGCAGCACCTTCGTGCAGTTGCACTTTGACTATAGCTTCTTTTCCATTTAGCTGAGGATAAAAGGACTGGGCATATTCAGCCTGATCGCTGATCAGTCTGAACCCGTATACATTTCCTTTTGACTGATCAGTAGTCCACTCTTTCTGTAGATCCATACCATTTCTTTCTACTGAAAAAATTCCATCAGGCTGATTGAAGAACAGTCTGCCTCTTGCAGTATGAAGTCTCTGGAAAGCACCCGTATAATATGCACCGCTCTGTGTTTTCCAGGATGATGTAATATTTCTGATTTCCCTATGCGTATTCTGAGCTGGAGACCAAGCCATCAGTCTCTGATCAGATGACACATAGTAATACTCATCCAAAATTCTTGCGAATGGCGTCTCAACACCTTTCCAGAAGAAATTGTCATACTTTGTGCTTGATGCTCCGACACTAGAAATCCAGCCTCTATGATTCAGTTCTGTAATTTTCTTATCACTGACCAGAAAATGACTGTGTCCTGCATAGCCCAGCTGATTTGGTGTCGGGTCATCCCATGTTACATCTACATGGTAATACACTCCATTTATCATGACCATATTCCAGCCATGATTCATTTCTTCACTGACGATGTAGAGCGAAGGAATGCCGAATACATTCTTCATCAGATGAAGGTAAGCAAGTCCATATCCGTTACAGACTGCTTTATTAAGCACTAGAGCTCCATAAGCTGAATAAGAATCCGCAGGAATCGTACCTACCAGATAGTTATCATAATCATATGAGATATGGTTGACCAGATAATCATGAACAACCAGTGCAATCTCTATGTCAGTCATCCCAGGTTTAACTATTTCCTTGATTTTTAGGACTTCATTCTCGAATGCAGTGATTCTCTTTAGGCCTTCTACCTTGTCATACCGGTAGCCAGGAGTAATACTGACAACAACGTTATTCATAATAGAATAACTGACTGATCCAGAGAGATAAAAAAGATCAGGATTGTTGTTGACGAATGCTCTCCAGAAACTACTGAAATCTTCTCTTTGTATTGTAAAACCAGAAAGACTGATTTGCGTTTCAAAGTTCCTTATTTTTTCTTTCAGATACTTTTCCAGATCCTCGTTTACTATAGAAGATTCTTCAATCTCCTCGCTGAATGAACCCTCCTGAAAAATCCCTTCCGAAAAATTCTCTTCTACTTCAACAAGTCTTTTATCCTGTATCCCCGATAGATCCACTGCATATGCACTTTTAACACCACTTTGCAAAAGAATACTTAAAGTCATTAAAAATATGATTGCTACACTTGTGATACGTTTGAATAATTTAAAATACAATATCCGCTCCCCCTCTTTTATAATACTGATATCTCTATTTTAACAATTTATACACTTTTTGGGAATTGATATTATTAAATTCACAGATTTCACCTAGACTTATTACTCGGTTGAGATATCAAATCTTAGTCTTATTCATCAACATAGTTTCACTAATAATCGCATCTCAGTAATTCAGGTCTCAGTACTTCAACCCAAACACGTTTCACCTCTGATTTCTTACTCAATAAAAAGAACGCGATTATAGCCTTGTTTATGCCATAATCGCGTTGCTTTCTTTATATTTTTGCCTGACTATCTGGTTCTGTAATGATCAAGTATCGAGCCTGGGGCTATTCCACCTTTCTCAACCAGCATGATTTCAATGCCTTCAAGTCTGTACGCATAGCCAGATGTTCCAGCGCTTTCACCATTCCTTGCCCATCCCATCCATCCGATCTTCTCTGAATGGACTCTGTAATAGATGTCGTATTGTCTGGACATTTCACCAGTCAGATTGATTCGTATCGCTTCAAGTCTCAAGGCTCTGCCTTCAGTCCCACTCATTTCTCCATCTATGACATTATCTGTCCAACCGATGCTTTGAACATGGGTGCTGTAATCCACTGATCCAGTTGGCAAGTGGTCTCCAAGACTTATTTCAATGCCTTCCAGTCTCAGTGCTCTTCCTTCTGTCCCACTCATTTCTCCATCAGATACAAAGTCCTGCCAGCCTACTGACTGTACATGTGTCCTATAAAGAATATCCTTGATTGTATTCTTATCTCTGTAGGCACTGACATTTACTGGATAAGGATTTTCACCCTTTTCAACTATATTGATTTCTATTGCTTCTAATCGGTATGCATATCCTGCAGTTCCTGCAGCCTGACCGTTCTTAGCCCATCCCATCCATCCGAACTTTTCAGCATGAACACGGTAGTAGATGTCATATTGATCTGCTTCTGAGCCTGTCAGTTCAATCTTAATGGCTTCCAATCTCAATGCACGACCTTCGGTTCCACTCATTCCGCCGTTTTCAACATAATCCTGCCAGCCTATTTTCTCCACATGTGTCGAGTACTTTACACCAAGATTGTAATCACCTTCTAGTAAAATTTCAATACCTTCCAGCCTTTTCGCATTTCCAGTTGTTCCACTTAACATTCCATCGGACACAAAATCCTGCCAGCCATAGGACTGCACATGTGTCCTGTATAGAACCTTAGGCATAACAACGATGTCGACCTCAAAACGAACATTCCCATCCCCTATTGTCACAACGACAAACTGAGGGGATTCAACATGGCTACTGTCAAATCCTGTTATATTCTCCATGGTAATAGGTAAGATCTTCTTTTCGCCGCTGTTATAGATTCCTGTCACTTCCAGTCCTGTGAGATCCAGGTCCTCACCCACATAATAGACCAGTTTATCTGGAAGATTTGTAATTTCCATATTAACCATCCGCAGTTCTATGATATCCAATGTAAAAGCGGATGATTTCCCGTCTATAGTCACCGTCACAATCTGACCTGACTCCGCCTCACTACTGTCAAACCCAGTTATGTTCTCCATGGTGAACGGTAGAATTCTATTCTCATAATTGTTGTAGTGACCCATTATTTCAAGACCTTCAAGATCCAATGCTTCACCCTCATAATAGTCATGTTTGTAGGGAAGCTTATTAATTTGAATGGATACAAGTACAATGTCCACGATAGCCACCATGAAGTTCGCTGTTTTCCCGTTGACGTTTACCGTTACAATCTGTCCGGTTTCAGCCTGCCTGCTGTCAAATCCCGTGATGTTCTCCATGGTAATTGGTTCAATTCTCTTTTCACCACTGTTATAAGTACCTGTCACTTGCAGTCCTGTCAGGTCCAATGTTTCACCTACGAAGTAACTTATTCTACCTGGCTGCTTTGTAATTTCGATGGATGCAAGAAGAACAGGGATGATATCCACTGTGAAGGTCGCTGATTCAGCTCCCACGGTCACCGTTACTTTCTGTCCGACTTCAGCTTGCCTGCTGTCAAATCCTGTGATGTTCTCCATGGTGATTGTTTCAATCCTCTTTTCACCGTTGTTGTAATACCCCATTACTTCAAGTCCTGAAAGATCCAGCTCCTCCCCAACGTAGTAGTTGAGCCTTACCGGCTGCTTTGTAATCTCAATGTTTTCCAACATTATGGGAATTATATCCACCTTGAAGGTTGCTGTTGCTCCTTCCACAGTCACTGTAACCACTTGTCCTGTTTCAGCCTGACTACTGTTGAATCCGGTGATATCTTCCAAAGTGATTGTCTCAATCTTTTTCTCACCATCGTTGTAGGTTCCTGTCACTTCGAGTCCACTAAGATCAATCAGTTGACCTACAATATATTTAAGTTTATCAGGATTTTTTGTCACTTCAATTGACTCCAGCGCTTTAGAAACAATATCAATCAGGAAAGTCAGGTTTCTTTCTCCAATTGTTATTGTAACAACCTGTCCGACAACTGGAGTACTACTATTGAAACCGGATATCTGATCTTCTGTAATTATCACAGATCCTTTTGTTCCATCATCGTAGACAGCCGCTACTTCAATACCTGTCAAATCTATATTCTGACCTACTACATATTCTATTTTTTCTGGTGTAGATACAAGCTCATAATCCAAAAGTTTACGTTGGTTGAGATTATTCAGCTCATATATAAACACGTGCTCTTTACCGAAGACGTCAATCACTTTCAGTTCCAGACTTTTTTTGGAACCCACAAAATAGTCAGGGATTGAAAAAGTGCCGTTATAATAATAGTCAACTTTATCACCTTCAATATAAAGATCACCTATGGGAAGAGTAGCTCCTTCTAGAAGCGGAAGAACTCGATTCTCATTTACATTATTATCACTATAAACTTCGATGGGAATATTAGGTATAGGTTGACCTGATACAGTAAGATTTGGAACAGTATGGGTTCCCCCTCTGAAATTCATGGATCCTTGATAAATTGTTGAGGAGTATCCATAATATGCTGAATTTGCAAAGATCGAATTCACTGTGAGATTTCCATAAGATACTACTGCCCCAAGGATATAAAGGTTTCCGTTGATTGTAACATTACCATCAATGGTAAGAATTTCATCTGGACCAACATAAACATCTCGATCAATCGTGTTGTAGTTCCATGTTGTGTCTGATGTAATATATTCAGCATTGATTTTATTTTCAGGAACAGAGGGATCTCTTACAGTAAAATCACCTGATGATAAGTCGTAATCTGAAGAAGAGTATGCTTTATCATTCCCATTCCTGTCAAATACAATA
>CAZXUT010000028.1:22889-39956 GCA_964643785.1 uncultured Proteiniclasticum sp.
TTTTCGACTCCGCTATCATCGTCAGATACCTGCATTTTCAATGTCACTACATCGCCGGGTACAGCTGTCTTCTGATTTACCTGCAGTGTACTCAAGTCTAACACTGGTGGAGTCATATCCGCCACATCATTATTTACTGTAAAATCACCTGATGATAGGTCGTAATCTGAAGAAGAGTATGCTTTATCATTCCCATTCCTGTCAAATACAATAATTAAGTAGATACTCCACTTTCCTGGATATGTCCCTTCATTAATATTAAACCGGTAACTGTAATTGCTTTCACTTTCGACGATCGACATACTTGCATTATGCTCTGCACCATATTCATTCTTGTAGTAAACATATATTTTTTCGACTCCGCTATCATCGTCAGATACCTGCATTTTCAATGTCACTACATCGCTGGGTACAGCTGTCTTCTGACTTACCTGCAGTGTATTCAAGTCTAGCACTGGTGGAGTCATATCCGCCACATCAGGCACAATAATTTTATCGAATTCACTTTCTTCTATAGAAGATACCTCAATCTCATCAGCTGATATTTCTTTGAATGAATAGAATCCAAATAAAGTCTGAACCGCAAAGAGAATCACTAAAATCAATGATACTTTTCTTGACATATTTTTCATATACATATTCCCCCTCAAAATAGTTCGCAGATTATCTGATAATCACAATAACATGACTTTATTTCAAGTATATCAAGGAAAATGGTAGTGAACAACATATTTATGATGATCTAAAAAAATATAAAATTCATAAATTTATATTAATAATATTTTAATATCATATAGTGATACCACTAACACCAGATTGAACTTCTTTAGGTATATTTTAAGAAGTTTGATTCCTAATATAATAAATAGACTTAGCGTTCTGATGACTTGAGAAATAAACTGACATGATAAGAAAAATGAATATAAGTATATGAATCATTCATCGTTAAACCGCCCATATTCAACAGCAATTGAAAACAGAGAACAGAAACCTTTGTTGGTCAATCTGTTCTCTGTTATTTCAATTATATTTTCAATGAATGAGTATTGTCCTTCATTTCATAATGAATCTCAGTTATCTATTCCAGTCCTAACCCCTTCTTTACTGCTAGTCTGAAATCATCCATAGTCTTATTATGATACGGGAACCAGTGTGCCACGTCCGCACTGTAACTTGCTACTCCTAATTTCCCACCTTCATTATGACTGATGATGTCATTATGGTCGAAACTATACATTCTTGCCAGGATCACAGACAGATTCACAGTCTTATTCCATACATTATTGAAAAATACAGCATTTTTAGCTGCATCATAACCAACCATTTTACTTCCACTGTAACCATGCCCAGCTGGTTCAACCATCTCGATCCCTATATGGGTATCATTGGCTTTTCCACCAGCATGCCATCCTCTGTGATTCCAGGGCAGATACTGCCAGGCTTCCTTATCATCGACAAAAGCATGAACCGCAGCCTGCCTGTTGATTTCTCCTGCATCATAGGATTTATTCCAGCGGTCAAACCATTGGCTGGCCATGACTCCTGGCACTGCTGTTGAATGAATTACTATCCCTTGTGGGATGATCTTCTGGTTAATTGTATAACAGTCATTTCTCACCATATATCTGGTTTTGATGTAATCCGGGATCTTCATGACATATGGCTCTATTACAACTCCACTGAATACTTCCTCTTTAGGAACAAGCTTAACCTCTAAAGCTTCCATCTGATAGTTGTAGAATGCAGAACCTGCTTTCTCTCCGTTTTTAGCCCAATCCAGCCAGCCCAGCCTCTGTACATGGGCTCTATAGTAAATATCATATACCTCAGCGATATAACCGGTAAGATTCATCGAAATCTCTTCAATTCTTCTTCCTTCACCAGTAGTCCCCGCCAGATTATTTTCACTTTCCATCCAGCCAAGTCCTTTTACAAAAACACCAAGTTCTATTTTTCCTGAAGGCATCTGTTCTCCAAGTATTAACTCCAGCGCTTCCATTCTCAGATTCCGTCCTACAGTACCTATAACTTCATTTGAATCAACTGATTCCTGCCATCCTAGCTTCTGAATATGAGCACGATAAGTATATGGAAAGGCCTCGCCGTCCGTCATAAAGTAACCTTCAGTTACGATACTTTCATTATAAACTTTTGGCAGGATCTTCAGCTCTATGGCTTCTATATGAAGTCCCAGATTCAGTGTTCCAGCTGCGAAGCCATTCTTCGCCCACCCCATCCAGCCAAGCTTTCTGGAATGAACTCTGTAGTAAATATCATACTTGTCTTTCAGATCACCATGAAGTTCAAATTTAACAGCTTCAATGAGGTTTGCGTTCTTTATTGAAAGACCTTCTCCAGATTTGCCTCTGATCCATCCGTCACCCTTCTTATAGGCTTCAAACTCCACATATAAAGCAGATGAACCAAGTACCGCTGCATCAAGGTCAGTAAGTGCCAGACTTTCTCCTACAGTTCCACTTATTTCCTCCTGGAAAAGATATTGACCTTCATTGGAACCAGCTGAAGCTGATTTATAGAGAAGAATCGGATTGCCCTCATTTATTCTAAAGGGTTTCCTTGGAGACACAGGTTTATCCTCGCCTTTTCCTACAAGCTTGATTTCAACCGCTTCTATGAAGAGAGAATAGGATTGTGTTCCTGCAGTTTCACCGTTTTTTGCCCAGCCAAGCCACTCAAGTCCCTGGACTTTGACACGATAGTATACATCATATAGTTCAGAAACGGTACCAGATAGAGAAATTGAAATTGCTTCCATTCTCTTCCCTTCTCCCACGGTTCCACTGAGCGCTCCATCTTTGACTTCCTGCATCCAGCCGTAACTTTGAATGTGAGTACTGTAGTGAATACTTCCTTCTGGAAAATGCTGTCCGAGAGAAATTCTTATGCTTTCCATTCTAAGATTCTCTAAGGTTCCACCGATTTCACCATCATAAGAAGCAGGCATCCAACCCATTTTTTGCACATGGGTCTTATAGGATACTCGATACTCTCTTTCAGCACTTACAAATGAATTACCCTCTGGTATTACTTCTTCACCTTTAGGAACTACTCGAATTTCGAGGTCTTCCATATATTCTTCTTCGTTATCTGAACCAGCAGCGTAACCATTTTTCGTCCAGTCAAGCCATCCTCTACCCGTAATTTTAACTCGATAGATCAGATCATAACTGTGCCTGTCTTCTCCTGTTAATTCGATCTTTACCCCTCTGAGCCTTTCTTCAAGGGAGACCCCCCCTGCTGTCTCTCCATTATTGACATAGATTTGCCATCCAAGATTTTCGAGATAAGCACTATACTTGATACTCAGGTCCTGATTTGTCTCCATATTAATTTTTAGACCCATAAAAGGTGAAAAGAGATCGTCATCATTACTTCCTGTATTCCAGCCGTTTATCCCATCATAATACTCATAATCAATCTGTAGAATATTCTCATATACAAGAAATGAGTTCGTATCCTGATTCGGAACTTCCTCCCCTTTTTTGATGAGCTGTATTTCTATGGCTTCCATCTGGTATCCAAAGCCTTCTGTTCCAGCCTTTTCACCATTTTTCGCCCATCCTAGCCACCCAACCTTACTAGCATGTACTCGATAATATAAGTCATAGCTTTCTTTATCTTCACCTGTCAGTTCCAGAAGAACTGCTTCAATAGGTTTTTCTTGACCTGTAGTACCACTTACTGTTCCATTAACACTATATTCCTGCCATCCAAGCCCATTTACCAGTGAAGTGTACTGAATGCCTAAATCCAGCTCTGTCTCCACATTGATTTCTATAGCTTCGACTCTTCTTTTTATTCCAACCGTACCACTGACACTTCCATTTTCAACATAACTCTGCCATCCTACACTTTGTACATGAGTTCTATAGGATAAAACCACTTGGCCCGCATCTGATTCCTCTTCCACAAGCGATTCTTCCATAACTGGTGCTTCAACAACTTGATCTTCACCACTTATATTTTCATCATTATTTTCGTGTGGATCAACTGAATGATCATCTTCTACACTATCTATGCTTTCTGTCATTTTATCAGCTGAATAATCAAAGAATAATCTGATATCTGAATAGATAACAATTTCTTCAATTCCAGTGACTTCATTTTCATCACTGAAGAACTGAAATTCGCTGACATAAGCGTAAATATTTTCTGTTTCGATTCTTTCTTCGCTAAGAATACGAAAAACATGTTGATTAATATCATATTTATTGTTGAGGTCCATAAAATCTATGGACTGAAACTGATATTGTCCATTTCCTGATGATATGATATCATCTTCGATACTTTTATCATTTTCAGATAAGAGGTAAATAGAAGACTTATCTCCATCTGTTGTTACAGAGCACCGTTTTCCAATTTCTTCCTGAGATGCAGACATTAATTGCAAAGTTGTAGCACTAATTTTTTCAGTACTTACACCTAAACTGAAAAATAAAACGAGACACAATATAAAAGATATGGCTTTATTCATCAAAGTATTACCCCTCTTGTTAAAATATAGTTGACACAGACTATTTTACCTTATCACATATTATAATGAAAGCTGTTTAGAACTTATTCACAATCGAATTTTTGTTGAAAATATATATAGGTACACCTTATGTTTAAACGCTAAAAAAAAAGATGTGGCTATAAACTAATAATAGTATATAGCCACATTCTTCAAACTTAATGTTCTTTAACCTCTTTATTCTATAGTCCGTTCCCACCCTATGTTTATAGTGTACCAGATCCATTTTCTCCACCATTATCCCATTAACATCTCAAATAGCGGTAAGATAAGCTGTAGTGATTACGGCAGAGGAACTAAAGCTTCCCGCTTGAAGCTTTCCAATGAGAATGGTAGAAATCCCTGTCTTGATGACAAAGTCTCTCCTAATGAACGATACAGCACCTTGGTGATCTAATTGATAATTCAACGCAAAGAATCTTAGAGGAGAAATTATAGCTCTGATATTTTCTCCATCAGATTTAAATAGTTACTTTTCTATTCTTGCATATCCAATCCCTCAGAATTCTTAATCTCTGCTGAATAAGTCTCTTGTATAAACCTTATCTACCACATCTCTGATTTCATCAGATAACCTGTTTGCAACGATGACATCAGAAATTTTCTTGAATTCATCGAAATCTTTAATCACTCTAGAGTTGTAGAAATTATCTTCATCCAGAGCAGGTTCAAATACAACTACTTCAATGCCCTTCGCCTTGATTCTCTTCATGACCCCCTGTATGGCAGACTGGCGGAAGTTATCTGAGTCTGTTTTCATCGTCAATCTGTAAATTCCTACAATTTTCGGATTTCTCTTCACAATCATATCTGCAATATGATCTTTTCTAGTTCTATTTGCATCAACTATGGCCGACATAATATTCTGTGGAACATCAGCGTAGTTTGCCAGAAGCTGCTTTGTATCCTTAGGTAGGCAGTATCCACCGTAGCCGAAGGATGGATTGTTGTAATGACTTCCTATTCTTGGGTCCAGCCCGACACCTTCAATGATCTGTTTAGAGTCTAATCCTCTCACTTCTGCATATGAGTCCAGTTCATTGAAATAAGCCACACGAAGCGCCAAAAAAGTATTTGCGAAAAGCTTTATAGCTTCTGCTTCAGTGGAACCTGTAAAGAGCATTGGAATATCCTGCTTAATGGCTCCCTGTGCGAGGAGATTTGCAAAGACTTTTGCTCTTTCGGATTTTTCTCCAACGACGATTCTTGAAGGATATAGATTATCATAAAGCGCTTTTCCTTCTCTCAAGAATTCAGGACTGAAAATGATGTTCTCCGTATTAAACTTTTCTTTGATTGATTCAGTATATCCTACAGGAACTGTTGACTTGATCACCATGACTGCATCCGGATTGATGGAAAGTACACTTGCAATCACCGCTTCAACAGTTCTGGTATTAAAATAATTCTTTTCCGCATCATAATTTGTGGGTGTTGAAATAATGATATATTCCGCATCCTTAAAAGCCTCAAAATTATCTGTGGTCGCTCTGAGATTAAGCTCTTTTGTTGCCAGATATTCCTCTAGTTCCTTATCCGCAATCGGTGAAATTCTGTTATTGACCATTTCCACTTTCTCTTTAATAATATCCAGTGCGATGACCTCGTTGTTCTGAGCTAACAGAACTGCGTTGGATAAACCTACATATCCAGTGCCTGCTACTGTAATTTTCATTTAAAATTTCCTCCTCAAATTATATAAGTCTTATATTGGATAAGACTTTTTTCATTTTCCATATTCTTTTTGATTTTCCTCTACATTATAAGTCTTAAGATACCAATCCACAAACCTTTTAAGACCTTCTTCCATCGTGGTGCAATGCTTTAAATCCATGTCTTTTTCTAAATCTGATACATCTGCGTTTATTCATAAACTGAACTTGAAGATGTACATAGAAGACACTTCACAGGATAATTCCTGTACGCTTCCAAAGTATTCATACAACCGTTCAGATTGGAATCCACATAGGCATACTGATTTCCAATGGTCTACCTTACACTTGCCTAGGTAGCAATATAATCATATGCTCTGGTCTTTAGGATTATAAAATGCGTCTAGTTCTTTCTTGTCCTCTAAATCTACTATGTGGAAAACAAAACCCTTCAAAGGACTACAGAACATCCAATCTGGGCATTTAGAGCATAGAATCATATTAATCACATAGTATCATATTATTCATTCAGATTGTCGAATCATCTAGTAAGTTACATCCTGTGAATCCATTATATCTAGATAAACATGAAGGCTGTCGATATGATGTCTATATTTAAATCGACGCCTGTCAATGCTCGAAGTGAATGAGTTCTTTGTCGACGAATCTTCTTTATGATAGATTCTGACATCAGGATAATATACTGTCTTAAGATTTTCTTTCTTCATCAGATGGAATAGTATATCCTCTTCCAGATACATGAAAGTTCCAGGATGCAGTCCATTATGATGCTCAATAAAGTCCGGAGAAAAAACTAATGCACTTCCATGAAGCTGAACATTTTCCAGTTCTTCTTTTGAATCTCTCTTTTTAATGATCTTAGAATTACTATTATTCCTAAGTCTGTCCTTCACAGCATAGAGAAATTTGATGAACTTGAACGCATATTCATCAGCATGGATATAACTTGTCAAAAGACATATTCTATTAATGGTTAATGCAATCTTAGCTCCTTTTCGGTCCATTTCTTTGATAGACGCCGGATTCTGATGACCTTGATCAACCAGTGATATTATATCCGGTCCAAGGATGGCAAAATGAGACTTTTCATATCGGTTCACAATTTGCTGAACAAAATCCCCTTGTTCTATTACTGTATCATTATTGATCATTCCTATGAAATCAGTGTGCAGAATATTCTTTGCATACTGAAATCCGATATTGTTCCCGCGGGCAAATCCCAAATTTTTCGGATGAAGCAGTATATGGACATTCGCTTTCTCTTTATATCGTTCAAAAAGAATTTCACCTGACTTATCTGGTGAGCCGTTATCAACAACCACCAGATCTACCCGTTCATATCTGATATTATCAAGAATTGATTCAATACATTCAATGGTATCTTCAACAGCTTGATAATGTAAAATGACAAAACTAAAATGTTTCATAGATTTTCTCCTCATGTTCATTGATTACTTTCTTTTCTTTAGTACCTTGCTTATGTCAATACCCCTTACATATGCGATTCCTTCCAATGTCTCCTTTTTATAAAGAAGCAGCATGAAGAGGAAAAGAATGATTCCTACACCCATATTTAATAGAATGCTTGTGGTATAGATAGAAAAAGTGGCATAGGCAAAGATTAAAGCAAGCATGAAATAAAACTGAACTAAGTTTAATTTTACCGGGTAAAGCATGTTTGAAATCACTGTTCTCAGCGTAAAGAAAATAACATAAGCAATGGCAGTTGAAATTGCCGCTCCTATTGCCCCAAACTCAGGCACCAGAATCGCATTTCCAATAATGTTACTGACACATGCTGTACCAGCAATAAAAATATGCCATTTAGGTTTCTTCATGAAGTTTATACCCATGACCGTTGTTTCTGAAATAGTGTGAAGCATCGGCATGAATATCAGATAGGGCATAATGTTTGCAGCATCCCTATAGTCACGTCCTAAAAATGAAATGATTATATCTTTTCCTGCAATACTACCAATCCCAACCGTAAACATTCCTAAAGAGATCACTCTCATCATACGCGCATAAAACTCCTTGTCTTCAGGCTTTTTCTGAAAATGCTCATAGCAGACCGGTGTCCAGAAATTATTAAACGTAATCTGAAAAACATGAACCAGTGCCACAATCTTAAAAGCTGCAGAATATAGGCCCAATTCATCTAACGTACTCCAGCTCCTGATCGCAATTTTATCAAATGATTCAAACAGCCAGGTTATCAGGGATGTAACCATGAAAGGCATACCAAACTTAAGAATACGTCTACGACTATACCTTTGTTCCAATGTTTCACCCGTTTTCCTGAACCAGAATGTCTTTTCTTTTAATACAGCGATTCCAAAAATTATAAGCAGGCTGATCACTGTGGAATAGATGATAATTTCGTAACTCGGTCCTAGTAAATAGTAAAATCCTAATAGTGATGCAAAACTGATGACTTTAAGCAGAACTTCCAGAAAGGAATACAACGCTCCCTTTTGCTGCATCCTAATTACTAGACGAGAAAAACGGTCACCCAACTGGGCTGTAATACCTATGACAAGCATGACTACAGCAGTTGGATTCTTCTCTTCAAAAAGCATTTCCGAAATCTGATTCCTAAAAATGAGTAAAATCACAGCTGTGACGAGTACTGATATGATTGGTGTCTTCATCGTACGATAAAGAAGTCTCCCCCGTTGTTCTTCCTTAACTTCATAAAAGTAACGGATAAACGCCTGATCAGACCCAAACATGATGAAAATCATAATAATATTGACGGCTAAGGTAAACATGGATGCTCGTCCAAAGTCTTCTGTAGCTAGAAGCCTTGTAGTAACCATAGTGGTCCCAAAGCCGATGATTAATCCCAGCCAATTCCCATAAGAAAAAGCCAAAAACTTTTTAAATAAACTGTCTTTCAATTATTTGCCTCTATTCTTTATTTACTTTAATATGAATCCTGCATTTCTAAAAATGATTAGCGAAGGATACGATTTTTCAGTTGGAACAGAAAAGTATTCTTCATAAAGTATCGTACTTCTTTATGCCCTGTCATGGCATGGAATAGAAGTTTCATTCCAGAAAACTTATTCCCTGTTGCAATGAGTTCTTTTCCTTTTATGAAACTGTTTTGTGCCTCGGTAAACCGTTTCTTTTCATTTTCGTCATAATATCCGCTTTTTGCCAGAAATTTGTCTAGCGCTTCCCGCGTATGATGGTCTTCTTCTACATCCTTTTTAAACAGATCCTGCTGATAATGAATTACAAGATACAGTTTGAAAAGATCCTTATGTGAGATGCTCTTCTCTCGGACGCGATACTGAATAAGTTTTTCATTCATTACCCCTATTTTAAATCCTTTCTTAACCGCTCTTAACCAGAGGTCATAATCCACTGACATTGGAAAATCACGATATCCTCCCACAGATTCTACAAGCTCTCTTCGGTAAAGTACACTGGGATGGATAATGAAATTTACATGTCGCAGAAGTTTCGCCGCTTTTTCTGGTTTTTCTGGAAGATTGCGAGAAATATCTGTGGTAACTATACTGTCTTCATTAATGATAGTGCGCTCTCCAGCCACCATATCCAGATGATTCTTCAGAAGAAACGCCATCTGCTTTTCGATCCGTTCCGGCAGCGAGATATCATCTGCATCCATTTTGATAATGAACTTCCCTTTCGCCTCAGCTAAGGAACGGTTCTGACTGACGGATACGCCAAGGTTTTCTTCATTGACTATGATCTGAACCCGTTTGTCATTCTTTGTATAGTCCTGTATGAATTCTAGTAGTTCCTCATTTTGAGGGTTGTCATAGACAATAACGAATTGAATGTTCTGATAAGTTTGATGAAGGATAGAATCAATGGCTTCGACAAGCCATCGTTTTTCCTCATTATATATATTCATAGTGACTGTAACTAAATAATCCATATTTCACCTGCTATATGCGTTATAATTTTTTTTGTTTATTTCTGGATTCAGTAACTGCTGTTGGCTTTGAACCCAATTGACAATAATAATTGATACGAAGATGCTCACTGCAGGGGACACCAGCACATGCCCGGTTATAAGCGCAAACGCCAACATATACATCACAGAAATAAGAAGCACGAGAATTTCAGGACTACGCATTACTTTGCGCCAATTTTTTATAGTTTTCTTCATTTCTTGAATGATGATATAACCCATCGGTAATAACATGATGATCATACCTATAATTCCATGTCTGTAAAATAGGGACAAAAAGTCAATTTCAATCTGTGTGGATAAATCAATATTTCCGGTTTCCTTATAATATCCGATTCCTAGAAGCTTAGTAATCAGACCCTGATCCATATAATGGATATGCACAGGAAGGGCTTTACTCAGTCTATTGCTTAAAAGCCAATTTGTAAGACGATATGTTGAACTATTAGTAACCTCTTCCATTTCTTGATTTTCAAGATCAGTAAAGTCTTCTTTATTTATTTCTTCTTCAATATGATCTTCTACCACAATAGGAGAAGTTATTTCATCACTCTGATCATATTTAAACTGAAGTACATTGAAACTTTCCCCTATGGGAGTAAACTTCATACTAATCAGCATAAATACAACTAATATCAAAGGAATGACGAATGAACTTGCCTGCATTGTTCTTCTTTGTGATAGAACTCGAATGCCAAAATATATACCGTAGATAAGAAAGAAAACCAACGTGCTGAAATAGATAGCTTTCGTTCCAACATGGGTCGTAGAAAAAACAATCAGGAAAAAATAAAAAAGTATAAAAAGCCTCTGTCCAAAACCTTTATTGTTTTTGTACTGCTGTAATATTACATGAAAGCCTAATGGAATCAGTAGTGATAAAATTGCGGTCAGGTCATTCCCCGCGAAAAACCACCCTTTGTTACCGGAAACTCTGCTATTATATGCTGAGAAACCTTTTCCTGATGCAAAGCCTATGAAAATAACGAACATGTAAATAAAAAGAACCTTCGATAGAATTTCTTTCCTGAGGAAGATTCTACCTTCTTTGTACATCTGATAGAAATAGATAAGAGTTAATGGGAAATAAACTATTTTAAACAGTTGTTTTATGTTTGTAAATAAAGATCCACTGTCTGTCGATAGAAAAGTCAAGCCTAAAAAAGCAATACAATATAGTGCAAGGAGACCAACATAAAAAACAGCTAATTTTCTTTTCTTCCAATTCGGAGTAATCATTAGATCCCACATAATAAAACAAAGAAACAGGCTTCTTACTACTACCCCCACTGTCACGCTCATCTGAAAATATATAATTCCTAATGAAGTTAAAATATCAAACAAAGGTTGTAATAGGATAAACCATAAAATAAATTGATTCCTTTTGGAGTTCTGCTGATTTTCTAATTGATCATTCATAAAGCTACACCTCTTCTTTTTGTGACTGCGTGTCTATCTTTCCATTAACTAATGTTTAAAATCACTGGAATTGATGATGAATTTCTTCGGTTTCAAATTTCGCACCTTTTCATCAACTGATCCAATGAATCATCTTCACGAAGTTCGGGTATATACCCATTTTATACAAACGGACTGACAATTTCCGGTAGATAATTTTCCAGATACTTTAATATGAAGTATCTATAATATCAATTCATACAAATCGTTTCGTACTTTATCATTGTATTCTTTAAGTGATTGATATTTTTTCGGCTTCTTTGTAGCTTGAAGCAATGCTTCCTGAAGATCATCCACTCCTGATACCAAAACATTAAATTTCTCCATCTCTCTTGTTGTGAAAATCTCAAGTCCCAGTATTTTGGCTTCAATCAGGACAAGCCCTTGACCTTCATATCGGGGAGTAAAAACAAATCCATCCATACAATCCATAATGGCATAGGGGTTTTTCTGATTTCCCCAGAATACAACATGTTCCTCTATCCCCAATCTTTTTGCTTGCTTTTCAAGTTTTTCCTTTTCCTCTCCATCCCCAATGAAATGTAGAATCATATCAGTCCTCTGTTTCAATACATCATTGAAAATTTCTAGAAGTAGATCGAACCCCTTACTGTATACCATTCTCCCCATAGTGACCAAATGGTATTTTGATGAATCAAGACTTATGGATTTCAGTTCCTCTTTCTGTTTCAGAATTTTCCCTGAATCTGTAAGATTAGAAATGACTTTCGTCGAAATTATATCTCCTACCAGACTCTTAAAGCTCTCTTCTGCCCCTGGTGAAACAATCGCAGCCTGACTAAACCTTGAATATTTTCCTTTCATCATGGACCACAGTATTCTAAACTTAAAATTATATTTTAAGCGTGTAGCATAATCACTATGAATCCAAATCACTTTCTTTTTGGCCTCACAGTTAAGTGCTCCACAAGCAGTGTCAAAGGAATATCCGTTATAATCAATCGCTAAATCATAAATCTTCGAAATCTTTGAACTCTTATTCAAGACATATGCTATGGAAAATGGGATGTACTTAAATAATGATGTATGCTTTTCCATCTTCATTATCTTAATATTGGTCCACTCTGGATGTGGTTCTATTATCTCTCCTAAAAACAAATCAATAGAAATATCTTTATGGCTGAGTTCATCAAGTAATGAAATCAGTGAATTCTGAATCCCTCCGATTTGAAGATCTGTCTGAAAAATAGCAATTTGTTTCATCTCTATACCTTTTCTTTCATCTATACTGAAGTAGAATAAAACATGTCCGTTTCTTCAATCTCCAGACATGTGGTGTGATAAGAGCATATCCCTCTATGACTTATTACTAGAATAATATTCATAATTAGTTAATCTATTATATTAGAATTTATATTCAAATTTATATTTGACTGTCTAATAAGTATTGCTCAAAAAGTTTAACACAAACATCATTGAAATAAGAAACAATATGATAACGTATAATGATATTTATATTCCAGAAGAATTTTTATAATCATATAAATATTTATGAATGTTGAATTTAAATGAACAATATTCATTCTCCTTTATATTTTATCATTAATATAAAAGTATATTTGATTTCTTATAATATTATACAGAAAATTTCTGATAAAACAATAAATCAAATGTGATATATCATCTCACCCTCAAATTTCACTTGAATTAAAATGATTATATAAATAACCCTGAAATTTATTACTAATTAAACCTATCAAAAGATACTAAAATATATTTCTATTTCAGTAATGAAAAAGAGCCGAAACAAATATCTCCAGCTGATTTGTTTCGGTCCTCCTATTTAACATCATGGATTTGCTTCCAATTTAATGAATAATTAATGACTCAGCTGATTTTATTACCATTGGTTCTGAAACTGTTTCCTGAAGCAATTTGACTTCAGTTTACTGTTCCTCTTGCATAATTTCTTCAAGAAATCTTTTAAGAGCATCCTCCCAAGCAGGTAATCTGGAAAACCCACTTTCTACTAGATTTACCTTGCTCAATCTGCTGTTCAGCGGTCTTTTTGCCTTTGTTGGATATGCGCTGCTAGACACAGGTTCCACATGAACATCCTTCATTCCTGACAGCTCGAAAATCTTAAGTGCAAATTCATACCAGCTGCAATAGCCTTCATTCGTCGCATGATAAATACCATATGCATCTGACTCCAGAAGACTTATCAGAAACTCTGCTACATCTTTTGTATAGGTAGGTGAACCGATCTGGTCATCCACCACCTGGAGATTCTTCCTGCTTTTCCCAACTTGAAGCATGGTTTTCACGAAATTCTTCCCATGTATACCAAATACCCAGGAAATCCGAACGATAAAATGCTTATGTAGAAGGTTCTCCACAAAGACTTCTCCCTGCGCTTTGCTTTTCCCATAAACATTGTAAGGATTTCTGATATCAGACACTTCATATGATTTTTCGCCTTTTCCATCAAAAACATAATCCGTACTGATGTAGATCATAGAAATATCAAGTTCTTTGCAAGCCATTGCCACATACTTCGTGCCCAACGCATTGACCGCATAGCAATGATCCTCATGATCTTCCGCATCATCTACTGCCGTATACGCAGCACAATGGATTACCGCATCAGGCGAAAGTTCTGTGAGCAATCTCAATGTCTTCTCTTCATCAGTGATATCCAAAATATCTCGTGTCAGTCCAATGGCTTCGTGATCATGATGATTAAGACCGAGCATCACGTCATGTCCCAATTGTCCTTCAGCACCAGTTACTAACACTTTCATTATAAGACCTCTTCATAAACAAAATTAACATCAGAGTCCGATAGTAAAGGTGCCTGGATATCTTTTTCAGAAAGCACAGGTTCAATATCCCCCCATTCCACCTTGAGTTCTGGATCATTATAAAGAATGCTTCTATCGTGTTCTTTACTGTATAGTTCGTCCACCTTATATTGTACTTCCACATCTTCCGTTAAGGTTAAAAATCCATGGGCAAAGCCTTTAGGAATCCATAATGCCCTTTTATTTTCCATTGAAAGCTCCACCGCTACCCACTTTTTATATGTTGGACTTCCCTTTCTTAAATCTACAGCAACATCCAATATTTTACCTCTGGTACACCTGATCAGTTTGGTCTGGGCTTTAGGATGATTTTGAAAATGGAGTCCTCTAAGAGTCCCTTTTATTTTAGAGTAAGAGTGATTGTCCTGAACAAACTCTTCTGTGAATCCAGCATTATGGAATACGTCCTTATTATAAGTTTCCATAAAGAAGCCTCTATGATCTCCGAAAACATTAAATTCAATAATCTTCACATCTTTTATCTCTGTATCCAATACATTCATTTTATTACCTCATAAGAGACCTTAATATTTGTCCCCATATAGCCTTTCGTAATCTCTTTGATATTCACCACTCAGAATATTCTCCCACCAATATTTATGATCCAGATACCACTGTATTGTTCTTCTTATACCTTCATCAAATGTGGTATGGGGTTCCCAGGATAATTCTCTAGAAATCTTCGCAGGATTAATTGCATATCGCATATCATGACCCGCTCTATCCTTGACAAACTCAATAAGTGTTTCAGGTTTGTTCAGTTCTCTCAAAATGGTTTTCACCACTTCAAGATTTGTTTTCTCATTATGTCCACCGATATTATAAACTTCTCCTACTTTTCCTTTGCGAATAATAAGATCAATTGCTTCACAATGATCTTCCACATAAAGCCAGTCACGCACATTTTCTCCCGTGCCATAAACCGGAAGCTTCTCATCGCGCAACGCTTTTGAAATAATAAGAGGAATCAGTTTTTCTGGAAAGTGATAAGGACCATAATTATTGGAACATCGTGATATAGTCACTGGCAATCCATAAGTTCGATGATATGCCTGTGCAAGAAGGTCTGCAGCGGCTTTTGATGCCGAGTAGGGTGATGAGGTGTGGATAGGTGTTTCTTCTGTAAAGAATAAATCCGGTCTGTCCAGAGGCAAGTCTCCATAGACCTCATCTGTAGATACCTGATGATACCTCTTCACCTCATATTTTCTGGATGCGTCCATAAGCACTTGAGTACCTAGGATGTTGGTTTTCAGGAAAACATCAGGGTTCAGAATCGATCTGTCCACGTGAGATTCTGCTGCGAAATTTACGACCACATCAAACTTCTCTTTTTGAAACAGTTCATCAACTGTAGAAATATCCGTGATATCTCCCTTCACAAATCTGAACCGATCACTTTCCAATGCATTTTTCAAAGTTGACAGGCTTCCTGCATAAGTCAGTGAATCAAGGCAAACAACTTGATCATTATTATATTTATCTAAAATATAATAAATAAAATTACTTCCAATAAAACCGGCACCACCGGTAACTAATATTTTCATTTTCTCCTCCATTATCAATACTGAATCTCGTTATTAGCAACCTTCTGAAGATGAAGACCATAAGGAGATTTTCCATATTTCTTCGCAGATTCCAGAAGTGTTGCTCGATCAATCCAACCATACCTATATGCAATTTCTTCCAAGGCAGAGATTTTAATTCCCTGTCTCTTTTCAACCATCTTCACAAATTCAGCAGCTTCCACAAGTGAATCCATGGTTCCTGTATCCAGCCATGCAAATCCTCTGCCCAAAAGCTTTACATCTAGATCTCCCATTTCAAGATAAACACGGTTCAAATCTGTAATCTCCAATTCACCTCGTTTACTTGGTTTTAAGGCTTCAGCGTATTTTATTACTCTATTGTCATAAACATAAAGACCTGTGATAGCATAGTGTGATTTTGGAATTTCAGGCTTTTCTTCCACTGAAAGAACTTTGCCATTATCATCGAATTCAACCACCCCAAATCTTTCAGGATCATCCACATGATACCCGAATACAGTGGCTTTCCCTTTGTTGTTCACAGCATCTTTCAGTATTGAGCTGAAATTATTACCATAGAAAATATTGTCTCCAAGAATCAGAGTACAATCATCCTCACCAATGAAATCCTTTCCGATAATGAATGCCTGAGCAAGACCATCTGGTGAAGGCTGCTCTGCGTATGATAAATTGATTCCGAATTGTGCACCATTTCCTAAGAGTTTTTCAAAATTCGGAAGATCTGTCGGTGTGGAAATAATTAAGATGTCTTTTATCCCTGCAAGCATTAGCGTCGACATGGGATAATATATCATAGGCTTATCATAGATTGGTAATAGCTGTTTACTTGTAACAAGTGTCAGCGGATATAGTCTTGTACCGGAACCTCCGGCTAAAATAATTCCTTTCATTGTAACCCCCTAAAGATTATTTACTCTTGAATTTTACTTGCTATAGAAAATCGTGTAATCCATCAGTTAATTTCTTCAAAATATCTACTTTTTATGCAATTAATTTATTTTCCTTTTCTATTTTACCATAAACCCTACGTTCCCGAAATCTATAACGATGGTGGAGTTATTCCCAAAGAAAGGAATAG
>CAZXUT010000029.1:0-39777 GCA_964643785.1 uncultured Proteiniclasticum sp.
TTGAACCCGATGTGACCGTTTGGTCCGATACCTAGAACCTGAACATCAATTCCACCCATGGATTCAATGAGTTTATCATACTTCTCTGAGCCTTTAACAAGATCTTCAACTGTTCCATCTGGAACAAAAGTATTGTTCTTGTCTATGTTTACATGATCAAAGAGATTGGTATTCATGAAAAAACGATAGCTCTGTTCATGGTTTCCATCAAGACCAACATATTCATCCAGATTGATGCTCTTCGCTTTGGAAAAATCAAGCTTTCCATCTTCATGGAGCTTTATGAGTTCCTTGTACATTCCAACTGGACTGGATCCTGTGGCAAGTCCCATAACCGCATCTTGTTTCTCTCTGACAACAGCTGCCAGAAGCTCTGCTGCATAAACACTGACCTCATCATAAGTATCAAACACTTTAAAATTCATTTCATTACCTCACTTCATGTTATTCTTTTTCTTTCTCTTCTATTCTAACATGTTCCTGAGATAAAGTTAACGCAATTTAATTCCCATGAATATGATTGTACGCTTTAAGCACAAGATCAGTAAGTTCCGAATCAAGTGGAAGCTCAGCATACTTCAGAAGCGTCTCCTTCAGTCCATGTTCTTCTATATATGCATTCAGGGTAACGCTCTCAGGGTCATTCTCATCCTTTGAACTTGCAAGAGCTGCAATTGCCCTTGCAAGATTTTCCGGTTTTCCCCCGAGTTCGAGTACGCCGAGTGCTGGGGCAACAAATCTATCCTTCCTTGACATCTTTCTGATTGGAGATCTTGCCACTCTGACAAGCTCATCTGATATATTCGGATTCTTGAAGCGGCTTATAATCTTATCCACATAAGCCTGATGCTCATTCTCATCAAATCCGTAGGTTTTTGTGAGATAGAATGAAGTTTCAGATAAAACGCCTCTGACCATCTTCTCCACATGTGCATCACTGATGGCTTGAAGTACGGTCTCATATCCATTTTTCAGACCGAAATAAGCTGTTGCAGCATGGCCGGTGTTCACCGTAAAGAGTTTTCTTTCAATATAAGGAGCCAGATCATCCACATAATGGACTCCATCAATATCAAGGAGATCTCCCTTGACGGCTCCCTTTTCAACTACCCATTCAAAGAATGGCTCCACTTGAACGTCCAGCATATTCTCATTGGTCTGAAGTGGTACAATCCTATCCACAGCAGAATTAGGGAATCCGATATACTGATCTGCCTTTACCTTCTCATCATCTGTCAGCTCCTCATATAGAGCTTCCTTCAGAACCGCTGTGGCACCCACAGCATTCTCGCAGGCGATGATGCTGAATGGTTTGATTTCATCTCTTGTGAGTCTTTCCTTGATCCCTGCTACCAGACTTTTCGCAATAAGCGGAACGATATTCGGTCCCACCGCAGTGGTGATGATGTCTGCTGTAATCACAGCATCTTTCAGTTTAGCGTGTTCCGTTTTGCTGTTGATTCCATCTACACCTTCCACATGGAATGTTTCACCTTTTTCATCCGCAAGAATCACCGTGTATTCTCTTTTTGCTTTGATCTCATCAATCAGTTCATCTGCTACATCTGCAAAAGTAACATCAAAGCCGTTCTTCTTCAGGACAAGTCCGATGAACCCTCTTCCGATGTTACCAGCACCAAAATGTAGTGCATTCATTTAAATTCCTCCTAACAGATCCATAATTTCGGCTTTTGTTTCAGCCTTCACCAGTTTTTCCACATTATCCATATCAGAACAGAAAACAGCAATATTCGCCAGGATTTCAAGATGCGTGTTGTCCTTTCCGGCAATACCGAAAACAACTCTAGCCTTATCCCCGTTGAAATCAACACCTTCAGGGACCTGAATCACGCTGATTCCTGAATTCAGTACATCGTTCTTGGCAGATTCTGTACCGTGAGGAATCGCAATATCGTTTCCGATATAGGTGGTGGAAAGATCCTCTCTTTTCACCATTTCCTCGATATAGTGTTCATTGACATAGCCACCTGCAAGAAGGAGTTCTCCCGCCATTTTGATCGCGTCATATTTGCTTTCGAATTTTTCATTCAGTCTGATGTTCTCCATTGTTAATATTGTACTCATTTTACTACCTCCAGATTCTATTTGTTATTTCAAGATACGTCTGCTTTAAATGCGACTGCAGTAAGGAGAGGATATCATTTTCGTTTCCTTCCTCATAGATGGATACATTGCTTTTATCAAGAAGACCGATGCTGATCGTAGATAGAAGCTCCAGCTCCATATCTCCCAGGTTTTCCGGTGCCATAAGTAGAAGTACCGTATCCACATCCATTAGATTCGAGTCCATGCCCAGGATCTTCATGTTCCGATCATTCCGGTAAACACAGAAGATGGAATCAGTAAGCATTGCACTTCTTCCATGAACAAGGGCAATCTTTGTTCCGGGAAGTGCTGATCCTGTGTACTTTTCTTTCTCAAGAAGCATGGTCTTCAGGGATTCCTCCACCTCTTCTCTGAAATTAAAGGATTGGAACGCTGTGTCCAGAAGCGCATTCAGATTTTCCGCTTCTGTATGGACCATCCTGAAGTTCGTGCACAGATCACTTATGACCTTGTTGCCGCCATCCATCTTGTTGATCAGATGAATAAGATCCGGATTTCCCTCTTTTAAAGAAGTGGCTTCACTTTTATGAACTCTTCTCTTGGATGATATAAGCAGCTTATTATTCACCACTCTCTCGAGTTTTCTTTCATCTTCTTCTGAGAGCATAGGACTTACATGAATATAGTCAAAATCTGCCCCCTTGATGCCCACAGTGGAGATAACCAGGTCGAATTCATCCATATTCATCTTCTTCAGATCTCCAATGGATCCCTGTTCGATGATGGTAAGCTGAGGAAACTTGCTCAGAAGTTTTTTCGTCAGCATTCTTGAAGTAGCGATGCCGCTGGTACAGACTACCAGTGTGGATACCTTTGGTGCTTCTTTCAGTTCAGTGACGGCAGAAGCAAAATGCAGCGTCAGAAATCCGATTTCATCCTCGCTGATGTCCACTCCTTTGAATTTATTCTTAAGAATACGCTCCAGAGTCCCATACAGAACTCCATAGTCTTCCTTGATTTCCTTTTTGATGGGGTTCAGTACAGTGATGCCGTCGCTAATTCGGTTAAGGAGCGGTTCCAGATGAGAAACCAGCGCATCAAAGAACTTCTTGTCCTTGTTGTAGTAATATCCTGTGGCTTCCGAAACAGAATCGATGAGTTCAATGGCCAGCTTTGAGAGCTCCACATTTTCATCAATCTCCTGGCTTCGTACTCTCTTTGCGCTTCTGAGATTCGTTGCGAAGAAGTCGACTTCACATTCAGGAATGTCCATTTTCAGCGCTCTTTCAATCTTCGCATAGATCGAAAGAGAGACCATTTTTTCATCACTGTCTTCCAGTGGTGTCTTCTTTTCCACAAAACATTCTCTTTTCATTCTCGTCACTGCAAGATGCAGGCAGAGAAGAAGTTCAAAAATCGCCAGGTCCGTCAGCCTAAAAGGCAGTACTCTGATCTCATCCAGTAAAATCTTTTCGATGATTTCAAGTCTTGATGCATCTAAGATTGTAAAGATCCGGTCATTCTTGTCAAGGGATAGAAATTCCCCTTCCTTCAAGGAAAAGATGGGACTCTGTTCCAGTCTTTGAAGTACCAGATGGACAAAACACATCCTAATATCTTTTTCTTTTCCTTCCAGGGAAATTCCATAGCCGGGTTTTCTTACTAAAGTCAGATGTGAGTACCTGATCTCTTCTTCAAAGAAATCAAGGTCCTGCTGCAGGGTCTTTGAAGATACGCCCAATATGGAACTCAGGTAGCTCGATTTCACGGTATCCATTTTAAGGAGCTCATGGAAAATGATCAGGCTTCTTTCATTTCTCTGAAGTTCAAAATCGGAATAGCTCATAAGCTCTTCCTTCAGCCTTTCCATATTCTCATCACTGCCTGTAATCCGGATGCCCTCATTGATCCTTTTTTCCAGCGTCAAGCCGGATTCTGATAGCGTGTCTTCCAGAAATTTAATTTCTCTTTGTACCGTCCTTAGTGACACATCAAGTTCCGTTGATATGTCATTCAAGGAAACAAAGAGGTGCTGTGATTCCAGCAGAATCCCCAAAATGAGTCTTTCCCTCGCTGTTATATACAAATCACTGCACCCCCTTATTAATTTATTGGCCATGGCAAGAATCCATGGCCTTACCTTCTTGAATTGATTATACTACATTTTGCTCTTCTTCAGTTCAGCAACAATGTCGTCATACTTGGTTGTTCCAAGGAAGTTGTCCACGGATACGTGGATGGCTCCAGGAACCATTTTCTGAGCTCTTTCTGTCAGGTCCTTATGGGTTACCACAAGATCCACATCAGAAGGAAGATTGTTTATGGCAAGATTTGTGACATCTACGTCATTGACTCCTGCTTCTTTGACTTTCTTCTTCAGGATCGATGCACCCATGGCACTGGATCCCATACCTGCATCGCAGGCGAAGATGATCTTATGAACATCTCTGTAGCTCTTGGATGATGAAGTTAAAGTGCTTCTTACGGAGCTCTCTTTGCCCTTCATTTCTTCCATCTTGCTGATTGCGCCTTCCATGTCATCTTCTGTGGATTTTGAACCCTTCAGAAGTGCTGCTGCAACAACGAAGGAAACGGCTGCCGCAACGGCGATTCCAAGGAACATACCAAAGAAGTCTCCTTTTGGTGTCATGGCGATGTAAGCAAAGATGGAACCTGGTGAAGGGGCCGCATTAAGTCCGACATTAAGTAATGTGAATGTAAGCGTACCTGCTGCACCACCAGCCATTGCTGCTAAGATAAGAATTGGCTTCATCAGAATGTAAGGGAAGTAGATTTCATGGATACCACCCAGGAAGTGAATAACAGCTGCGCTGGATGCTGAAGCTTTGGAAAGTCCTTTTCCAAAGAACATGTAAGCAAGCAGAATACCAAGACCAGGTCCTGGATTGGATTCCAGCATGAAAATGATGGATTTTCCAGTTTCTGCAGCCTGCTGTGCACCAAGTGGAGTGAAGATTCCGTGGTTGATGGCATTATTAAGGAATAACACCTTAGCAGGTTCAACGAACAGATGCACCAGTGGTAATACGCCTAGATTGATGATGGCGTCTACTCCAGAAGCAAGGAAGTTGTTGAGGCCTTCTACAACTGGTCCGATCAGATAGAATCCGATAATGGCTAGAACCGTTGCTAAAATACCTGCTGTAAAATTATTGATCAGCATCTCGAAACCAGATTTGATTTTTCCTTCAAATAGTCCGTCGATTTTCTTGATCAGGAATGCACCAAGTGGTCCCATGATCATAGCGCCAAGGAACATTGGGATGCTTGTACCTACGATAACACCCATGGCTGCTGCTGCACCGACTACACCACCTCTGTGATCATAGACGATTTTACCACCAGTATAGGCAATCAAAAGTGGCAGAAGATAAGTGATCATCGGACCGACCATTGTCGCCAGCCTCTCATTTGGACTCCATCCGGTTTCTATGAATAATGCAGTAATAAGTCCCCATGCAATGAATGCGCCGATATTTGGCATGACCATACCACTGAGGTACGCACCAAATTTCTGAATACCAGCTTTTGTTCCAGATTTCTTTTCCATTTTAATCCTCCATTCTTATATGTTGAATAATTCCCGAGAAGTTACCACCTGATGATCAGTCAAGAATGCAACTAAGCTCTGACGCGACGACATTGTAAAAAACACCCGGATGCAAATGTCGTTAAAGATAACGTTATTATTGTCTATATTTATATATTATTACGTTTTCATTTATTAAACAATCAAAACATAAATCCCTTTTGTCATCTCACAGATGACAAAAGGGATTTATGTGAATAGGATTATACTATCTGTATCATTGTTCAAAATCTGTCAGAAACTAGATCGCGTCCTTTTCAAGAATAGCCGCGCCTATGGTCTCTTCTTCTTTCTGCGGAAGAATAATGGCGATAAAGATGACACCGGCACCTAGTATCATTCGAGACGTCACAGCTTCAGAAAGGATCAGGACTGAGAAAACCATGGCGAACAGAGATTCCGTGGACATGATCACTGCAGCTCTTGATGGCTTCGTATACTTCTGTGAGATGGTCATGACAAGGAAACAGATGGTGGTACTGAAAATGCCCAGGTAAACAATCGCCATATACCCTCTGGGATCCTGGCCCAGGAGCGACTCTCCTCGAATAGTCATGGTCGTCATGGAAAGCACAAATGCAGTCATCATCTGAACCATGGTGAGAGAAACAGCATCCTCGTTTACAGTAAATTCTCCTGTATAGAATATATGCAGCGCGAAGGCAAAGGCACATAAAAAGCTCAGAAAATCTCCGATATTGACAGCTCCAGACCACTGAAAAGAGATCAGTCCCACTCCAGCCATGGCTACAGCGGCTCGAATGACATCCATCCTGACAAGAGCCCTTTTATGGAAGAAATAGCCGATGAATGGTACCACTGCTACGCAGATTGCAGTCAGAAAAGCGTTTTTCGAAGGCGTGGTATATTCCAGACCAACTGTCTGAAGAACAAAGGCCGTAAAGAGAAAGGTTCCGAGAATCATTCCTTTTCTTATGGTCTGTCCACTTATCGATCTGATCTTCTTGAAATTAATGGCCCCTAAAAGAAGACTGGCCACAAGGAATCTTCCCGCCAGTGTTTCATAGGTCGTCAAATAGTCTAGTCCAATGGCTGTGGCGATGAAGCCGCTGCCCCAGACGACAGAAACCAGAAGCAGTCCCATTTCTCCCTTGAATTTAGTCATATCTATTTCCATCCTTATCAAATACTTTGTCATTAATTCACTTCTTTCATCATACCATTTGAAATCCTTTACGAGGTGAATCAGATCAGAATTTTTTCCAGTCTGTTTTCTAGTCTCGTTTATACTCCTTCAAAAGGATCAGAAGCTCCTCTTTTCTAATGAAGCTTTCCCCATCAAAATCCAGCCTGATGATATAAGGCATATAGTCTATGATTCTCAGGAAGCTATTCACATTAAAATCAGGTTCATAGAAGTTCAGTATGGTGCTTAGAGCCGTTCCATGGGTTCCGATGACAATGGTCTTTCCCTCATGATTCTGAAGGATTTCTGTCAGCGCTTCCATATTCCGGTTTTGTACCATAGAGAGGGATTCTCCATTCTCCTCGTGGTAGTCAAAATCCGTCCATCTCTTCAGGAACATCTCTTTGTTATTCACTTCATTACCGTTTACCCGTTCTCTGAAACGCTCGTCGGTTCTGACTGGAAGCTTCTTTTCCTTCGCACTGTCAGAAATGGTATCTAAGCTCCGCTTGTAGGGACTTGAATAGAAGAGATCCACCTTGATGTCTCTGAAATAATCAGCGACTGCTTTTGAGTCAATCACTCCTTCTTCAGTCAAGGGCCGACTCCTGTCTTCTTTCCAGCTGTGCACTGGCTCTGCATGTCTTACAAAGTAGATCATTGTCATGGCTTTCCCCTCCAAAAGTTTCATCCAAATTAAGACCATTTTACAGTATTTGAGCTATAGAGACCATACCATACTGAAAAATACTTCTCTGTTCTATAATCATTCGATAAGCGTTCTAGCATTCAAGGAGCAATTCCTCATACAGAACTATTCTCAAAAGAAAAAGCCTGAGATTTCTCTCAGGCATTTGGATCATATATTCTCATTTTTAAGTGCATCGATGGGATTGTCTTTTCTGATTTTATCCATGGCATAGATGCTTGTGGCAAATACAACCAGGAATACACTGCCCACAGAAATAATCACTGTAATCCATGGAATGAAGAACTCAAAATCGATGCCGTTACTCATGGACATATAGATGAGATACGTGACGCCGATGGCTACAGGAATGCCATAGAGGATTCCTTTCAGGCCATAGAGGATACTTTCATAGGTCATCATCTTATTGAATCCTTTTGTGGTCATCCCTACTGTCTTTAGCATGGCAAATTCTCTTCTTCTCAGATGAATATTTGTTGAGATGGTATTGAAGACATTGGCCGCTGCGATGAGAGAAATCAGGATGATAAATCCGTAGGAAAAGATGTTGATGACACTGATCATAGCTCTGTTCTGATCATCATAAGATGCACGGTCTACAAGTCTCATGTAGGAAATATCGGCTTCTTTGAGGATCTTCGACATTTCACTATATACCGCTGCATGATCGTCCACATCAAAATACATGTTGATGACCTGCTCCTCACTTTCTTCCAGAATATTGCCCATGGCACTATAAGGATAGATGACCTTCAGCTCCGTTCCGGAGCTGTTGATATCCATCATTGGCATCTCCTTGATCATTTCTCCAAAAAGAAGATCCCTTTCTACAATGACATCCTCTCTTGGATAAAGGACTTCTTCTTCTCCATCGTCTTTATGATAAACAAGCTGTCCCTCCCTTTCTTCTCCAATAAAGTAATTCCCCTCATAGTCATCAAGGATTTTAATCTGCTTTGCTGCTAAAGATCCGCTTTTCAGCACATTGAAGGTGTAATATCTGGAATCATTCGAATCAAAGTATTTCGCTGACGGATAAAGAAGTGCCTTCGGATTCTCCTTTGAAAGATATTCTTCTTCAGAAAGACTGTTCTCTGTAAGGACCTCCTTGAAGCTTTCATCATCTAAAAAGATAAGATGCATGTTCACGATACTCTCTCCATCCTGAGGCTTTAGAATGGGTTCATAGTAGCTCTGATCTACAAGCTCTTTATATCTTTCATCCACCGCCTCAGACGGCACAATAAGCTGACTGTAATAGTCGCTGTATTCATAGGAGGAGGCATTCACTCCCTCTACTGAGGACAACAGGGTTCTCACTTCATCTGGATTCAGCTCTTGGTCCGGCGTCAGATAGTATGAGATATCGTACTTCATCTCTTCAAAGACCTGGCTTGTTCCTTTTTTCAGATAGGATGTGAAGCTCGACGCGGAGATGAACAGCACCACACTCATAAAGAGAGAAACAACGGTCGCCCTATATTTTCTCTTGTTACGCTTGAAGTTCTTCGAAGCCAGCATACCATCGAAACCGAAGAGCTTATAAGTAATCCTGCTGGTCTTCACTTTACCTGGTCTGATTCTGATGTCATCTGTGAGCCGGATGGAATCGATGGCTGATACCTTGGCCGCCTTTCTGGCTGGAATATAGGCTGAAATGAGGACAGTAATCAGTCCTAAGGCTGCAGCGATGAGAAGCGCTCCTGGTGAAACCCTTAAGATCAGCTCGGATTTCGTTCCCCCAGCCCACAAGGAGTTCAGAATGTCTTTTGCAAAGATAAAGGTAAGACCGATGCCCGTGATCCCTAGAAGGATTCCCAGCGGAATTCCTATACCGCTTAAAACAAGCGCTTCAAAGAAAACACTGTTCATAATCTGCTTTTTTGTGGCTCCCACTGATTTCAGAAGACCGAACTGTTTTGTCCGCTCACTGATGGAAATGGAAAAAGCATTGTAGATCAGGGAAATGGATCCGAACATGATGATGCCCGACAGGACCGCCACCATGCTGTACAGCACTGCATTCATGGTGTTCTCGTTGGAATTTCCGGAAAAACGAAGAAGATCGCTGTTTTCCGTGGTTTTATGGTCTGGATAACCTCCAAGAAAGTCGTAGGTATCCTTCATCGGTTTAACTCTTACATAGGCATCAAAACTGTCTGGTCCTGCTCCATCTGTCAAGGTCAGTGCAGTATAACCAGGCGCATTGTACCCCTCGAAGGAAGGTCTTTCATAAAACCCGATGATGGTAAAGGTTCTAGTGGCTTCCTTGCCCAGCTCTTCCTCATCACTTGAAAAGCTTTCCGTCTGACCTAGCTTTTCTCCGTCCATGGTTCTGCTTCCGATATCAAGGGTGATTTCATCCCCTAGGTTGAAATTGACTCCACCATTTATGGAGAGATGCTCTGGAATCAGGATTTCTCTGCTGCTTTCAGGAAGTCTTCCCTCAAGAAGGTGTACCGGCATCATCCCGGCGAATTCAGCGTCCATGCCACCGATAAAGAGGTAAGGCTTATCTTCATTTTTAATGTCATCTATGCGTGCATAGCCGATATTCTGAAGTGTTGTGACCATCTCCGCTTTCTCATCCGAGACAATCTCTGAAAGCTCAATTCCATCCACATCAAAAATGCCTCCATGATAGTTCCCCTCCTGCTCCTTGGTCACTTCTACAATATAGGTCTGTAGACTATACACTGAGGTTGTCACAGCGGTGAAGAGTGAAACGGACAGGATAATGCCTATGATGGTCACAAGGGTTCTCGTTCTGTTTTTTTTCAGGTTCTTCCATGTGACTTTGTTTAAGATATTCATCTGCGGATCACCTCATCGCGTGTGATCTTCCCGTCATCGATGGAGATGATTCGATTGGCCTGAAGCGCAATATTTTCATCATGGGTGATGATGATGAGGGTCTGATTGTATTTTCTGTTGGATTCCTTCAGAAGTTCTATGATGTCCTGGCTGTTCTTTGAATCCAGGTTTCCTGTAGGTTCGTCCGCAAGAACCACCGCAGGTGCATTCATGAGGGCTCTTCCGATGGAGACTCTCTGCTGCTGACCCCCGGAAAGCTGATTGGGCAGATGATTCTCTCGTCCATGAAGACTCAAGGTGCTCAAGAGCTCGCTAAGTCTTCCCTCATTGACGGCTCTGCTGTCCATGAGCACTGGCAGTGTCATATTTTCCACCACGTTAAGAACCGGAATAAGATTATAGAACTGATAGATAAGCCCTACCTGTCTTCTTCTGAAGATGGCAAGCTTCTCATCGTTCTGTGTGTAGACGTCATTTCCATCCATGAAGACTTTTCCGGAAGTGGGTTTATCCACTCCACCTAGAATATGGAGGAGCGTTGACTTTCCAGAACCCGATGGCCCGATGATGGCGACGAAGTCTCCCTTCTCGATACTGAATGACACATCATCCAGCGCTTTGACCTGATTTATTCCTTCATCGTAGGTTTTGGTGAGATTTTCTACTTTTACGATTTCCATTAATTAATCCTCCGCATACTTTTTACTATACTTTCATCATAAAGCATGTTCCTTACAGGTTCATGACGCTAATCTTACAAAATCGTCACATTAGAAAAAGCTGTCAGGAAAAGGTCCTCCCCTTACCCCTGCAGCTCTTCATTCTTTCCTCTATAGAAACGGATGGTGAATTTCGCTCCGCCCTCTGGTCTGTTCTCCGCCTTCACTGTTCCGCCCTGCTGGGTGATGATCATTCTTGAAAGAGCAAGACCGATCCCCACACTGGTCAGGCTGGATGTTTTCCCTTTATAGAACCGCTCGAAAAGATGAGGAAGATCTTCCTTACTGATCCCTGGTCCGTTGTCACTGATGACGAGTTCAGTGTAAAGTACATTCTCATTGACAGTAATGCTTAAGACTCCTCCTTCTTGCGTATGCTCCATGGAGTTCTTCAGGATGTTAAGAAGCGCTTCAGCGCTCCAGTAAAGATCTCCAAGATAGCTTTCATCTCCACTTTGCAAAATGACGAGCTCCTGTCCTTTCACATCCATGGCAATAGCCAGAGGTTCAGATGCTCTTTTTATAAGCTCCTTCACAAGGACCTTCTCCTTCATCATCTTCGCCGTCTTGGCATCAAGTTTCGCCATTTTCAGCAGTGCACTGATGAGCCAGTCGATCTGGTCCAGAAGCTTCATCTGCTCCTTCACCAGTGATTTTCTTCTTCCCTTATCCAGGTTCTCTTCCAGAAGAAGATCGCTGATGAGGTTTAGAGCAGTGAGTGGTGTCCTGACCTGATGGGAGATATCCGCAAGAGACTCCGAAAGATAGACTTTTTCGTATAGAAGCGCACCTTGCTGCTCCTCCAGTTTCTTGTTCATCTTATGGATCTGGGTTCTTAGAATCGACAGTTCCCCTTCTTCATAAGCGGAAATAGGAGAAAACTCTTCTCTATGAAGGACCTCATCCATTTCTTCCGTAAGTCTTGCGATATTCTCATATCGCCTACGGGTAAAGAAGAGATTCATGAGCATGAAGACCGCTGAAACAATAAGAACAAGAAGTCCTGCCTCTATAGACAGATAAAAACCGATGAGGGAGGCTACCAGTGCAGCTCCACTCTCCAGCAAGAGGATTTTTCTCACTTCAGGATTCCTGAATATGCCCATCCTACTCACCGACCTTATAACCCAGACCTCTTACAGTCCTTATGATCATCGGATTCTGAGGATCCTCTTCGATCTTATCCCGTAAGCGCTTGATATAGACGGTCAGCGTATTGTCATTGACAAAGTCCCCTGCCACATCCCATATTTCTTCCAGAAGCTTCGCTCTGGAGAGGACCATTCCTCGATGATTGAGAAAAACGAGAAGAAGCTTATATTCCAGAGCAGAAAGAAAAATCTCTTCTCCACTTTTTCTGACCATGGCCTTCTCAGGGTCCACTGACAGATGATCGATTTCAACAATGGACTGATGCTTTCCTGTTCTTCTAAGAACGTTTCTTATTCTTGAAATCAGCTCCCTCGGTCTGAAGGGTTTCTTGACATAGTCATCTGCCCCCATATCAAAGCCCGCCACAACGCTGTATTCGTCTCCAGATGCAGTCAGAAAGATCACAGGGGTATCTTCCTTCTCTTTGATTGCACGGCACACAGCAAAGCCATTGCCTTCTTCAAGGGATATATCAAGAAGGCAGAGATCATATTTCTCCTTGTCAATGAGTTCCATGGCACGGCTTTGTCCTGAAGCGGTATCCACATGAAAATCTTCTCTTTGTAAAATGTCCACAAGATTCTTCACAATAGCCTGATCATCTTCCACAAGTAATATTTTTTGCATAATTTCCTCCTGGTCAAACAGATTTCAACTATCTATTTCTTTTTTCACTTTACCACAACTACCAGGGAAATAATCTGAAAAACTTCTTATAATCTGATAAATCGTAGTATTTCTTCAACAAAAAAGAGGCAGAACTTCTTCTGCCTCCCTATATAACCTATCATCCATCCTTAGATGGCTTTGTCTTCTTGTACCTTTTCCTGACAGTCTTTGCAGATCCCACGGAAATTATAGATTTCGCAGTCCACTTTGAAACCAGCCAGATCATCTGAGAGATCTTCCACATTCACTTTGATGTTCACATCAAAGATTCTCCCACAGGCATCACATTTAAAATGTCCATGTTCCTTGGGATTGAACACATCGTATCGCGCTTCATTGGTATCTATAGGAAGTACTTCTATGAGTTTGTGCTCCAGGAATAAATTCATCGTATTGTATACGGTGGCTTTACTTAGAGTTGGAATCTCATTGATCAGTGCTTCATAAATATCATTGACAGAAGGATGATTCAGATTATTCATCATGTATTCAAAAATTCGTTTCCGCTGATAAGAAGGTTTAACACCCTTGTCTCTGAGGTAAACATCAATATTATTCACTACCATATTTTTCACCTCTATTTGTAATGATTTTAATTTAGTTTAATTATAAAGTAAAATCAGAACATTATCAAGTGATAACAGGAATCATTAACAGAATAACCATTCTTAGTCTGCTTCTTCACTCGAATTTCTTTCACTTACTTCTCGCATTCTTTCATCAATGACCTCTGCTGGAGATACCTTGGAGATCCTTGAATAACGATAATTAGCAGCTGCCGCTTCAATGATGATTGAAATATTTCTTCCGCTTCTCACTGGAACAATAATCTTTTTGACTTTTGCACCTAGTATTTCTTCAAATTCATCCATACCTAAGCGATCATAATCTCCATCGTCTCTCCAGTGCTCAAGATGAATGATGAAATCAATTCTCTTGTTCGGAATCATGGTGGAAAGCCCATAAAGAGCGGATACATCTATGATTCCAAGCCCTCTGACTTCCATCATGCCGAAAGTGATTTCAGGACATCTTCCACGAAGGACTCCGTCAACTGCACGGATATCCACCGCATCATCTGCCACAAGCCTGTGCCCTCTTTTCAGGAGCTCAAGGGTCGCCTCACTTTTACCGATGCCGCTGACTCCTGTAATGAATACGCCCATACCGTAGATATCCACAAGGGTTCCATGGAGTCTTGTTTCCGGTGCGATTTCATTGGCCAGGTACATGGTGAGCCTGGAGATGAAGATCGTCGATGAGAGATTTGTACGTAGAATCCATCTCTTGTTCCTTCTTGCAGCATCCATGAGCTCGGAATGGGGGTCCAGACCTCTTGTCACAATGACGCAGGGAAGCTCATAGGACATGAACTTCTCCACCCTCTTCTCTCTTAGAGCAGGAATCAGTTCATCCAGAAAACTCCATTCACCCATACCGATGACCTGAATTCGCTCTCTGGAGAAATAGTTGTAAAATCCTGCCAGCTGAAGTCCTGGTCTGTTGATATCATTGATCATGATTTCACTGTTGATGGCTCCTTCATTCAGAACCTCCAGTTCAAAGTCTTTGATGAGGTTTTTCACTTTAACTGACATTCATTTTCCTCCATTTCTATTTTTTATTACCTTTATACTCAACGCCTGAAAGGTTTCCCCTTACACTCTGGCGTATTCTCTTCAGATACTCTTCTCTGTACTTTGCCCGACTCTCTGCTTCTTCTTCTGTCAGATCTCTTTCTCTTGAGATTTTTGTGAATTCATTTATTTTAGCCACAAGTTCATCGTGTGGTATTTTATCCATCATGATCTATTTACCTCCGTATACATGAAAATTGCTCTGCTGGGAAGCAGAGCAATTATAATCATTTAAGTTTCCCGACATGCCGTTCACCTATTGATCCATACCTGCCTCAGCAGGTGGGTTCGCCTCAAGAAAATTCTTTATCTACTAATGTCCCTAGGAAAAGGTAGCTACCTTTATAGTCTGATAGCATTCTCTCTGTTAGCAATCCCGGATTTAATATGTAGGTTGAATATATAGGCTACACGTACATTTCAGGATCTTATTTAAGTATATTATAACACAGATTTCATATTTTTCAACACGGGCTCTTTTGAATTATCCCAATATTCTGTGAACTAATTGTTGTAATTCTACATTTCCAGTGCATCCAGGATGTCTTCAAGGTCACTGTCAAGATCTCCCTTGGAGAACAGCATGGCAACCTGAATACTTGTCATTTCATCTGCTTCCATCTCATAAGTCAGGTACTGTGCATCAATACCTTCCTCTTCGATGAGCTCTTCCATGATTTCACCAAGATTGTCCACTGCAAGATCCACCAGATAATTAGTCAGATACTCGATATAGACTTCCTCTGCGTCTCCTTCTTCCATCTGGTTCTTGGCATAAGCCTTTCCGGCTTCCATTTCGTCATCATCAAAATCGTAGTACGCGGTCGCGACCAAAAGGCCGTCCTCTTCTTTTAATACATCAAAATCGGTCAAGTCGTTTTTTTCCAGGTATTCCATGATACTGTCTTTATTCATCTTCTCCACCCTCACTGTATAACAGATTTTTATATTCTTTCTTCACACGCATGAACTCATCGTCGTTTTCAACGGCATAGAGCTCCTCGTTTCCTTCTTTATCTACATCTACACGATAAACATACTCGTCACTGCTTTCTTCATCCAGTGGTGCAAGTACGAGATATTTCTGTTTTTCAAGATAGATTTCAGCCACTGCTTCTAATTCTATAACATTGCCGTCCTCATCTTTAAATTTCAGGATTTTTTTATCTTCCACTTCAATCAACTCCTATCACAATTAGATGATATCATTAAGCTAAGTCACTATTCAAGAATTATTTGGTTTAACAGCAAAACATTATGAAGCTCATAATGTGAAAGTCCCTCAGATGAGAACCATTATGCTGATTTTACTCCTAAAAAGAAGAGACTGAAGTATTTCTACTTTAGTCTCTTTTCATACATTTTCAATTTCTAGGCTTTCTGAATCAGTTCTTTTACCTTCATCAGCCTTGTTATGGTACCTCTTTCATTTTCATCCAGTTTCATTCGGATGAATTTGATGGTTTCCTGAAGTTCAGGGATGGTTCTATATTCTAGAGCATTTACCCTTCTTCTGGTTTTTTCAATCTCATCAGCCATGAGCTGACAGGACTTTTCCACTTCAGCCAGGTCCAGAAGCTGTGGCATGATTGCATAAAGTCTTGAGATGGCATCATCCAGCTCAGAGGAGGTCTGTGCATATCCGTAAGGATAGATGCTTCCAGGGTCCTCAGCCAGCTTTCTGACGAAATTCATCACAGGAACATTTACGCTCATGACATTCTTCTTTCTGATATCCACCGTGATTTCTTCCTTAGGAAGAGCAACGGCTTCTTCGAGAAATTCCGGGCTCATAATCGCTGAAGACACGAGGAATTCTTTAAATACTTCAATCAGTTCTTTCTCCACGTTTTCACGTAGAGTTTTGTTTCTTCTGATCATTTCGATAAAACGCCTCATGAGTTCATCCTGTTTATCCTTAAGGAGCTTATGTCCTCTAGTTGCGGTAGCCAGTCTTGCCTTCAGTTTGGTTAATTCCATACGAGTTGGATTAACATTTAGAATAGCCATGGTTACTCAACTCCTTCGGTTTCCTTAGGGATGTATTTATCGATAAATTCATCTCTTATTCTCTTCAGCTCATTTCTTGGTAGAATCTTCAGAAGCTCCCAGCCAAGATCCAGTGTGTCTTTGATTTCTCTGTTCATTTCATATCCCTGATTTACATACTTCTTTTCAAAAGCTTCTGCAAAGTCCGCGAAGGACTTATCAGATTCTGACAGGGCTGATTCACCAAGGATTACTGCAAGTTCTTTCGCTTCCTTACCAGTTGCGTAAGCTGCGAACAGCTGATTCATCGTATCTGCATGATCTTCTCTTGTCTTGTCACGTCCGATACCCTTGTCTTTCAGTCTGGAAAGGGATGGAAGTACATCAATCGGTGGTTCGATTCCTCTCTTATATAGATCTCTTGAAAGGATGATCTGCCCCTCTGTGATGTATCCTGTAAGGTCAGGAATCGGATGCGTCTTGTCATCCTCAGGCATGGTCAGGATCGGAATCTGAGTGATGGAACCTTCTCTGCCCTTGATTCTTCCTGCTCTTTCATAAAGAGTGGAAAGGTCAGTATAAAGGTATCCTGGATATCCACGTCTACCTGGAACTTCCTTTCTTGCTGCTGAAGTTTCTCTAAGTGCTTCTGCATAGTTTGTGATATCCGTAAGAATAACCAGTACATGCATACCTTTCTCGAAAGCCAGGTATTCTGCGCATGTCAGTGCCATTCTTGGTGTCGCGATTCTTTCGATGGCAGGGTCATTAGCCAGGTTCATAAACAGAACCGCACGGTCAATAGCGCCTGTCTTCTTGAAGTCATCGATAAAGAACTGTGCTTCTTCAAATGTGATACCGATGGCACCAAACACAACCGCAAACTTATCTCCCTTACCGACTACTCTAGCTTGTCTTGCAATCTGCGCTGCAAGTTCAGCATGAGGTAGACCTGATCCTGAGAAGATTGGAAGCTTCTGTCCACGGACTAGTGTATTCAGTCCGTCAATAGCTGAGACTCCTGTCTGAATAAACTCAGATGGATAGTTTCTGGCTACGGGATTGATTGGAACACCGTTGATATCCTGTCTTTTTTCAGGAATTATTTCTGGTCCACCGTCTTTAGGTCTTCCTAGACCATCAAAGATACGACCGATCATACTTTCATCAACACCAAGTTCAAGGGGTCTTCCAAGAAATCTTACTTTAGTCCCTTTCAGGTTGATTCCTGTGGATCCTTCGAAGAGCTGAATCATGGCTTTGTCGCCATCGATTTCAAGAACTCTTCCTCTTCTTTTCTCTCCGGTCTGGATTTCGATTTCTACGAGTTCCTCGTATTTAACACCTTCCACACCTTCTACAATCATAAGAGGTCCTACAACTTCTGTTACTGTCCTATATTCTTTAAGCATTTAGGATCCCTCCTTCTGCAATAAGATCATCAATGATCTTAGTGAGCTCTACCTTGATGTCATCAATCTTATTGATTTTTGACTCCTCAAGATATTTAGCCCTTGCGATTTTATCTCTTATATCAAGATTGATCAGATCGCTGAGATAGATGCCGTTCTTTAATGCTCTTTGTCCTTCAATATAGAAGTGAAGTACAAGATCCAGCATCATATTCTGCTTCTCAAGAGAGGAGAATGTATCCACTTCATGGAATGCATTCTGCTGCAGGAAGTCTTCTCTGATGGACTTAGAAGCTTCAAGCTTCAGCTGATCGCTCTCAGAAAGAGAGTCACGTCCTACAAGTCTTACGATTTCCTGAAGGGATGATTCTTCCTGTAAAAGGGTCATCGCCTTTACTCTGTTCTCTGAGAAGTCCCCATGTACATTGATGTCCATCCATCCATCTACCTTTGACTGGTAAAGGGAATAAGAGTTCATCCAGTTGATTGCAGGGAAATGTCTTCTGTAAGCCAGACTTGCATCCAGGCTCCAGAATACTTTAACGATTCTAAGTGTCGCCTGTGAAACTGGCTCTGAAATATCTCCTCCTGGAGGGGATACTGCACCGATGATTGTAAGAGCGCCGATGCGGTCGTCACTGCCGTAGCAATTGACCTTACCTGCTCTTTCATAGAACTCTGCCGCTCTTGAACCAAGATAAGCTGGATATCCTTCATCGCCAGGCATTTCTTCCAGTCTACCAGACATTTCTCTAAGCGCTTCCGCCCATCTGGATGTGGAGTCTGCCATGATTGCAACACTGTAACCCATATCTCTGAAGTATTCAGCTATGGTGATTCCTGTATAGATAGACGCTTCTCTGGCGGCCACAGGCATGTTGGACGTATTTGCGATAAGAACGGTTCTCTTCATGAGAGACTCACCTGTCTTAGGGTCAATGATTTCAGGGAATTCAAGAAGAACATCTGTCATCTCGTTTCCACGCTCACCACAACCTACATAGACAACAATTTCTGAATCTGCCCACTTCGCCAGCTGATGCTGAACAACAGTCTTACCTGATCCGAATGGACCTGGAACTGCCGCTGTTCCTCCCTTGGTGATTGGGAAGAATGTATCGATGACTCTCTGTCCTGTTACAAGAGGCTGATCAGGATTGATTTTATTCTTATATCCTCTTTGTTTTCTTACAGGCCACTTCTGCATCATGATGATTTCTTCGCCTGATTCCAGTACACAGATCGGATCGACGACTGTAAATTCGCCTTCCTTGATTTCCTTCACTACGCCACTGACGCCTACTGGCACCATGATTTTATGAAGAACAACGGGAGTTTCCTGAACTGTTCCCAGTACATCTCCCTTAGACACTTTATCTCCAACCTTTACGGTTGGTGTGAAATTCCATAGCTTCTCTCTGCTAAGGGATGGTACTACCACTCCTTTTTCAAGAAAATCACCCACCAGGTCCATAATTGCATTCAGAGGTCTCTGTATTCCATCAAACATAGACTCTATAAGTCCAGGTCCCAGTTCAACGGAAAGAGGTTCTCCTGTTGTATATACAGGCTCGCCAGGTCCGATTCCAGTGGTTTCTTCATAAACCTGGATGGATGCCCTGTCGCCTCTCATTTCGATTATTTCACCAATGAGCTTTCTATCTGAAACTTGAACCACGTCATAGACGTTGGCTTCATCCATACCCTCTGCAACAACAAGGGGGCCGGACACTTTAATTATTTTTCCGACTTTCATTAGAGCGCTCCTTCTATAATATATTTGAACCTACAGCTTTTTCCACATTCTTATTGATTCTTTCCAGACCGATATTAAGGCTTCCCTGATTACTTGGAATCAGGATCACCGCAGGAATTATTTCCTTGACATATCTTTCAATGGACTCTGGAATGAGCACAGCTGACTGTTCAGTGATAAACACTACTCCATATTTCTGTTTGGCCAGAGTATCCAGTGTTTTTCTGGTCTCCTCTGGTCCTACCACAGGGAACACATCGATGCCAAGTGCCTTGAAAGGCAGAATGGAATCTTTATCCCCGATTACTCCTATCTTATACATATAAATCACGCAACCTTTCCCTGATGACTTCTGGAGAAAGCTTATTGATTTTTGAAATCATGATGATTCTCAAAGCCTTGATCTCAGCTTCCTTGGCATGCAGGTAAGAAAACAGCGGTTCTGGTCCAAAGACGATACTTCTCGATGGTTCATTGATCTCCATGAGTCTATTGTCGATGATCTTTTCGAAATCACTGAGTCTGCCTGTTCTTCTATAAGCCTCAAGTCCTTCGGTAAGTGACTTTCCGATATCTTCCTTACGGAATTTGATTAAGATGCCATCCAGTGTATCGTTGATGGAATAAAGAATCTTATCCCGATCAATACTGCCCCCATCTAAAAGGACTTCTTCGAGGAATCTCATTTCCTTATCCATTTTCTTCACACGAATCAGTGTCTTCATATTGGTGAAGTCCACCAGATTCTTGACGTATTCCTGGAACATCGGAATTTCAGTTTCATCAGCCAATGCACGAAGATGTCTGTAATAATGTCTGTCTAAAACAATATCGATCATCTGCGGATCTTTATTCTTATCATATTCAGCTACCGTTTCTAAAAGGGCATCTCCGATTCTTTTGTCAAGGTCGGAGTAATCCTCCTGAGATATGGCGGCTTTCAGCTTCGTCAGGTCCTGCGTGCCGTATGGAACATAAAGACCTGTCAGAGGCTTACCTGAAACCCGCTCTTTGACGAGCACTTTCAGATTATGATAATCATACTTGAGGGATAGAAGCTGTGTTATGATCTTTTCTCCAGTGAGCTCATCCATGAGTTTATATACTCTTCTAAGCTCCGCAGAAAGAATGTTTTCATAATCTTCAGGTCTTGCCGCATTACTTAAGTGCTGCTGATATTCAGTTTCCGCAAGGATTCTAAGCACTTCGTCCATATCCTTTGCATCCACCATTCTTTCAAGCCTTGTGCGAGATAGGAGCCTTTTTTCAAGAACTTTTATTCTGATGACAGCTTGGGTAAAATCCATTCTGTTCATGAAATCCCTCCTATTCCTTAAATAATGTGTCTGCTACATCTTTTACCAGCTCGTCACGGTAGAAATCGACCATATCATTAAAATTGAAATTTAATGAGATCTTGTCGTCTTTCACCTGGAAGCCGGATTCCACTGACTCCTCAGAGATCTCATACCCAAGGCCAAGAGCCTTGATGTGGTCTCTGTATTCCTTTTTCACCAGAAGAACTTCAGTTCCTTTCAGGTTTAAGTCGGATAGAGTCTTTTTAACATATTCTATATAATCATTTTCCGGTAATTCACCAAGTCTCTTCTTCGCTTCTTCAAAAACCTTGTTGATGATCTTCTGCTTACTGCTCAGAACTTCATTACGGCTGTTGACTTCAGCGTTGGAAATCATTCTTTCCTTCAAGAGATTCGCATCGAAAGCAGCCTTTTCCAGCATCTTCGATTTCTTCTCCTCAGCTTCTTTGACCTTCTTTGAAACAGCATCTCTACTGAAATTCTCTGCTTCGCTGATCTGTCTTTGAGCCTTGATTTTGGCTTCTTCCAGAATTTTATCTGTTAGATTTCCCAGATTGGACATTTACTCACTTCCTTTATCGTCGTTTTCTCAAAAAATTCTCTGACTTCTTAGAAACCACCTGAAGAAAGTAGAATAAGTGACATAACGAATGCAAGAAGTGCATAGGTTTCAACCATTACAGAGTAGATAATACCCTTAGTGGATTGTTCTTCATTCTTAGCAAGGATCGCAATACCTGCTGCTGCTACTTTCGCCTGGAACATTGCTGAGTAAAGACCTACTAGTGCGATTGGCAGACACGCAAACAGCATGTATAATCCTTCGCCCATTGACATATCCACTCTCAGTGAACCCAACGACATAAGACCGATAACGAAACCATAAAGACCCTGTGTACCTGGTAGAAGCTGCAGAACAAGTGACTTACCGAACTTTTCAGGTTCTTCGATAATCAGTCCTGAAGCGGCCTCACCGACAATTCCTACACCCTTTGCAGATCCGATTCCTGATAACAGTACCGCCAGTGCGATACCCAATACTCCAAAAGCTATTCCACCGTTTTCAACTAAAGCTTGTCCAAAATTCATTTAAATTTCCTCCTAAATTTTTATTCCACGTTGATGTATTTTGATTTATTTCTAAATAATTTAAATGCCTTTCCGCCGCCTTCGTAGAACTTACCGAAAAACTCAACGTAGGTAAGTCTTGAAGTATGTACATATGCGCTCAGTGCAGAAAGGAACAGATTGAATAACTGACCGAATATAAAGATGATCACACCTGGCAGGATTCCGATTGGACCCATATCAAAAAGCATATTCATGATCATATTCATGGCCACAGCGATAAATCCGCCTGAAAGCCCTAAAGCCATCAATCTCGAGTACGATACAAAGTCTCCGATGTATCCTGATATTCCATAAAGAGAATAGAATCCGCCAGCAAGCTTTCCAGCCACTGATTTATTTTCTCTACCTCCTGTAAGAACAATTCCTGCCATACCGATAATCATGACCCACATGGAAATCGGCTTTACAGCCTCAGGCAGTGAGACAAATCCGGTTAAAAGGAATCCGATGGCGCCCATGAGTGCCATGTACCAGAATCCTACATCAAAGAGCGCATCCAGTGGCTTACCTGCTCTTAAGGCAAGATAGGCTTTGATGCCCAATGCATAAAACAGATGAATTCCACCAAATATAATGGAAACCACCAGAAGTTCCGTGTACTGCTCCATCGGTGCAATCAGCGATGGCAGTTTGATCAGGTCTCCAAAGAAGGATCCGTAAACCAGTCCCCACGCGATGACACTGAAACTTAAATAGAACAGGAATCTGACGAAAATTTTTGTCCCCTTATCCAGGTTAAAGAACTTCAGTGCGACTCCGGTCAGCGCCATAAGAATGATTCCATAAGCCAGATCTGCCACCATCATGCCGAAAAAGGCAAAGTAGAATGGTGCAAGATATGGTGTAGGATCAATACTTCCATAAGTCGGTAGCGCATACATGGTTGTCAGGCTTTCGAAAGTTTCATTGAACTTTCCGTTTTTAAGCATGATCGGCACGTCTTTGTCCGTTTCTGCCGCTTCCTCGATTTCGAGGTAAAAAGCATTTTCCTGCGTTCCGGTGACAGCTTTTCTCAGCTGATCCGCTTTTTCCGTAGGTATAAATCCGGAGATGACATTTACATTTTCTGTCTTTAAGAAGTTTGTTTCTGCAGCAAATCTCAGTTTCTTATTTAAAAGATACTCGTACACTTCCTCAAATTGAGGCAGGTAATTTGCCATTGCTTTGATTTCAGCTTTTACTTCATTCTTCTCATTTTTCATTCTTGAAAGATCTGTCTTCACTCTTTCCAATTCAGCAGACGGTGTCCCCTCTGTCGGGATGGAAAGGCTCGAGTAACTGTTGTTTCTTAAAATCTCATTGAACTCATCTCTTTCATTCGAAGTGGTGATACCTAAAATATAAGCTTCATCTTTACCTTCGCTTAAGACTTCAAAATAAGTCTCTTCAAGATGTTCAAGTTCGTCTTTCAGCTTTTCCATGAGTTTTTTAGGCGCTGTACCTGTAAAAACTTCACTGAAACTGAAATCTCTTAAGGACTTGACTTCATAGTCCAGTTTCTTCCAAGGCTTTAATTCTTCAGCTAGAGCTTTCAGCTTCATTTCTTCCTGACTTAGATGATCAATTTTACCAGTAAGGGATCTGAATTTGGAAATGATGGGTTCATAGTCAAAATCAGCTACCTTATCTTCCAGTGCCTGGAAGGTAAAACTGTCCTTACCTTTAATCATCGCCTTTATTCCTGTTTCTCGTTCATCATATTGCTTAAGCAGGTCCAGTGCATATTTCACGCTCTGGATCTGTTCGTCTATGACAAGTAAATCCGCAGGAATTTCTAAGGTTTCAAGGCCTTCTTCCGATAAGGTTTCATCAGCCTTCAGATCAGTAAAGTGAACATATCCGAACTTCTGCAGTTCATGGAGTAGTTTGTCCCGATCCGAGTCGAAGGTAAATAAGCTGAAACTGCTCATCTTAACGATTGCCATTTGCCTTCACGATCCTCTCTACTATAATATTTACTGCGTCTCCAAGATCATTAACTTCTAGAGACTCCAGCTTCCTGGCCTTTTGTTTTCCTTCATCGAGAATCGGCTTCGCAAGAGTTTCCCCTTCCTTAATTGCCTTATCCTTCAGTTCCTGAGACTCTTTAAGTCCCATGGCCATGATTTCTTTAAATTTCTTATCGGCGAGCATTTCCGCATCACGTCTGATGTCCCTGACTTTCTGACTAGCTTCAGCTGTAAGATCACGTGCATTGTGCTCTGCTTCTCTTACTTTATCCAATGCTTCCTTTGCCATCCTATCACCCCCATTCATTCTTTCCTCTTCATATGCAAAACGTTATCATACGAACATATTTTACCATGGTATTCTTAAAACTTCTATGAAAAAGGAATGTGTATTCTTTATCATTTAATAAGTTAACAAATACCACATAGAATATAGTTTACGCTAATTCCTCACCATTATCAACTTATTTCTGATAATTTCTCCTGTTTTTTCATCATAAATCACCGGAGTGTCAGTAATCACGATTTCACCCGAGCTTACAAACTTCAACACATCCATACTGAATATTTCTATATGTATCTTGATTCCCAATTCTTTTGACAGTTCCCTCTTCAGTTCTTTGTTTTCACTATAGTTCCTATGAAGAAATTCGGGCACAAACTGCTTTTTATTTCCACCAAGCCAGTCAAACTTCAGAAGTTCATTCAGCACCACAGTCCGTGGTTCTCTCCCTCTTTCTCTCAGATAATGAATAGAGAAATCATAAAGAACCTTATACTGCTCTTTCGCACCAAGACTTCGCCCCTTGTACTCCTCATGAAGATACACACCAAGTTCCTTATAGAATGTATAAGGATCCTTTTCTTCAGCAAGTATATAAGCCAAGGAGGCGGGAAACCTGCCTGAGTTGTAGTATCTTTCCAGTGCTTCTTCGGTATGGTGCAGGCTCCGAAGATCCTCAAAACTCATCCATCGGGTCTTTAGAACTTCATAGGGTGCATAGGGACTATAGACAATGCCGAATTTCTCCGCATCTCTTTCCATCGGTGTGCCTTTTATGACCTTCAAAAAGCCCAGCTGAAGCATATCAGGCTGCAAAGCATATACTTCATTGAAACTCTGGTGAAAGCTCTCCAGAGTGTCGTAGGGAAGCCCCGCAATGAGATCCATATGATTATGGATATTTTTGAGTTTCACCAGCTCCTTCAGCTTTCCAAGAACCTGCTTGAATCCGATAAAACGGTTTATTGCAATAAGCACATCACGTTTTGTGCTCTGGATTCCCACTTCGAACTGGATCCTTCCAGCAGGAGCAGTCTGTAGAAGCTTAATATGTTCCTCCTTTATGAGGTCCGGTGAAATCTCAAAATGAAACGTCACCGGGGTATCAAGTCCGATGAGGTATGCCCATATGGCATAGGCATCAGGATGGATGTTGAAAGTACGGTCAATGAACTTCACAACCTTCGTTCCAGTTTCCAGAAGCTTTTCCACCCTTTCCACCACTTCATCATAAGGAAGGAAGCGTAGATCGGTCTCAGAGGAGGAAAGGCAGTAACTGCACTGATAGGGACATCCTCTGGAGGCTTCTATATAGGAAAGCTTCCCTTCCAGATTTTCCAGAGGATCATAAGGATAAGGCACCTTTATCATATCCATTTTTTCCCGGTTCGGGTTTAAATGAATCTGATCTCCCTCTCTATAGGTGAGGCCTTTCACCTGAGATAGATCTTTCCCAAGCAAAAGAGAACCGAGAAGGTCCACATAGGTAAGCTCACCCTCACCGCGGATGATGTAATCCCCCGCCATGATTTCCAGATGCTTCTTACTGTCAAATGTGACTTCCGGTCCTCCATATAAAATTCTGATATTTTCATCTACACGTTTAATAAGCACAGAAAGTTCTTTGACCAGGTCAAAGTTCCAAATGTACACTGAAAACGCCACCAGATCAGGTTTTCTTTCTAAAATCTCTTCAAGGATCTTATCCTTCAACTCATTGATGGAAAACTCTACCCGCTCTGTTCTCACTTCAAGATCTTCTGAAACCTTTTCCAGATATCGAAGGCTGATGTTCGTGTGTATATATTTGGAATTGATTGCTGTAAGTAAAACTCTCATCTTCTGCTTCCTTATAAGTCTTTATAGTATTTTTCGTAATAGTCCAGAAGAAGCCCTGCTGTTGTATTCTGTGCAACTTCAAGCATTTTTCTGGATAAGGTTTCATACATGATCTCCTTATCTTCTATGCTCTTATACTTCTCATAATAAAAGTTTGCCACTACAGCATTTTCTCTGATGTAGTCATCCAGTACCTCAAATCTCAGTATACCGGCATCCACCGAATAATCGATTTCCGCAAAGATCTTCTTTTTGATCCAGGTCTCGTAGGACTTATGACTGTCCAGAAGTCTGTTGTTCACGTGCTGAGGCACCGTCATATCCTGAGACAGGTGACAGAATACCCCAAGGTAGAATACGGATCGCTCGATATTTCCTTTTTCCAGAAAAAGAAGGGATTTAGAGATATTCTTCTGGGCTTCAGAGAGTCCATCCGAGAATCCGAATAGACCTTTCTGCTTTTCGTTATGATAGAAGTGATTGATGGACTTGAAATCCTGGTCTGCCCATGTAGCACCTTCGTTGAGCGATTTGATGTGTCCTTTGTAGAAATTCGCCGCTTCGTGATATCCTTCATTTTCAAGGATCACAACTGCCTGTATATTGATGAATCTGTGGATCAGACATGGGGTCTTGAATGCCATCTTTTTAAACGGATTGGCTGCAAGCATCATCCCTGTGAGCACTTTTCCATAGGTGTTTTCGAATCTTCTTCTCTTTCTTTCTTCAAATGTTCCTTCCATATGTTTTACAACTCCTTTGATTTCATGACGCAGTTTCCTGACGTCAGAAAACCCTGACTTCTAATTGATAATTGATTTCAATTGGCTTAATACCATTATATGGCATTTTACACTTAAAAACAAAAAACAATCCATGAAATCCATATAGAACTACTTCATTCTGCTTCTGATTCCCCTAGGAATCATCTTGTAGATCTTCGGACTGATTTCTCTAAGATCCGTCCTGGTGATTCCTCCTGTAAGGAGCATAGCCACACCATAAACGCCTGCACCGATGAAGATATTGATAAATGTCAGGATGCTCTCAATCACATATCCCGGTTCCAGCATACCAAAGAGTCTTCCTAACAGGAAAATCACGGTGCCCATGAGAGCCGCGGAAACCACGGGGCCAAAAGCATTTTTCATGATCTTCACATCATAACCTAAAACCTTTGTAATCAGGTAATGATTGACCACAAACGGGAAAAAGAAATTGGCGAAATTTGAGACCAGAGCACCCATGATGTTGATGTCCGGCATCCCTACCAGAACATAGTTGATAACCAGCCTCATGAAAATTCCACCAAGCATGGTGAACGTACCCCAGTAAAACTTTCCAAGACCTTGGAAAATAACCGTCTGAATCTGAATCATGCCAAGAAAAATGACAGTGATTGAGCCATACCTTAAAAGTTCCACTCCAGTATCGTACTTCAGAATATCATAGATGGGTCCTGCAAGCACCGTCATCCCCACAAAGGAGGGTACCGAAACCAGAAAGACCATTTTCACTGCATAGTTGATTTTCTTCCTGATGGACTCATCGTCTCCCACCGCCTTCGCGGCAGATACGCCTGGAAGAAGCACCGAAGCCAGTGCCACCACGATGGTGTTTGGTACATACTGAAGGCTTTTGAACTTCGCCAGTTCACTGTAGGCGGTTTTTGCAGCTGTATAAATCAGTCCCGCATCCAGAAGACGGTTATTGACGATCAGTGAATCGATGAATCCGCCCAGATGAATCATCCCAGCAGATATGGTGATGGGTACAGAGTAGGAAAGAAGTTTCTTTACAAGTTCTTTGCTCGTATGATGGTAGGCATCGACATCCTGATCACTTCTTCTGATTTTATGGAGTCTTGCCTTATAGAATTCCCGCATCAGCAGAATCACTGCAAAAAGAGCGCCCACACTGGTTCCTAGAGTTCCACCAGCTACACCGTAAGCAAGATCCACCTTCACAAGAAAATATGCGCCACCTAATGAAACGGCCACATTGATGAGCTGTTCCAGAATTTTTGAGAGCGCGTTTGCGGATACATACCTTCTTCCAAGGAAATATCCTCTGTAGGAAGATAAAATGGCGGTGATCATCACTGTAGGCGCCAGTGCTCTAATGGCAAGGGTCGCCTCAGGTGTTTTTGCCGCCTGGGTGATAAGAGGTGCCATGAAGAAAAGAAGCAGCCCCGCAAAAAGACCTCCTCCAATGAGGAGTGTTCGTGAAAGACGAAATGCCCGTAGAGCATCCCTGGGGTTGTTCTGTGCATAAAGCTCGGAAATGAGCTTCGAGATACCTCTTTGTATACCCTCATTAGTCAGTACATAAATAAGCGTAAAGGCATCGTAGGCCACAACATAAATGCCATGACCTACTCCGCCCAGTATTCTGATTAAAAGTGGCACATAGACCACAGACATGAGTTTAACAAGAAGCTCTGCTATAGATAGGTAAGCAAAACCCTTTCCTGTGGATTGTTGTTTCATGGTCTCCTCCGTCTATAAATCAAACTTGAATAAATCAGTCTTTACTTTCTTCATAAGTGGAGGAAGTTTTTCCGCCACAACCTTGTTGCCGAGATACTCCAGTTTTCCGTCTGGATTCTTGAAGGTCACTTTGTATGCATAAAGGAACTGGAAGGTCAGGTTATATTTATTGATCAGATAATTATTGATCTCTTTTTCTCCGTATTTAGGGTCTCCGATGATCGGATTGCCAAGAGATGCCAGATGCGCTCTAAGCTGATGGCTTCTACCGGTCAGAAGGTCAAGCTCCACCAGGGAGAACTGTCCTGTACTTTCTTCGGTTCTGACTGTCATGGAAATTTCTTTCTTTCCAGGACCTGCAGTATCACTTACACTGCTTATATTGTCATCGACTCTCTTTTCAATGAAGGCATGGTATTCTCCATCCTTGATTCTACCCTTTACGATGGCCAGATAGTTCTTTATGATTCTTCCGTCTCTGATCATCTCGTTCAGTGCCTTCAGCGCTTCATAATTCTTTCCGTAGATGACAATACCGGATGTATTTCTGTCCAGTCTATTTACTGGGGATGGTGAAAAAGTCTTTTCTTGATTGGGATCATATTCCCCTTTTCTGTACAGGTACGTCAGGACCTGATCCGTCAATGTAGGATCTGTTCCTTCAATGTCTTTATGTACAAGAATTCCAGGCCATTTTTCGACCATGAGGATATTATCATCTTCAAAGGTCACTTTGAATTCAGGTTCCACATCGTAGATCTTCTTCTTTTCATTTGGTGACTTGGAATAAAGATACTTGATCTCGATGACATCTCCTTCTTCCAGGAAGGTCTTTTCTTTTCCTTTGGCTCCGTTGATACGAACATCGCCTTTTCTTATCGTTTTAAAAATAGCAGACAGCGGCACATCCTTAAGATATTTCCGAAGAAACTTGTCCAGTCTCTGTCCTGCCTCGTTTGGTCCAATTTCAATTCTCATATCGATCTCCTAATCACTCTAAATTTGCATAAGTAATGAATTAAATTTACATCATCCTATATTATAGTACGAAACGACTTCTTTTTCTCTCTTTTCCGTGAATAAATCTTGGGCTATAGATATGCAGCTCTTCTTTCGCCCTGGTGATGGCCACATAAAAGATCCTTCTTTCCTCTTCCAGATTCTCAAGTGACGCGCTGTGGGGCATATATCCTTCCACCGCATTGATCACAAACACCTTATCAAATTCCAGCCCCTTCACTCCGTGAACGGTGGATAGAGAGACTTTCGCGTCAACTTTTTCCGCCTCTTTTGTGGAAGCACTCAGAAGGTCCAGAGGATTATCGTAATAAGCCGCCACTTCCTTCATTTCATCCAGCTCCTCAAAAAGCTCCTCTTCATCTCTTCCTGTGCGCTCCGCATATTTTTTAAGATACTCATCATAACCGAGGACCTTTTCAATATATTCCACTACCCGGTCTGTCTGCATGCTTTTGATTCCGGACAGGTCTTTCAGAAGCTCCCTGTTTTTGATCAGGGAATAATTATTCTTAGTGGGTTCTAACAGAATCTTATGAATATCTTCTCCCAGTCCGATTTTTCTCATATCCACTTTGGTCTGGTAGCGATAAGGTTTGTTGACGATCCGAAGAAATGCATCTTTGTCGCCTTGATAGGCCGCTCTTAGATAATCCAGAATGTCCTTTGCTATGAAGCCCTTAAAAAAATTATAGTTGTCTCTGGACTGAAAAGGAATCTTTTCTTTTCTTAGGAATTCCTTGACGCGCATCCCTTCCCGGTTGGTCCGGTAAAGGATCGCATAGCTCTTGAACGTATCTTTTCGCACTTCATTGGCGATATCAAGAAGCATCAGTTCCTGGTTCTCAGGAAAAATCTTTGTGATCTTCCTCTTTTCTTTTCTACTGGCCAGAAGTTCCTTCTTATTTCTCAGTGCATTCAGAGAAATGACTTCTCCTGCGTAGTTCACGATATTCTCTGTGCTTCTGTAGTTGTATTTAAGGTAAAGCTTCTTTCCTTCAAACATTTCCTCGAAATCGATCATACCGCTGGGATCTGACCCTCTGAAAGCGTAGATGCACTGATCCTCATCACCGACGCAGAAAAGTCTTCTTTCTTCTGAAATCTTCTGGATGATTTTAAGCTGAATGGGATCAAGGTCCTGGAACTCATCTATGAGGATATGGCTATGCGCATTTTTAAATGCACTCAGGAAGGCTTCTTCTTCAAACTGCTTCAGTACTTCGATCTGCAGATCATCAAAATCCAGAAGCCCACGTTTTTCTCGCTCAGTCTCATAGATCTCCAATGCTTTTTTAAACAGGTCATCTTTGTGCGTCAGCACCAGATTCTTTTCATTCAGAAAGGTCTTGACCTTATATTTAGAAATATCCCGTATGATGGACTCCACATCATCCTGGTCCAGCTTCAGGTCTTTCTGCAGCTTGTTCTTTATCATAAACTCATCTTTTCCGTAAATCATGTTGATGGTTCCTCTTTTTAATCTGAGGATCCTGTAGCAAAGTCCATGGATGGTCCCGAAGAAAGGCCTGATATTGCCTTTTAGTTCAAACCGCTCTTCCATTTCAACAGCGGATGCCTTGGAGAAGGTCAAAACCACAATCCTTCTTGGAGAGATCCCCTCTTCTATGATGTGCTGGAGCCGTCTCAGCATCACTGTTGTCTTTCCGGATCCCGGTGGGGCAACCACAAGAACCTTTTTCTCTTCTGTCAGATAGGCACTCTGCTGATATTTATCCAGTTCCAAATCATTTTCCTCCAGTCACTTTTTCTTTCGTAAGTCTCTATTCTACCTTATTTCACATCCTTATGAAAGGAAGTGTTTATTCTTATTGTACGGACTATGAGAAAAACGATACCCGATTCAGCACAAATGAAAAGAGACCAAAAGGTCTCCACTCATCTGGCACTCTCCATTTTGTATACCACCATATGATATACTCTTTCACTGTATATTCCCTGATCGTCCTCCATGCCCGTTTCCTTGAAGTTTAGCCTCTCAAGAAGCTTTCTTGAAGAGATGTTCTTCTCTTCCGTATAGGCCTCAATCACCTGAAGGTTCATCTTCAGAAATGCATAGTCCATAATCTTTTTTAATGCTTCCTGCATGTATCCTCTCTTCTGGTAGGAAAATCTCATGCCATAGCCTAGTTCTGCAGTCATTATTTCCCATCTGATGTTCCAGATGCTGATGGTACCAATGACTTTTTCAGTTTCCTTATGTTCCATTGCCCAGATGATAAATTCACCATCGGAAACACCCTGGTGCATTTTCTCCATATAGCTTTTTGTTTCTTCCCTGCTCTTATCCAATAGTCTGTCAGTGAATTCTATAAAGCCCGGTTCCGTTCTCATCTCAAAAAGATCTTCAAGATCCTTCGGAGCGATCCTTCTTAATCTTAGATGCTCTGTTTCCATGGCAGGAAACGGATTGAAACTGTACATCACTTTATCCCTCCAGAGGTTACTTCAGTTATGAACATTTCTTTTTCTCTTTAAGAAACTCTTCGATATAATGCTTTTTGCTGATCATTATCGGTAGATACTACTGATCATGACGATGACACCCAGAATAAACACAGGTATTCCCCATGCCCCCTTTGGAGATTTCATGGCAAAAAAACCTAGAAACACTGCGAGTGCTCCAAGAAATACAGGCTGCCAGAAAAAACCTGCTATAGCAGAGAGCAAACCTCCTATCAGCATATACTTGGCTGTTTCTGTCTCATATTTTTTCGGCTTATTACGATCATCCAATCTGAAAAACATAACGATTCCCCTTTCTACCAGTTGCCTTTGTGGTTTTCCTTTGTTTTCTATTTTAACAGAAAAATTATTACATTTCCTTAAACAGCATTTTCTTCTATTATAATCTGATATAATATCAAACTAGCCCTTCCTGAAAAGTTATGCCTGAAGTCCAGATCAAAATACATGCAGCCAGTATACTTAACAGGAACGAATGAAACTATTGCTGAAAAAAATGTTATCAAACATTAGGGAGTGTATGTTATATGAAAAAAGACATAATAAAAAAATTCACGTTTCCTTTCTTACTTATCCTGATCGGTTTCGTCGTCATATATTCATCTTTAGCACTTTTTTCTGAAATCTCAGAAAATGTTGTGAATCAGGAAATCAGAGTCATTGATGATGCTATTGTAGATTTTCTGCTCTCTTTTTCATCACCTTTACTTAACGATGCCATGGTCACCATAACGGAAATGGGTTCAGTATGGTTTACCGCTGTTGTCAGCTTTTTCATCGTTTTATTTCTCTGGCTTAAGGAGAAAGACAAATGGGGCATCCTGTTCTATCTGATATCCATTGGTGGTGGAGGGCTGCTCATATTACTCCTGAAAGAATTCTTCCGGATTGACAGACCATCCATAAATGAGCAGATTGATGCCATAGGATACAGCTTTCCCAGCGGACATGCCATGGGTTCTATGATTTTATACGGGTTTATAGTCTATCTCATCATCAGAGGCAATTTATCCAGAACTTTAAAAGTAAGTCTTTCAGTAGTACTGATGCTTCTTGCTTCTCTTATAGCGCTATCCAGAGTATACCTAAGTGCCCACTATCCGAGTGATGTGGTTGCGGGTCAAGCTGGAGGCCTGGCATGGCTCATGATCTGCATCGTCTCTCTGGAAGGTCTACAATGGAAAACACGCAATAATTTTAAACCACTTAAGAAAATCAGAAAGATTCTTTCAAGTATCTACAAGCAGTTTAATTAGCTGGTCCCTGTTGTCCTCTAAAAATCTTCCGGGTATTTCCGGATACATAAGCATTTGCTGCAGCAGGCACTCTGTCTTCCTCAGACAGCTTAAACGGATGTCCTATAGCAAATCGGTTACAATTTGGTATAATATAACAAAGCAATCAACCAAATAATGATAGGAACGGTGATAATATGGAACGCGTTATTGATGTAAGGAATGGCAGAAACCTGACAATGCTGTCTGATTTCTATGAACTTACTATGGGCAATGGTTATTTTGAAAATGGTGTAGATGATACCATCGCCTATTTTGATATGTATTTTAGAAAAATTCCGGATGAAGGCGGATTCGCCATCATGGCCGGTGTGGATCAGCTCATAGAATATCTGGAAAATCTCACTTTCACTAAAGAAGATCTTGAATTTCTGAAGAAAAAGAATCTTTTCAGCGAAGGTTTTCTGGATTACCTTAAAAACTTCAAATTTGAGTGTGACGTCTGGGCAGTTCCTGAAGGAACCCCTGTATTCCCGAATGAACCTTTGGTGACTGTAAGAGGTCCCATCATTCAGGCTCAGTTTGTGGAGACCATGGTCCTTCTGACGGTGAACCATCAGACACTTATAGCGACTAAGGCAAGTAGAATCGTAAGAGCAGCTGGAGGAAGAGATGTTCTCGAGTTCGGTTCCAGAAGAGCGCAAGGCTACGATGGAGCCATCTATGGTACGAGGGCTGCCATTGTAGGCGGCTGCACGTCCTCCTCAAACACCCTGGCCGAGATCATGTTCAATGTACCAGCAGTAGGTACTATGGCTCACAGCTGGGTCCAGATGTTTGATTCAGAGGCTGACTCCTTCAAGAAATGGGCAGAAATCTATCCAGATAACTGTTCCCTTCTTGTAGATACCTATAATGTGCTGAAGTCCGGTATTCCCAACGCCATCAAAGTTTTCAACGAAGATGTGCTTCCTACTGGAAACAGACCGAAGTCCATCAGAATAGACTCTGGTGACATCACTTATCTTACAAAACAATCCCGAAGAATGCTCGATGAAGCAGGCTTTGAAGATGTTAAGATCATCGTTTCAAATTCACTTGATGAATATATCATAAGAGACGTTCTTGCACAGGGTGCACCTATTGACGTATTCGGTGTGGGTGAAAGACTTATCACCGCGAGAAGTGAACCCGTCTTTGGTGGTGTATACAAGCTGGTGGCAGTGGAGAAAAACGGAAAAGTCCTACCGAAGATCAAAGTCAGTGAAAATCAGGAAAAGATCACCACACCACACTTCAAGAAAGTCTACAGAGTGTTTTCTAAAAAATCAGATCTTGCTGTAGCCGATCTTCTCTGTGAACATGACGAAGTCATCGATCAGAGTGAGCCTCTGACCATTTTCGATCCGACTTTCACCTGGAAAAGAAGAACTTTTACAGAATACTACCTGAGAGAACTGCAGGAAAAAATCTTTGACCACGGAAAACTTGTCTACAATAGTCCTACAGTCCTTGAAATCAGAGAATATTCCCGCAGAGAAATTGATCAGTTATGGCCTGAAGCCCTTCGACTGGAATATCCCCACAGATACTATGTGGATCTTTCACAGAAGCTATGGGATACAAGACAGAATCTGCTCATCGAGCAGTCACAGAAGTACGCGGAAGACAAATATTAAGAAATATATTTCTAAAACCTTCAGGAATCATATCCTGGAGGTTTTTTTTGATGTTCTACTACAGCTGTGATATAATTGGTCAGGTTTTATCATTTATAATAAAGTCGTCATTAACGGAGGATAACAACATTGAGCACAAAAAATATTAATCACGTGGAATTTATGGTCAAGTCAGCTATTGTTGCAGCAATTTATGCTGCACTTACTATGTTCCTGCCATTCAGTTATCTGGGCCTTCAGTTCAGAATCGCTGAAATACTGGTTCTTCTGGTCTTCATTGACAAAAGATATATCTATGGTCTGACTTTAGGATGCCTCATAGCAAATCTAGGCAGCCCTTTAGGTCCTGTGGATGTCATCTTCGGAACACTTGCAACCCTCATTGCCCTGATTCTGATTTCAAAAACAAAGAATCTTCTGGTAGCCACTTTATGGCCTGCTTTGGTGAACGGACTCATTATCGGACTACTTTTATACTATCTGCTTGATCTTCCTTTTCTTCTTTCAGCAGCACAGGTATTTATAGGTGAATTCGTTGTAGTGACTCTCATCGGATACTTCATTTTCAAAAGAATCCAAAGAGACAGAAAACTGGTTGAAATCATCAGATTTAAATAACTCATACGTTGAAGAGACCCATCCCTTATGCACACTGCATAGGAGATGAGTCTCTTTTTAATGTTCTGGTTTAATTATTCACCCGAAATTCTCTTCTAGTTCATGAGAAGCCATACGCCAAAACCTGCAGCAGCCAGTGCGAAAAGGTAGAAAAATATTTCCGTTCCCTTTTCCCCCAGCATTTTTCTGAAAAGCTTGATTTTCGCCATGTTCCAGATCTGTTCCGGTTTTTTTACTGTGATGAAGATCACCGCTCCCGCATAAGCAATCAGTATTAGTCCAAGTAATGCCAGTCCGTCCATAATAAATCCTCCTTAAGATCATTCTTATATTCTTCTATTTTAATCCCCTGCTGATCTTCTTTCTCATTGCAAACATCACCACTGAAGAAATCACAATAATCATCAGTGTACTGAAAAGTATGCTTCCCCAGGTGGCTTCCTTGAGAATGATCTCATCCATGGCCATGAAGGCCCAATAGAAAGGGGACCAGTACAAAAGAAAATGAAGTCCCTCTCTCAGATAGATTGCTCCGAAAATAGAGCCTAGAACAGGTAGAAACACCATCTTCATCCCTGAGATTGCAGCAAGCACGTTATCACTGTTGACACCGATCGTAAACCCGATGATCACAGACGTCAGCGCGATAGCTACTGTTACAAGCGCTGCCATGAAGTAGTTGATATCCCCGTAATTCAAGATCAGAAGTATTCCGATGACATGAAAGAGTGGAATGATAAACCCGAGGGCTGCTTTTCCCAGTACATACTGTACTCTTCCCACCGGAGCCACGTTCATGGCTGCTAAAGTATTCTCCTGCTTTTCCTCCACCAGATTGATGAGGATGATCATTCCACCGAAGATGGAGATGAATACAACCAGAAGACTTCCCCCGTACTGCTTGATGGGTGAAAGCTTCCATCCCACATCAGAGACTGTAAGCTGCACAGGCACCTCGATATCCTCGTTTGACAGGGAATCAAGAAGAAGCATTGCCATTTCGTGCATTTCAATTTTCTCATTTCCCTGGGTGATGATTTCAAACTTGTCCGCTTTTTTTATGACGCCATAAACATCATCCAGCGCTTCCACACGATTCAGGAGATCCTCTTCTCCTTCAAATTCCTCCACCTTTGCAAAGTCAGAAAGATAGGAGATTTCTTCTCTTGTCAGCGTATCATCCACAGCCAGTCGAAGTATCGACTGAGAGACCGAACTTGTCAGCATATTGAGGATCACCGCGATGAGAAAGGGGGCCACAAGGATATAGAGTATCATGTAGTCTCTTATACCGGATTTTGTATCGCGACCGATAATAGCCGATATTTTCTTAAGCATTTTTCTTCCCCCCTTACACCGTTAGTGTTTTCTTGTATCTTACAACAGCCATCATGAAAAGTACTACGCCAACTACAATGAATAGTCCCGAAGTCTCTAGAATCATTCCTGTATCCGGCCTCTCCAGAAACACTTCTCTAAATGCGAAGAGGAGTGGATACGATGGAAGGATTCTTATGATCAGCGGCGAAAATGAAGGCATAAAATAGGAGATTCCGCCAAAAGCCATGATCATGATGACAATATAGAGTGCGCCCATGGACTTGATGATGGAATCGTAGAAACTGGCGATGAACAGTCCCAGCGCAGTTCCGAAAAAGTTAGAAGCGGCAAGCACCAGAATAAGATATAGATAGTTGGCTTTCAGTCCCACCACAAGTATTGTTGTGATGAGTCCTGTGAGAAGCCCCGTAAAGAGCATGACACCCACTTTTGACAGAAGGTAGTCTTTTATGCGGACAGGAGTCACTGTGAGCGCTTTGATGGTGCCTTCTTCCTTGTCCATGAACACATAGGCAGCTACAATGAAAAGCCCCATAAATGCGGAATTCATCATAAGAAGAAGTGGCATATAAGATACTCTGTCTGAAAGTCTTTCCGCATTTTCATCCAGCACTCTTACAGTTGTTGTTTCTTTAAAATCAGGATGCTCCGTCTTGAAGCCTGTAAGAAGAACACTCTCCATCATGTTTCTGATCTCATCACTTTCGTAGCCTTGAAGGATGATCTCATATCCCATCCCTTGAGATGTTTCGCTGATGACCGCTCCTTGGGAAGCACGATCTTTCTCCATGGCCTCCACCACTTCTTCCCTAGAATCAAGGAGTGTGATTTCTGTACTCTGATCCTTTTCCATGGATTCCAGAATCATTTCGCTGCTGATTTCTGGTGAAACATGAAGATACAGTTTTGAGGTGGGATTGGAATTTTCCGGCACCACGAAGACCAGCACCGCTACGATAATTAAAGCCATGATAAACTCGATATAGATATAATAGGTTCTATAGGAGACCTTAAGGTCTCTTAAAAAGGTATAAAGCAGTTTCATTTAAACCAGCCCCCTACCCGTAAGCTTAATAAAGATTTCTTCAAGGGTAGCCTCTTTGGTATGCATCATCTCGATCTGTCCGTCTTTTATGATCTCATTCAGCATCAGTCTTTCTTCTTCATTGCCAAGATCAATCATTACAGTTTCAGGTTTTCCTCCCTTGATATATTCAACCTGAACCACTTTCTTTCCATATTGAAGCTTAAGATTTCTTGGAGAATCAATGACCCTCAGTTCTCCATCCACAATGAATCCGACTCTGTCACAGAGTTCATCAGCGATGAACATGTTATGGGTGGTTAGAAAAACTGTGGTGCCTTCTTTGTTCTTCTCTTTCACAATGTCTTTGATGCTCTCAGCAATAGCAGGATCCAGACCCGTGGTCGGTTCATCCAGAAACCAGAGTGAAGGCTGATTGATCATGCTTCTTGCAAAGGTCAGTCTGTGCTTCATTCCTTTAGAAAATGTGCCTGCCTTCTTGTTCTTCACATGGTCAAGGCCTACCAGTTTCAAAAGCACGTCCGGATCTATGGTATCAACGTCAAAAAGTTTTCGGTAGAAATCAAGATTCTCAAAGGCTGTGAGTTTTCCATATACATTGGACTGCTCGAAGGAAACACCGATCCGGTTAAAGACCTTCCTGTCAAATTTTCTCAGATCATATCCTGCAACCTGGCCGCTACCTTCCTGGATTGGTAAAAGTCCAGTAAGTATCCCCTGAGTAGTGGATTTCCCAGCTCCTGAAGGACCAAGAAAACCAAAAACCTCACCTTCCTTCACCTGAAAACTCACACCTTTCAGTGCATAATTCTTGTCTTTCGTATAAGAATAGTTCAGATTATCAACTTGTATCATTTTTTCCCCTCCTCCTGGCTAATTCCATATTTCAGCAGATCAAAGAATTTATCCAGTTCTGCCATGATTTTCATAGAATATCCTTCATCCAGATGTTTTTCGAAGTAATAATCCACCACACTCATCTGCATGCTGATGAGTAGCTTTGCCACCAGCTTGAGATCCAGGTCCAATCTGATGTCTCCCATCTTCTGTCCTTTCTCAAGAAGTGTAATGAACACTTCATCTCCTTTAGGACTGAATGTATCTCTGATCTTCAGCATGATCCCACTGGTGTCTCTCATCATGCGGGTTCCGATCTCCAGATAATCCGGATTCTCCAGTGCAAACAAGATACCTACACGGTACATCTCCCGAAGAGCTTCATAGAAATTCAGTTCATTGAAATTCATCAAGGTCGGTGTCATATATTCGATCTTTTTGTCTCCTATGATGGTCATGATATAGATATACAGATCTTCCTTGTCTATAAAATACTGATAAAAACTGCCTTTGGAAATTCCGCTCTTCTCTACAATCCGATTGACACTTGCCACATCGTAATTATAGCTTTTGAATTCCATCACCGCTTCCTTCAGAATCCGTTCTCTCTTCTCTTCTGAGAGATTGAAAAATGTCTGTTTCGGCATCTGTTTTTACACTCCTTTTATATGACTTGCCAGTCATATGACTTCTTGGTCACATTATAATCCTAAAGAGATTTCTCTGTCAACCCATACAGATGAAAAAAACTAAAGACAGATAATGAAGGATTTGGCCAATTGAAAAAGTAAGTTCCAGTTTGTCAATGTAACTTCCATCAAGCTCAA
>CAZXUT010000030.1:0-39680 GCA_964643785.1 uncultured Proteiniclasticum sp.
TGTTCTCTCCTAAATCTCTCTTGTTCTCTCCAAATTCTCTCCTTTTTCCAAAAAAGCAGCCAAAATCGGGGTTGATTCGAACTATTGATTTTTCAAGGCCTTTCAGTATTCGGGTTCAGAAAACGCTGAAATTAGTGGGTTTGTAGGTACTTCTCTATGCTGCCATCTTCCTTTAATTTCCACTATAGTGTGCACAAGATAAACGACTCGAAAACTTTTGTACGCTTTATCGCGTACCGAGGGTTCGAATCCCTCTCTCTCCGCCAGTATTAAATAGCAGCTTCCCTTATGATGAGGGGAGCTGCTATTTTTTTAAATAGATCTCTCCTATTCTGGTAGCACTGAGGGTTAAGAAAATGACCCTGTCTCTCTTAATGAATAAGGATTCAGTTGTTTTTTTAAGGTTGTTTTTTTAATTAGAGTCTGTATCAATCATAACTTTACTTTTTCGCTCATAAATTATAAAATGAAGGCGAAAAAGTAAGATGATATAATGGGAAATTTAAAGAATCAGATCAATTGGTTATCCAGAACAATGCCTGATCTTAAATATTCAGAAAGCAAAAAAGGAAGTACTTTCTATAATCATTTAGCGTGTTTGTACGCAGAAATGAAAGCTGCAAGAAAATGAATCCCAAAAAAATAATGCGAAGCGAAGCAATTTTCATGAAGGGGGGTAATAATGCAAAAAATATTACATAAATCCGTGGTGTTGTCTTGATTCAATGAAAATCGGTCTGTGGTAGACTATGAATTTTAGCAGAAGTGGAATCTAGGTTGTATTATAGGGAGGGATTTTTGTGAAAAGAATTATCCTAAGCATCATGATTATTGCGGCTGTTGCAGCTTTTTCAATAGGCTGCTCACAGAAAGATATTGTCGACAACAACGCTTCAAGTGACGAAGCAGCAGTTAATAACAAACCTGAACAATTGATCGAACCATGTCAGCTGATATCAAAGATAGAGGCAGAAGAACTGATAGGTGAGTCTATTCTGGATGCAGAAAAAAGTGAAAATGAAGTTGTAGGTCTGAAACTTTGTTTTTACGAAAGTGTAGCTGAAGAATCAGACCGATTTTTGCAGGTGTCACTTACGCAGCAGGCATTTATGCCAGAGGGTGATCTAACCCCAAAATTCTTATTTGAATCAATCAAGGAAAACTTTGAAGATGAATTAATGATGGTTGATGGTATAGGAGAGGAAGCTTTTATAGCGACTCCTGGAATACATATACTGAGTGGGGACTACTACATAGAAATTGGTGTAGGTAATACAAGCGACGATGCCAACATAGAAATACTTAAAACAGCAGGAAAAAAAGCCGTTGATAATTTAGAGTTTCTCGTAAATAAGTAATCTCTGGATTTAATAGGCTTAAATTCAAAAGTAACTTCCGGTTGATAAATATTTTGGAATAAAGCTTGAAAGTGTAGGATTAACTTCCGGTTGGCACTGTCTAGTATGAACAATCCGACCCACATTTTCTTGTTATTGGTTGAAGATGGTTGGATTTCTTATAACCGAGTCGGGTTTAATTCGCCGTAGCCCTAGTAATTCTAATGTTTTAGGTGGCATTAGAAGTTCAGCTAGGTCATACGGCGTTTTCTCGTTTATGGAATCCCCTATGATGCTGTCGATGTGATGAATCATGAGTGTTGTAAGTTCCTGATTACAGAAGATTATGCTCGTGTATTTAGGAATATACTCGCGGATGAATTCATGGTTCTTCTCAATGCCGCCTTTCTGGTGAGAAGCCATTGGGTCGCAGTAGTATACGCTACATCTCCTTGTGCCTGTCGATGAATATTCCAGAGTGTCGACATGCTTGAATTCCGATCCGTTATACGTGAGGATATGGGAGAACATTTTCCTGAAAACTCTTAGACCCAAAAGATTCCCGAGATGATCAAATACTTCTGTAACGCAGTCTTGAGTAAGGCGCTCCGTGATGAATGCCAGCATCAACTTGGTTTGTCGGAAGTAGAACGTAAGAAAAACCCGTCCTCCTTTAACCGACTCTACGACATCCATCTCCACCACTGATGTATCCATATTTGCCTCCATGTAGGTCTTGAAATCCGCATATGTTCTTCCTATACGGTAGCTCTGATCAACCCTGTCCTTAGGTCTCTTCTTGCGCTGTTTGTATCGGACTTTCCGTGGAAGGTCGATATTTCTGAAAGTGAAAAGCGAAAGATCGTAGTAAGTGCTCTTCGAAATTCCCAGAGTCTCCTTGTGTGTTCCGTAGATATTCTTGACGGACTGATTCTTCTTGATTAGAGGAGTCAGCAGTTCGTCCAACAGGGCAATCTGCTCCTGTGTTGCATTGATGCCTTGCCTGGAAGAGACGAGCGTCTCCTGATACCGTTTCTGGGCCGTCATGGCCTGGTATTGATAACGATCTGCCGGGCAACGATTCTTATCTTTACAGCCGTTGCAAACATAAGGTGCCCTGATAAGCTTTTTGCATTGGTACGGTACGAAGTCAGGACAGTGACGGCTGCAGTCGCATTGCTTGCAGAGCTTTCTGCAGCTCTTGTTCCCACAGACATTTTGTTTTCTGCAGGTCTTTGCGAACTGACAGTTATTCGGTGCATCATTGAAAGTTACGGCCTTCTTGCATATCCGGTTTCTTTTGACTTCCTTCGATATTGTTCCAGGATCTCTGTGCAGGTAGTGGCCTATCTCTTTGAAGGTTAATCCATGATCGAGTCCTGTCTGAATGTCCTCACGGTCATCTATGGTCATCAATACTCAAGTGTTTATGCTTGTTGTCTGTTCTTGTATTTAGTCTTATCTTCTCAGTCATTCTGGATATCCTACTGTTGTCTTGGGATCAGATATCCAGTTCATCATAATGGCATGTTCATCCTCTTTGGAAGACTAACTTCCGTTTCTCTCTTTTTCTCTTTTCTAACCGGAAGTTACTTTTACAATTAACAAAGAAAAAGAAATAATTATTTTTTTCACACAGCCTATTGACAAGTTATTATTTTGTCAATATAGTAGTACCTAGAGGGAGCTACTAATCACGAATGCTTCTCAAAATTCGTTATGTGAGGTAAATTATGCGTAATATGATCGATCAACTCATGCAATTTAATTTTACAGAAAGCGAAGCAAAAGTTTACATTGCGTTGCTTCAAAATGCTCAAAGTACAGGATATGAAGCTGCTAAATCAAGCGGTGTTTCGCGTTCTAAAGTTTATGAAACTTTGGATAGCCTTCATCGTAAAGGTGTAATAATTGTATCTATGGGTCAAAAAACCAAATTATACAGTGCAGTACCAGTAAATGAATTGACAAACATTTTAGAGAGGAAAATCAAACAAAATCTTGTCAATCTTTCAAAACTTGGTAATGAATTCGACAGCAAGCTTGACACGAGTGCAATTTGGGAAATTAATGATTTAGAAGCAACTATGCAACGTGCCATCGAAATGATTCGAGGTGCCCAAGAAGAATTAATGATTCAGATTTGGGCTCCTGAATTAAGTAAGGAAATAGAAGATGAGTTATTGTTGGCTGAGGCCAAAGGCATTCGTTTTCTATGCATTCTCTATGATTCCAAACAGAAATATCAGACGAAGCTTGGTAAAGTCTATCGACATGGATTTGAGCATGATAAAATCGCAGAAAGATCTTCACGTTGGATGACAATTGTGAAAGATAAAGAAAGTATGCTTCATCTCTCTGTTGATGGAGTACATGTGAGTCAAGCTTTTTTCACTAGGAATCGCACCATGACATTTTTCGCGGAAGAATACGTCATGCATGATGCATACTGCTTAAGACTAATCGACCATTTGAGGCAAACAGTAAAAGAAACTTTTGGTGAAGACATGGAGCATTTAAGAGATATATTTGCTCTCCCACTAAATATATCGGAGGAAACAAAATGATAATTCCAATCATCCTTGCCCTAATTGTTTTAGTAAACGGAGCCTTTACTTTAGTATTTACAAAAGACCTGATTCGTAACAAAAGTACAGTAATGCAAGAAACGGGAAATCCAATTGCTTTATCAATAAGTTCATTTATAATTTTTTTCTTATCTACTTTTGGTATTTCTGACTTTGCAATTTCGTCATCGCTTTATCCTAAACTTAAATGGGTCAGCACAAAAAAACTACCAGGTACATTAAACACTCAGTGTGTAATTCCAGTAGCGGCTATGGCTTTAATTTATATCTCGTCAATAAATGTAGGTCTTGCTACATTAGTAGTTGCAATTGTAGCTCAAGTAATTGGAGCATATGTTAGTCCTCGATTTATAGTTAAATTGCCTGCAAGAACAATAAAAATATTTGTATCAATTGGCCTATTTGTTGCTGCTGGTTTAATTTTAATGGGAAAATTTGGAATTATGCCTTCAGGTGGGGAAGCCACAGCACTTGTTGGATTCAAACTTGTGCTCTTAGGAATACTTTCATTAATTTACGGTGCATTAAATAATATTGGTATTGGATCCTATGCTTTAACAATGGCAACAGTATATTCATTAGGCCTTAACCCAGGCGTGGCATTTCCAATCATGATGGGTGCTTGTACATTTTCCGTACCAGTTGGAAGTATGCAATTCGTAAAACTAGATTCATATTCTCGTAAAATTACACTCTTTACGTCTACTCTTGGTGTTTTAGGAGTCCTTGTGGCTGCGTTTATTGTAAAGAGCCTCGATGTTGCAAACCTTCAATGGGTAGTTGTTGCTGTAATTTTATATAGTGCTGTAACTATGCTCATTAGCGTAAATAAAAAAGAAGATTAATTAACTACCACTATTATGACATTAGCGAGAAAGGGAGAAAATATGAAAGTTTTGTTATTAACAAAAGAAGAAATGGAGCAGGTTATAACAATGACAGAGGCAATCGAAGCTGATAAAAAAGCGCTGGCCATTTATTCTTGTGGAGAAAAAAATATTCCTCTAAGAACAAATTTGGATATTAAGGAGTTTGAAGGTCAAAGTCTTTATATGCCGGGATATGCCAAATCTGCAAATGCTCTTGGAGTTAAAATAGTCTCTGTTTATCCTAAAAATATTGAAAAAGGAATCACCAGTGTACCTTCTACTATGATTTTAGTTGATGATGAGACGGGACAAGTGTCCTCCTTGATGGATGGAACCTATCTCACTCAGCTTCGTACAGGGGCAGTCGCTGGAGCAGCTACAGACTTACTAGCGCGAAAAGATGCAAAAAAATTTGTTCTAATAGGTACAGGCGGGCAGGCTGAAGGCCAGCTCGAAGCTGTTTTAGCAGTTCGTTCAATAGAAGAAGTAAAGGTGTTCGACATGAATACTGCACGTGCTGAAGAATTCGCAATTACAATGGGCGATAAATATAATGTCAATATTTCTGCCTCCATGGATCTGAATGAGGATATAAAAACAGCGGATGTAATTACGGCTGTAACCACGGCAAGAAATCCTGTATTCGATGGAATGCTACTAAAACCAGGTGTCCATGTTAACGGTGTCGGTTCATACACTCCTGAAATGAGTGAGATTCCATCAGAAGTTCTATTTGAAGCAGGAAAAATTTATGTTGATACCAATGATGCAATCATAGAGTCTGGTGATTTCCAGAAATTAATTGCAAGTGGGAAATTTAACATTTCGAAAGTTACTGGAGAACTAGGAGAACTGGTTGAAGGGAAAAAACCTGGCCGAGAAAATGATCATGAAATTACCTTCTTTGAAACTACTGGGAATGCAATCATGGATGTGGTTGTTGCAAAGAAAATTTATGATAATGCTAAGGCAAAAGGAATTGGAACAGTTGTTAATTTATAAATCATATTATATTCAAAGTATAATTGAGATGTAATGCAATTTTAAAGTGGACTAGCAAGTGAATCCAATTAGGATTCTTGCTAGTCCACTTTTGTGTGTTCTTTTTTTGTGCAAATAGTGAAGCAAGTTTTCTTTAGGTTACTACTTAACGATTCATACTTTTAATTATCTTCAAACAGAAGTTATTTTATAAGGTTCTTTGTCAATTTAGTGGGTGAAACAATAATATCTAGTTAATTCATACGGTACTGGACCAGCTTAGTTGCTCGGAAAAGGTTAAGATTCCAAATCATTGATTATCTATTCTCCGAACTCAGAAGGACTGATTGCCTCCACCATTCCTGCCTTTGAAGCAGAGTATGGTATCACGGTAGATCTGATTCAGGCAGGTACAGGCGAGTTATTCACAAAAATGAATTCCGAAGCCAATAATCCTGTTGCTGATGTTATGTTCGGTGGTGCTTATTCAACTTTTACTCAGAATGAGAATCTCTTCGAACCTTATACTTCCCCAAACAATGACAATGTTCTGGAAGATTATCAGAACAAAACCGGTTATATCACACCATACGTGCTTGATGGCAGCGTGCTCATCGTGAACAACAATCTTCTAGGTGATATGACAATCGAAGGCTACGAAGATCTACTTAACCCTGAACTCAAAGGAAAGATCGCAACAGCGGATCCTGCAAGTTCATCCAGTGTATTTGCACAGCTTACAAATATGCTTCTTGCAATGGGCGGATATGAAGATGAAGGAGCATGGGACTATGTGAAAGAACTCTTTACAAATATCGATGGTAAAATCGCATCTGGTTCCTCCAACGTGTATAAATCCGTAGCAGATGGAGAACTGGTTGTAGGACTTACTTATGAAGATCCATCTGTAGCACTTCTGAACAGTGGTGCTGATGTATCAATCGTCTATCCTAAGGAAGGAACAGTATTCCTGCCTGCAGGTTCAGCGATCATCAAGGGTGCCAAAAACATGGAAAATGCAAAACTTTTCATAGACTTCATCATTTCTCAGGGAATCCAGGATGTTTATGGAACAGAAACCACAAACAGACCTGTTCTGAAAGAAGTGAAGACCAGTGAGACAATGACACCAATGGATGAGATCAATACACTTCAGGAAGATATTGACTATGTTCGTGAGCACAAAGATGAAATGGTAGAAAAATACAAGACCATATTTGCTGAAATAGAATCGAACAAATAAGGAGTAGCATATGAGTGAGATTATCATTAATGATGCAGTTAAAAGATTCGGCAGCATCACGGTGATAAAGGATCTGAGCCTAAGGGTAAAGGACGGTCAGCTCTTTACCCTCCTCGGTCCATCAGGATGTGGAAAAACAACCCTACTGAGAATGATTGCTGGATTTAATACGATAGAAGGTGGAGAGTTCTTTTTTAATGACACTCTGATCAATAATATGGATCCAAGCAAAAGGAACATAGGTATGGTGTTTCAGAATTATGCTATTTTCCCACATCTCACCGTCCGTGAAAATGTTGCATTCGGCCTTAAACAAAGAAAAATGGACAAAGAGACCATCAACACCAAAGTCGATAAATTTTTAAAACTGATGCAGATCTATGATTATGCAGACCGCAAACCGGATAAGCTATCCGGAGGTCAGCAGCAGCGTGTAGCTCTTGCCAGAGCATTAGTCATAGAACCGGACGTGCTTCTCATGGATGAGCCTTTATCAAATCTTGATGCAAAGCTGAGAGTGGAAATGAGAGAAGCCATCCGTGAAATTCAGCACAAAGTCGGTATAACAACCGTATATGTAACCCATGATCAGGAAGAAGCCATGGCCATCAGTGATGAGATTGCTGTCATGAAAGATGGCATCATTCAGCATCTAGGAAAACCAAGAGAAATCTATCATCGTCCACAAAACTTATTTGTTGCCTCATTCATTGGTAGAACCAATCTTCTGGATGGAGATCTGATCCATGAAAACGGGGTTGCACGAATCAATCTTAATTGTGGATACACATTCCTATATCCTAAACTGAACGATGAAAAAGATCAGAAAATACGTGTGAGTATTCGTCCCGAAGACTTTCTTCCCGGTGAATCAAACGGGATGAAAGCAAAAATAGTGCACAGCGTCTATCTTGGCCTCAATACCGAGTATTACTGTGTACTGGATGATGGAACAGAAATTCAGATGGTTGAAGAGTCCAATCTTAATGACACCTTTGAAGATGGACAGGAAACGATTCTGGGTGTGAAAATTGATAAGATCAATGTCTTCACACCGGATGGCTCTTCAAATCTTTGTATACGATGAAGAGCAAATCAAAGAGAATATTTGATATCTGGGACGCTCAAACTATTCTCGTAATCCTTATATACACCGTGTTTCTGATTTACCCGATAGCAAACTTACTGAAACTTGCACTGTTTACCGAATCCGGTTTCACGCTGGAATACTTTGCGAAATTCTTTTCTCAGTCGTATTACTCCACGACACTGAAGAACTCCTTTGTGGTTTCGACTCTGGGAACAGTATTCGCACTGATCATAGGAACCATCATTGCTTACTTTTTTACGATGTATACAATCATAGGAAAGAAGACCTTAAGAATATTCATAATCCTCGCCTCCATGTCTGCTCCATTCATCGGCGCATATTCATGGATTCTGCTACTAGGTAGAAACGGGGTCATCACCAATTTCTTCAAAAACTTCGGCATCCAGACACCAGAAATTTATGGTATTTTAGGTATTGTACTGGTGTTTACACTCCAGCTCTATCCGCTGGTGTTTCTGATGGTAGGCGGCTCAATGAAGAAGATTGACATGTCACTGCTGGAAGCGGCGGAAAATATGGGTGTTACAGGGTTCAAGAGATTTTATAAAGTCATCCTTCCACTTATAGTACCTACACTGCTTTCTTCCTCACTGCTCGTATTCATGAGAGCACTTGCAGACTTCGGAACACCAATGCTTATCGGAGAAGGATATCGAACTTTTCCGGTACTGATTTTCAATGAGTTCGTTGGAGAAGTAGGAGGTAGCGCAGGATTTGCCAGCGCTATATCAATCATCGCGGTCATCATTACCACAATTATCTTTCTGATTCAGAAATACATTGCCAACAGGAGTGCAATAACGATGCATACCTTAAGACCCATCGAAATCCAAAAACCAGCGGGCATTCTGAAACCTTTCATGCATATTTTCATCTATTTTGTGGTGATGGTTTCCATATTGCCTCAAGTCTATATTATGTATACCTCATTCAAGAAAACAAGTGGAATGGTCTTTGTAGAAGGGTATTCCCTTGATAGTTATAGAAGAGCATTCTCAGGAATGTCCAATATCATCTGGAATACACTGAGAATTCCATTCGTGGCACTGATTATCACTGTCATCATTGGTGTGGTTATAGCGTACCTTACGGTAAGAAGAAGCAATGTTTCCACAGATAGTATCGACATCGTGTCTATGATTCCTTATATCATTCCTGGAACTGTTATGGGTATCGCTTTTCTGCTGGCCTTCAATAATGGAATTGCCAATTCAGGTATACTGGCCATTGGAGGAACAACCACCATCATGGTTATCGCACTGGTTATCAGAAGGTTGCCTTATTCCATCAGATCTTCGGTGAATGCACTTCAGCAGATTCCGATGTCAACAGAAGAGGCAGCATCGAGTCTTGGAAGTAATAAGATCAACACATTCATCAAGATCACAATTCCAATGATGCTTCCGGGCATTATCGCCGGTGCAATACTGAGCTGGATCACAATGATTTCAGAGCTTGCTACTGCGATCCTTCTTTATACTGTTAAAACGCAGACCATGACCATCGCAATCTATACCCAGGTTATTCGCGGGAATTATGGAGTTGCTGGTGCATTATCAACTATCCTCACATTACTGACGGTGGCTTCGCTTCTGATTTTGAACAAAGTCGGAAAAACAGAAGATATAACAATGTAGAAGTAAAAAAGGAACCGCATCTTTTGAAGATGTGGTTCCTTATTTGGCCTATTCTTGAGTTTAGTCTCAAAGGTCAGATTCCCGAGTAAGAAGAAAGGCCATATCCTCATTCAGATAATACAGATCTCAGTTAATGAGGTTTTCTACAAGATGACAATTCTGCTGTTATTACTGAAGTTGAATACAATTTTAAGAGCATAGAACAGGAAATCATGTGAATAGATAAAAATACCGGATACCTAAAAAGGGTCCGGTATTTTTATGTCCTGAGATAGGTAACTCTTGTTAAATGTCACTGTAAGCTGATGTCATCTTGACAGTAGTATTCATGATTTAATACGTTCGGAGATGGAAAAAAACTGCCAACTTGATAAAAATTTAAAGTTTGGCGGATATTAAAGCATGTGGGAGCATATGTAATATAATTCAGTTTTATAAAGTATCACCAAGCTATGAAATGGTATACATAATTTGACAAAGTAAGAGTAGTATTATATAGTTAATAACTGGAATATTGTTATATTATATAAGTCAAGAGCTTTATATATCTGTAAAGTTCTTTTTTATTTCATATCAATAAAAGTGAGGTGGTCAAATGAATAAAATTGAAGTAAGAGATCTGACAAAGATCTTCGGAAAACATCCAAGACAAGGGGTGCGTTTACTGAAGGAAGGTAAGTCAAAAGATGAAATTCTTAAGGAAACCGGCATGACAGTCGGTGTCAATAGAGTATCCTTTGATGTAGTAGCCGGTGAAGTTTTCGTCATCATGGGATTGTCAGGAAGTGGTAAATCCACACTGATCCGCCTGGTGAACAGGCTCATCGAGCCTAGTAATGGAACGATTCTTATCGACGGGGAAGATATTTCCAAAATGGATAAGAATCAGCTTATGGAAACGAGAAGAAAGAAACTGGGCATGGTGTTCCAGAACTTCGGACTCTTTCCACACAGAACAATCCAGGAAAATACTGGATACGGACTGGAAGTCCAGAAAAAAGATAAGGCCGAGATAGCGAAGAAAGCTCGTGAGGCACTAGAACTGGTTGGCCTGCAAGGCTATGAAGACCAGTATCCTGATCAGCTGTCCGGTGGTATGCAGCAAAGAGTGGGCCTGGCTAGAGCGTTGGCGAATGACCCTGATATCCTGCTCATGGATGAGGCGTTTTCAGCACTAGATCCGCTCATCAGAAAAGGGATGCAGGACGAGCTTCTGGATCTTCAGCAGAAAATGCAGAAAACCATCCTTTTCATCACACATGATCTGGATGAAGCACTTAAGATAGGAGACAGGATTGCTCTTATGAAGGATGGTGTCATCGTTCAGATCGGTACACCGGAGGATATCATGACCAATCCAGCTGATGATTATGTGGAAAAATTCGTAGAGAATGTGGACAGGTCAAAAGTCTTCACAGCAAGTCATGTGATGATCCGACCAGAAACCATACAGCTAGGAAAAGCAGGGCCTAGAGTCGCACTGCAGCGTATGAAGCAGGCTGGAATCTCCAGTGTCTATGTAACAAAGCAAAACAATGAACTATACGGAATCGTCACAGCGGAAGCTGCTTCAGAAGCCATCAAGAACGGTATCAAGAATCTGGATGAAATCGTGGATAAGAATGTACCTACGGTTTCTCCAGATGTTGCACTCATCGATCTGTTCGATAAGATTCACAATGCACCGATTCCAATGGCTGTCACTGTAGATGGTATCCTGAAGGGTATTATCGTAAGAGGCGCGGTTCTGGCCGCATTATCCAGAAACGAGGTGAAATCAGATGAATAACATACCACAGATTCCTTTAGTGGAATGGACCGACACCATGGTCAGCTACCTGAGAAAGAATGCTCAATGGGTTTTTGAACCCATCAGTAATTTCCTGGATACCTTTGTAGGATTCATCAGTGATACACTGCTGTTTCTTCCTCCGTGGGTTCTTATTCTGATTCTGGTGGGAGGAACAATCTTTCTGACAAAGAAAATATGGGGACTTCCTGTATTTATACTTTTTGGATTACTTCTCATCTGGAACCTGAACTTCTGGGAGGGCACCATGATGACGCTCTCTCTGATTCTTGCATCCAGTATGGTTGCAATTGTCATCGGGATTCCTGTAGGGATCTGGATGGCAAAAAATAGTACGGTAGAAAGTATAGCAAAGCCGATTCTTGATTTCATGCAGACCATGCCGGCATTTGTCTATCTTATTCCGGCGGTCTCTTTCTTCGGCATAGGTATGGTTCCAGGCATCATTGCCTCAGTCATCTTTGCCATGCCACCAGTTGTCCGGCTTACAAATCTGGGTATCCGGGAAGTTTCCAAAGAGCTTATTGAAGCGGCGGATGCTTTTGGATCAACAGGTGCGCAGAAACTGTTCAAAGTTCAGATACCACTGGCCAAGAACACCATCATGCAGGGCATAAACCAGACAATTATGCTTGCTCTCTCCATGGTGGTCATCGCTTCAATGATTGGAGCCGAAGGCCTTGGTACAGAAGTCTATCGAGCCATCGGAAGAAACCAGGCAGGGAAGGGATTCGCTTCCGGTCTTGCCATCGTCATTCTTGCCATCATCCTGGATCGCCTGATTCAGGTCATGAACCGCAAGAAGCATTAGAGTAGTCGTAACCTGTTTCTAAAACAGGTTTTCATATACACAAGGAGGAACAATTTATGTTAAACAAAAAGTACAAGAATCTAATCATCGCATCAGTAGCAACCATGGCTATATTTGTCGCTGGATGCTCAAGCACAGGGGCTAAGGAAGAAGATCCGTCTTCAGAAGCAGCTTCCATTCATGAGAAGCTTGACTACACCATAACAGGTATCGATGCCGGTGCTGGCGTTGTCGCTGCAGCAGAACAGGCTGTGGAAGACTACGGTCTCAACTACAAGGTACAGACAAGTTCAGGAGCCGCAATGACTCAGGCACTTTCAGATGCCATTGAAAATGAAGAACCTATCATTGTTACCGGCTGGAACCCTCATTGGATGTTCTCTCAGTATGACCTGAAGTACCTGGAAGATTCCAAGGGATCCTTCGGAGAAGCTGAAAACATTAACACCATCGCAAGACTTGGACTGGAAGCTGACATGCCTGAAGCATATCAGGTTCTAGACAACTTTTACTGGGATGGCGCTGACATGGAAAACGTCATGGTTCAGATCAATGAAGGTGCAGAGCCTGAAGAAGTTGCAAGAGAATGGGTAGACAACAATGCAGATAAAGTTTCAGTCTGGACTGAGGGTGTTGCTTCTGTTGATGGACAGGAAATCAATCTGGCTTATGTAGCCTGGGACACAGAGATTGCATCTACTAACGTCATCGGTACTGTTCTTTCAGACCTAGGTTATGATGTAACTCTGACACAGGTAGAAAATGGTCCAATGTGGGAAGCTGTCGCTTCCGCTAATACAGACGCTATTGTAGCTGCATGGTTACCTGGAACACATGGCGATCACTATGAGAAGTTTGAAGCTGAGATTGATGATCTTGGACCAAACCTTGAAGGTGCAGCCATCGGTTTAGTTGTGCCAGCTTATATGGATATTGATTCCATAGAAGATCTCATCGAAGAATAAGAAAATTATTTATAGAGACGTTTCCTGAAAAGGAAGCGTCTCTTTTTCAGGTGTGCAGCAGATGAGCAATAAACGGAATGAATGAGTATTAATTAATGCAAGAAGAACAATCATTGTAATTTATAGTGCTTTCACTTAAAATAGGAACAAAATGAATAATGCTCGTATAATCATGGAGATCGGTCCATTAGTTTCTACCAGACCACCGTAAACAGGTCTGACTACGAGAAATAAAGCAGACATTGTTTTGCTTGTTTTTCAAGGACCGTAGTACATCGTACTGCGGTTTTTAAGCATTTTAGCATCAGAGAAGATTAGGAGGAAATAAAAATGAAAATACTGGAAGAACGAATTATAAAAGAAGGAAGAGTACTGGAACATAATGTCTTGAAGGTAGATCGATTTTTGAATCATCAGCTGGATGTGGAGCTTTTAAGTGAAATGGGAAAGACTTTTCATGAAATGTTTAAAGATGAAAAGATAACGAAGATTCTCACGGCGGAGGTATCTGGGATAGCCATCGCTACCATGGTGGGATTCCATTTCAAAGTGCCGGTCCTTTTTGCCAAGAAGACGGAGTCCTTGAACCTGGATAAAGAAACCTATGAGGGCAGTGTCTATTCCTATACAAAACAAAAGCACTATAAGATTCGGGTTTCAAAAAATTATCTTCATAAGGAAGACCGCATTCTCATCATCGATGATTTTTTAGCCAACGGAGAAGCCATCAAGGGACTGAAAGAAATTGTGGATGCATCAGGAGCAACACTTGTTGCTGCTGGGGTGGCCATAGAAAAATGCTTTCAGGAAGGTGGCAGAAAACTTAGAGAAAATGGAATGGACGTAAGAGCACTTGCAAATATTAAATCCATTGAAAATGGGGAAATTATTTTCAAATAGAATTGAGAATGATGTATTATTACGTTATAAGTTGTAACATTTTTTTCATTATTTCGTCTATTGAATAGTGATACAATAGAGACAATCAGATACATGTTTTTATTACGAAGTGATGGCCAGTCTCTCATATATGTGCAGGAAACACTTTCTTAGAAACCATTGCAATCTCTTCTGTTTAAGATGGAGTGATGAAGATGAAAAGAAGAATGAAAGCCAGAAAAAAATGGACTATTTTAAGTATTCTGATGCTCATAACGTTACTGCTTGTCTGGGGATGTGGTGGAAATGGAGACGCGCAAGAACCGCAAACAGAGGAACCATCTCAAGGTGAAGAAACTCCTGCTGCACCTGAGGAGGAACCTGAACAAGAAGAAGAAGAAGAAGAAGAGGCAGAAGAAGTAGAAGGTTTAAGTGATGAGGAACTGGGTGATCTTTTTGAGAACGGGAAAGGCATGGATGAATTTTTCTACGAGATGAAGGTCAGCGGAATGGGCGAAGAAGATTCAACCACAGGTATTTATATCAAAGGAAAACTCATGCGTATGGAGGGTGAGGCAATGGGTCAGCGCTTCATGATGATTTATGATGAAGATGCGTTTTACACATTGGATCCTCAATCGAAAACCGCCATTAAGATGCCTTTGGGCATGGAGGATGAAGAAGACAGTGATACACCTACATTAGATGATTTCACAGACGATGTAGATAAGAGCAATATGAACTATCTCGGAAAGGAAACGATCAATGGGGTATCATGTCATGTAGTGGAGAGTAAAGATCTCAATAATGATTATGAAGTCAAGATGTGGCTACATGAAGAATACGGATTCCCAATGAGAGTAGAAAGTAAAATGGAGAATGATAAGATTTATATTTCAGAAGTGACAGATTTTCAGGTGGGAAACATCTCGGATGATCTTTTTGAAATACCTGAAGACTATGAGGTTGTTGATATCGGAAGTCTGATTCCGACTGCGCCTTAAGTGCCGCTGGAATAAGAAATCAGAGTAGTTTTAATCAGGAGAGTATAAAAATCCGGCATGCTGAGCAGCCGGATTTTTTCATATTCAATTAACGGAATGAAGTAGAAGATAACTATTTAATCTGCAGTTTAGGCCTGACTGCATTATAGTGGCTGAAAGAAATTTTTCTTTCGTGTTGTAATCTGCCAATTACAATACACGGATGGACTCCAATCTCTGATGAGAATTTCTTTATAGAAGATAAACTGAAATCTTCATCAGTGAGAAATTCATGAAATTTATCCTGAGGTAATAATAGATTACCTGCAAGAACGTTCACCTCATCTTCTATTTCATCACTTAGACCATGGAGTGGGATCTTCCTTTCATGATAGAGGAGCAAGTGAGCGAGCTCATGCATAAGTGTGAACCAGAATGTATCAAAATACCTATTTCTGATAGACAACAAGACTATGGCTTTATTCTGCTTGGAAGGGAAAAATACCATTCCATTTATCCCGGACCCACTGAAATGTTCTTCTAGAACCACAATGATACCAATGGAGTTTAATAGAGTGACGGTGCTATCGAATCCTCTCTCGGGATTCATTAAGGTCACTTCTCTCAGTTTGCTTATCACTGATCTTAATTTGGACAAATTAAGCGGATCAGATTTAATTTTCTGCGCTTTGATTTCACCAATTCTTTGCCAAGCCAACAATGAATAGGTATGATCTTTCTTGGTCGATGATTTTCTGTAGGCTGGGTATGTATTTTCAATTCTGGCTAAATCTGCCACCATATAGAATTTTCTTGCTTCTCTTATTTTCAGGATGACTTTTCCGGTTTCTTCCACATAACCTCTTTTTGATAATTCGCTGTAGGGGATTTGTCGGATGATCTCTTTTTCCTCTTCGCTTACAATGATCTCTTTTTCTTCAGCGAGTCTAGATCGATAGGATACCTCAAGGTTCATCCAGAATACTGAGGTTGTATTAAAGACTATACTCAGTTTTTCAGCCATATCCTGAGTCAAGGGCTTAATGCCTCTGACAATCTGATTAATATGTGTTTTTGATACTCCGATTCTGTTAGAAAGATCCTTCTGAGTCATAGAATAATCATCTAAAAAATCCTGAAGTATATCTCCAGGAGAAATCAGAATCGGCGCTCTATAGTCACTGTATATGAAATTCTTAGTCTCCATAATGATTGCTCACTTCCTTAATCAGAATTGTTTCAATGAGAATATAGGCAAGTTCAGCTTCAGCTTCATTACTATCGAAATCCACAGGAAGAAAAATCAGACGGAGTCGCCCTTCAATTGAAAAAGAGTGGTATCCTTTCATATCACCTTTTAATGGATGTGGTCTCCACGATGAAAAAGAGTCATAGAACTCTTGAAGATTATCCACAGCTGTCAATGCATGTAGTTTCCTGAATAATTTATTTGAATTTGCGGCACCTATTTTTTTATAGGCGTATTTTGCATTTGTACAGATTTTTTGAATTTCCTCATCTGCGTATCCTATTTTCATTCTAGCACTCCTATAACGAGATAACAATGTAAATTAAGCAAATAGTTAAATTTTCATTTAGAAAATTATCCAGAAGAATCACTTAATGTATAGTATCATTGTACATTAGAATGATATTAATCATACACATTTTTTTGAACGCATATTTTTCATAGTAGGTAGAAGCAGATTGAAATGCAATTAAAAAAAATTAATATGTAGAAAGCTATTTTACACGATTGCGTATATTTTGCGTAACATTTGATTGGTATATTTGCTATAGTTAAACTGGGTGATTGAAATGAATGAATTGATCTACATAGCAGAAGATGAAGATAATATAAGAGAAACCGTGAAGACCTTTTTGGAAAGTGAAGGATACCAGGTGAAGGATTACAGTACAGGAGATGCTCTTTTTGAAGAGTTTCAGAGCAGACCATGCGATCTGGTCATTTTAGATGTTCTTATGCCAGGGTCCACTGGATTTGAGATTACAAAGAAGCTTCGTGCTGCAAGTACAGTCCCCATCATTATTCTGACAGCCAGAGACAGTGATCTTGACTATGCCACCGGAATCAATTTAGGAAGTGATGACTATTTTACAAAACCTTTCAGCGCAATGTCGCTGGTCATGCGTGTAAAAGCCATGCTTCGCCGTGTTCGTCTTGATCAGGAAAATACACAGACTGTAAGTGATGAGAAGTTATCTTTTTCAGATATCATAATTAACAGAAAGATCATGGAAGTGAGATCAGGAAATCAGATTATTGATCTCACTCCTACTGAATATGCTCTACTGGTATTTCTTATAGAAAATCAGGACAGGGCAGTATCTAGAAGTGAGCTGCTGGATGTAGTCTGGGGTTATAGAGAGGAAGTGGAAACCAGAGCCTGTGATGACACGGTGAGGCGTCTTCGAAAGAAACTGATTTCTTCTCACCTGAAAATAGAGAATATATGGGGATTCGGGTTCCGAGTCATGGAGGAGTAGATGGATAAGAAAAAAATCAGCCTGAAAACCCGAATGCTTGTGATGATGACATCCCTTATACTTATTGTCTTTACCCTGATTCTTGTCTTTTTCAATGTTCTGATTTCCAGCTACATTGAAAGTAACGCAACGGAAGTACTATCACAATCAAGAGACTCCATACAGATACCTGTCCGCAATGAGGACTTTAATACGGACAAGATGCCGAAATCACCCCAGACACCAGCTGGAAGTGCAGAACGTCTTTTTGTCACAGAGGACTATGAAGTGCTGACACCAGATTTTTATCCGGTACTTAGCGAAAATTCACCACTTTATGATTTTACAGAAGCGGTAGAAGACAGACAGATTAACCTTGGTTCTACTGAAATACTTAAACTTGAAACTGAAGAAGGACTCTACTACTATACAGTGGTGAGAAGTCAGGAGATGGATGGACGTTATCAGGTCAATTTCATCAACATGTCCAATCTTTACAGCTTCGAAAAAGATCTTATTCGCAGGCTTCTTCTGGTCATGTCTGGAGCACTACTTCTCACAGTTGCCTTGACCTATATCATTTCATCCAGAATTGCAGGACCTGTTAAAACGCTCAGCACATTTGCAAAACGGATTGGAGATGGGGACTACGGAATACTGGAACAGGATTTTCATGACCGGGAGGTCCATGAGCTGAAAAACTCCATGAATGAATCCAGCCGTAAGCTGAAGGTGTATGATGAAAATCAGCGGGTGTTCTTTCAGAATGCTTCCCATGAGCTGCGTACACCACTACAGATCATCAAATCAAATGCAGAAGCCCTGGAATATGATCTCATTTCAAAAGAGAAGGCTGTAAAAGTCATTGAGAACGAAGTGGACAGTCTAGGAGAACTAGTTGAAGATATTATGATTTTATCCAGGCTTGATGCCCGGTCTCAGGATACGAAGTCTGAAACAGGTGATTTGAGAGAAACACTGTCTTATACCATGGAGAGATTCACTGCTCTTGTGGATGAAAAAGGAATTCAAGTGGAATATGATTTTCAGAAAGACCCTGTCTATTTATCATACGATGAGAAAACCATGGAAAGAGCGCTGAAAAACCTCGTGGACAATGCTATTCGATATGCTCAAAAGAGAATAAATATCAGCTTGAAAGAAGCGGAAGGAAGGATTATTCTGAAGGTTACTGATGATGGCCCAGGAATTTCTGAAGAAGATCGACCAAGAATTTTCGACCGTTTTTATAAGGGAGCGAAAGGTCATCACGGAATAGGACTTTCCATCGTAAAATCCATCATCAACGCTTACGAGGGAAGAATCGAAGTCTCTACAAGCTCTTCAGGAACAACGTTTACCATATTTTTTCCTGCCTCATCGAAAAAAGCATAGGTCAGGAAGGACTGAAATACAGCCTGATGAAAATCTTATGAGGCTTTTCTACACTTCAGAGAATAGAATATTTCAAAGAAAGATCCTGATATGAGAATCCAAGTGATTGGTCATATCGGGATCTTTTTCTGTTTTTTCAAAGATTTCCAGTTTAATGAGTAATTAAACTATACTGCATCAGTTTTGCGTGAATTCACGAGCTGTTTTTCGGAGAAGTGGAAAACAGAAAGCCGTAGAATAAGACTGTAGATAGATGTAAGACACCGAAAAGTCAGCAACAGACTATTTTACGGAAGAAAGGAGGTACAGAATATGATTCATCCATCTTACCGGAATGAACTGAAGTACCTGATATCACCAGAATCAAGGATAATTCTTTCAAGACAGCTGGAACGAATCTTAAAGCGCGACCACCATGTGGAGGGGAAAGGATACACCATAAAAAGCCTCTATTTTGATAACATAGATGATCAGTCGATGCAGGACAATCTCATGGGTGCTCCACTTCGGGAGAAGTTTCGGATTCGGTTCTATAACGATGATGATGAGTATATAAGACTTGAGAAGAAGGTGAAACATCTGAACAAGGGATTTAAAATTTCTTCTGCAATAAGTAGAGAAGAGACTGAAAGCATCCTGAGAGGAGATTGTGATTTTTTAAAGAGCACCAAGGAAGAACTCCTGAAGGAATTCTATGTGAAGCTCAGATCAGAGCATCTTAAACCGAAACTCATTGCTACTTACTTCAGAGAGCCGTTTCTCTATAGACCTGGAAACGTCCGCGTGACACTGGATTATGATCTGAGATACTCAAGAGATGTAGAAAAATTTCTTGAAAGAGATACCTGTTATTTGCATGAAGCTTCATCCAAATGTCTTCTTGAAATCAAGTACGATGAATTTCTGCCAGATCTCATCGGGATGATACTAAAGGTACATTGTCCCTTAAGAACAGCAAATTCAAAATACGTCACGGGGCGCATGATCACAGGAGCATAGAAAAAGATGCTGAAATAATTACGAATAAGAAAATTAAGGCCAATAATATGATGAACAAAACAAGATAAAATAATGACAAGAACAAGGAGCTGTTTAATATGACCTTTCAGGACATTCTAAAGTCCAGTTATCTGGAAAAACTATCGGAGTTTTCTTTTATAGATGCATCCATTGCACTTCTTCTCGCCTTTCTCACAGGACTTTTTATTCACTATATCTACAGAAGATCATTCAGTGGTGTACTCTATTCCAGACCATTCAGTACATCCCTGATATTACTTACGATGCTGACCACATTTGTCATACTAGCAGTCACATCCAATGTGATACTTTCCCTTGGTATGGTAGGGGCTCTCTCCATTGTGCGTTTCAGAACTGCAATCAAAGATCCTCTTGATCTGGTTTTTCTTTTCTGGTCTATCGGATCAGGTATTGTGCTAGGCGCTGGCATGGTTCCATTGGCTCTGATGGGATCATTTCTCATAGGAGTTGTTCTCATACTGTTTGTCAAAAAAGGCGATCAGGATACACCTTATATACTCATCCTGGACCTGGCTGATGAATCGTCCGAGGTGGAGTCTCTCAGCTATCTCAAGAAAGAGATCAACAGATTGAAGCTCAAGTCTAAAACAATCACGCTGGAACAGATTGAAGTCATCTACGAGGTCAGGCTGAAGAATCAAAATACAGCTTTCATCAATGAGATGGCAAATATTCAGGGCGTTAAAAATGCAACACTGGTCAGCTACAACGGTGAATATGCCGCCTGATCTTTGCTGCTAAATAGAGATTCATAAAATAAAAATCAGTAGAACATTCATAAAAAAAGGAAGGATGGAACAATATGAAGTATGAACCAAAACATAAATTAAAAATACAGCTGGCTTTTATGCTTTCGATCATGATGCTGATCAGCACAGCCTGTGCCAAGGAAGAAGGTATTGAAGGGAGTGATGTAAGTCAGGGAAACCAGGTGGTGGAAGAAGGGTTATCTGAAGGAATGGAAGAGGTATCATCAGAGGGTTCAGAAACAATTACAAGTGAAATGGGAACTATGAGTGTGGAATATAGTACCAAAGATCTGAATGCTGAATTTGACAGGACCACAGCAGTTCAGATCGTTTTCAGTGAGGATGTCGTTTCAACCACAGGGGATGAGGTTTCTGTAGATGGAACTGAAGTCCTGATCAGTACAGCTGGAACCTATATCATTTCTGGAAGCTCGACAGATGGACAAGTTGTGGTGGATGCGTCTGAAGACGCTGATGTGATTCTGGTATTAGATGGGCTGAATCTTGCGAATCCTTCCATTTCTCCTATCAGAGTCATGGAAGCAGATAAAGTCATTATTACGCTAGTAGAAGGAACGGAGAATACACTGACTGATGGAAGTGAATACAATCTTGATCCAGTTGATGAGGATGAACCGGATGCAACGATCTACAGCAAAGCAGATCTTACCATCAACGGAACTGGAAGTCTCACAGTCTATGGAAATCACAATCATGGAATCGTCAGCAAGGATGATCTGAAGATCATCAGTGGACAGATCAGCATCTACTCCATAAACGATGGACTCAAAGGAAAGGACCTTGTTGCTGTAAGAGATGGCAAAATCACCATTGAAGCAGGAGGAGATGGAATCCAGTCAGATCAGGATGAAGATCCGGAAAAGGGAAGGGTTATCATAGAAAATGGGACGCTGGATATTTTAGCGGCTCTGGATGGGATTCAAGCTGAAACAGTACTATCTGTAAAGAATGGTGTAATAAACATTAAATCAGGAGGTGGTAGCGAAAATTCCAGTCAGGAGGGTGCCTGGGGGAATTGGGGAGGAAAAGATGAAACTGAAGCGGAAGTAGAATCTGAAGCTGAAACATCAGATTCTGCCAAAGGACTGAAAGCTGGAAGTGCATTATATATTGAAGATGGAACCATCACCATTGATTCTTCTGATGATGCCATCCATTCTAATGGAGACCTTACAATCAGTGGAGGTGTCATCGAAATTTCTTCCGGAGATGATGCTGTCCATGCAGATCAGTCTCTTTTCATCGAAGATGGAGAGATCTACATCATTACAAGCTATGAGGGACTCGAAGCTGCCTCCATTATAATCAAGGATGGAAAAATACACATCGGTGCAATGGATGACGGAATCAATACTTCAGGAGGAAACGACGGGTCTTCTGTAAATGGACGTCCCGGTCAGAATCAATTTGATATGTCGGACGGTTCCAACCTCTTGATTTCTGGGGGACAGGTTTTTATTGATGCCGAGGGAGATGGCATTGATTCCAACGGAGATATTGAAATGACAGGAGGATTTGTAGTGGTACACGGTCCAATAAATGGAGCTGATAGTGCGGTGGATTATAATGGATCTTATGTGTTGACATCTGGAACTCTTTTAGCAATTGGGAGCTCTGGTATGGCGAAGAATATCACTGAAACATCCACTCAAGGTTCTTTTCTACTGAATACAACTGAAATAAAGAGTGGTACAACGGTTCATGTAGAAACAGCTGAAGGAGAAGAAATCATCACTTTCAGTTCTGATAAAAACTATAATTCCATTCTTCTTTCCTCATCACTTATTGAAAAAGGAGAAGACATTAGGGTTCTTACAGGAGGTGAGGCTGAGGGGGTAGATGAATATGGAATCTATGCAAAGGGTTCTTATAGCGGGGGCACTTTGTTAGTTGATATAGAAATGACATCCATTCAGACTACTATTGGTGAATCATCAGAACAGATGGGTCCAGGGAAAAGTCCTGGATCGGGAATGGAAATGGGACCAGGAATGAAACCGGAAGTGGACCCGGATATGGTGATTCCTGGTAAACGTCCTTAGATGTTGTATCCTTAATCATAGGTGTGGGTTTTTTAACCTGGGCCAAGAAAGATATTTATTAGCACCAAAAAGAAAGGGTATCCGATGAACTGAAATTTCATCGGACACCCTTATTAATTTTGGATTGATATTTCTATTTATCTGATTTTCCTTAACGCCAGTATACCACCTGAAACTACATAGGAGTCGTAACCAAAGTTTTTCAGTAATGAGGCACCAGTAGCAGATCTGCTTCCGGATGCGCATAACACGTAGACCGGTTTATCCATTGGAATCTCTTTGTATTTCTCAACTAAATACTCCAGGGGAATGCTGATCCGATTCTTCTTTGGATCGTCTTCTGACTTCTCCGTCTCTTTTCGGATGTCAAGAAGAGTATAATCCGTTTCTAGACTCAGGAAATCTTCAGGTGTAATTGTGCTCAGCGTATCAAGGTTCTTTTCTGAAATTTCCCATCTGTCTATTCCATTTGTCAGAAAACCTCTTATGTTTTCAAAACCGATTCGTCGGCTCTGAAAATAGAGATCTTCCAGTACATCCATCTGACTCTCATCCACCATGAAAGCGAATGGTGTATCAAGTTCCAGTATGGTGCCAAGAAAAGCAGAAAGATTATCCGGACCCATATGGAGTGAACCAGGTATATGACCACCATAATAAGCTTCTTTTGGTCTGCAGTCGAGAATCAGAATATCTTCCTTGGCAATCTGTTCCAGCGAAAGTGGTGGAAGATTCATGCCCAAACCGAGAGGCTGTGCACCTTTGACGTTCAAGACCTTCATTTTTTCGAAATACTTCGGTCTGACTCTCATGGTACCAAAACGACTGATGAAAGCTTCTTTGGATTCATCCTGAAGCTGCTCGTTGTATTTTTTTTCATAGCCTAGTGTGGAGTAGGGACGGTCTTCCATGCTCTGACCACATGCTGAACCAGCTCCATGGGCAGGCATCACAATGACGTCATCACCCAAAAGCAGCAGTTTTTCAAATATACTGTCATAGAGCAGTCCTGTCATTTCTTCCAGTTTCTCTTCTCCATAAAAATCGGTTCGAGCCAGATCACCCATGAACAGACTGTCGCCGGTGAATACCATATAAGGCGTGCTACGATCCTTCTCGTATAAAGCGAAGGACAGGTGTCCTAATGTGTGTCCAGGTGTGTGCAGAGCTTTAAAAATAAGATCTCCCAATTTAATCTCGAACCCGTCTCTGATTTTCTCACCATACACATGACCCAGATCCTCATGGTCAGAAATATAGATTTTCGCTCCGGTCATACTCCTGAGCTCAATGCTTCCAACTATATAATCCTCATTGCGATGGGTTTCCAGAATATAATCAATACTCAAACCTTCTTGTCTTGCCACTTCCAGATAGACTTCGATGTCTCTTTTTGGGTCGATGACCAGCATCTTCCCCTTGTCACCGATCATATAGGAATAATGGGCTAGGCCTTTACTTTCAATTCTTTTAAAAAACATATTTCCTCCTTTGTGAAAAATAATTTTCTGTTCTCTATTTCAATAGTGTATCAGAGAGATAGAACCACTCCGTGAAGAGGATGTGAATAGAGTGAAAAGCTGCTCATTACAGCTGAAAATGAGCGTATCTCCTACATTGCAGACCATGCGCAGTGAGTAGGATTATTTTATTTTTTTAAAGAGCTCAAGTCAGATACTGTTCTAAAGAAAAAACCCGATTTCTTCTGAAATCGGGTTGGTGTTATTCTGTGGAGCACTAAAGATTACTCAAAGAAAAAAGACCGAGTCTCATCACCGACTCTAGGCAGGTATTCATGGCCATATTCAGGGAGGATGATCAGATTCTTTGTTGTACTTAATTTATTGTAGGTGGCAAATTGAGTGATGGGTGGAACAACTTCATCTTTCATACCGATGGCCCAGAGAACTTCAGCCTTCACTCTAGGTGCCAGATGCTGAAGATCTATGTATTCCAGGGTGCAGAAGAACTGCTCCTCTTTCTTATGAAGTGGGTCCCTGAAGCGGAACCAGTAAGGGATCTCTTCAAAGGCAGAGGTTTCCGCACCCATTTCATAGGCTTTTCTGAAGTCTGAGAGGAAAGGATAGGAGACAAGAACCTTATGGATTTCAGGTACAAGAGATGCGCAGGCGATGGTCAGGCCACCCCCCTGGGAAGCGCCTTGGGCATAAATCAGGTTATTATCCACATAATCAAGGGACATGAGGATTCTGGCGGTATGCGCCGTATCGAGATAGACATACTTATAGTATAGATTGTCCTCGCCCTCATCGATGCCACGAATGATAAGACCTTTCATGACGCCTCCTTGGGTTCTGGTCACATCATTCGAGGGGCCACCTTGGCCTCTGGCATCCATGGAAAGCACCACAAAGCCCTCTGCCACAAGACCCACCTTATCTGAAAAGTCACCGGAATCTGTATGATAACCGTGGAACTGCAGCATTCCCTTGAATTTCCTCCCTTTCGTTTCTATAGGGGTCAGAAGCTGACAGTGTATTATCGCTCCCCCTAGTCCTTCAAAAGTCAGGTGATAGGCCTTGGCGACCTTTGATGGGAAGTGGATCTGTTCCAGATGATAATTGAGGGGAAGCGCATGCATCTCTTCCAGAGCGTTGTCCCAGAAGAGGTCGAAATTCTGAGGCTTTATACCGCTGCCTTCGTACGCGAGTAATTCGTCTATTTTGTACATTGGTGTTCCTCCAGTCGTTTGATCATTTCTATATAATATCTTACCGTATGATAAGGTCCTTTCCAATGATCAGAAAGATGTTCCGGGGTCAGAAAGTTACCTTTAAGACTTGAGAGTGGCTCTCCCAATCCACTTAATCTGGAAAACCATTCACTATTTTGTCTTGGATCAATAAAGTGTTTCTCGATGAATGCATGGACAGAGACGGCAGCTTCCTTAAATCGCTCTTCTCCGGTTATTTCATAGGTGTGGTAGAATCCGATGACAGCTTCTGCCTGAACCCACCAGACCAGAATATCTTCTGTTTCTGCGCTGCTTTCAGATGCCAATGCACCACTTTTCAGGAGGCCCTTTTCAAGAGCGGTTCTGGCGATAGAGTAGGTCATCCTATCGAGTCTTTTCTTCAGATCTTCTCCTAGGGGGACTATACTTGAAGTTTCCTGAAGGAGCCAGGCGGTTTCAATATCATGACCGTAGGATATATCCTGATGAAGGGGCATCCAGGCATCATCAAAGACCTGGGCACAATAACATCCATCCTGAAAGACATGGTCTGTGAAAGCTGTGATGAGAAATTCGATACGCGCTTTCAGCTTCTCATCAGGCCAGACTAAATAGAGATTGGTGTAGGCTTCAGTCAGGTGAAGGAGCGTATTTGTGGTATGAGATGCGTTTTTCTCCTCATGAGTCAGAAGAAAAGGGGTCAGTGCTGTCCAGTCTCTGGTGAACTCTTCTCTGTAGAGCTTTCTTTTGGCATCATAGACTTTCTCCTCCAGCATCTCATAAAGGGCAATGGCTTTTTTCAAAGCCATGGACTGAGGTCTTACCTTCGCATATTCACTTAATCCATAGATGGCAAAGGACTGTGCGTAGGTGATCTTTTTCTCCTCTAAAGGATTTCCTTTATAATCCACCATCCAGTAGATTCCTCCATGGACATCATCCCAGAGGTGGTTCATAAGAAAGTCATAGGCGTGATCAGCGGCTGACAAAGAATCAGGATCATCAAACCTCTGAGAAAGAGCGGAGAAGGTCCATAGATATCGGCTAGTCATGACGCCACCCTTAGGAACATCTGCAAGTGTTTCCTGCAGTAGGGTTACTGCACCGAAGAAACCACCGTTCTTAATGTCTTTCTGGTCCAGCCAGAAAGGAAGGATCTTATTGTTCAGCGTTTCAAGGAATTTTTCATGCTTCATTTTCTATGTCTCCTTTTTGTGCATCAGATACCAATGAACGAACCCACTTTCCACTGGCTGTCCGTCTGTGACCGATGATAGCGCGTATGATATCATGAGAATTGGCGGCAAAGTACAGAATGGGAAATGCCACACCGGATCTTTGCAGGAAAAAGGCGAGAGGGATACTGTAAGCCCATACAGAAAGGGTATCCAGCCACATGACGAAGGTCGTATCTCCTCCAACTCTCAAAATGCCCACATTGTTGATATAATTATAATGTTTGAAGGCTGATAGAAGTGCAAATGCAATGAGGAGATTCTTCGCCAGATCCTCAACCTCTGTGGTGATGTTATAGAGGGTGAGAAGCACAGGACTGAAAAGAATGATGAGAATACTTGTGAATGCAGAAAGCTGAAGGGTCAGCCTGAGAAATCTTCTGGCGTAATCTTTGGCTTTCACAAAGCTGCCTTTGCCAAGAGCCTGTCCGATCATGACACTGGAGGCATCACTGAGACCCGTGTAGGCGGAGATGAAGATGAATACCAGAGGATCTACCAGCGTCACGGCTGCGGTCTGCTGTGTGCCAACCCGGGTATAGATCCAGAAGAGTGTCAGGTCTCCCATGGTCCAGGTGAGATGGTTGAAGATAGAAGGCAAGGTGAGTTTGAAGTATCTGGCAGGGAAATGCACATCGGGTTTTATTTTTGGTGCAGATCTGCCGATGAGTCTGTTTTCATAGAGCAGGTAGAGGAGTAAAAGTGTCTGGACCAGGCGGGCTAAAAGAGTTGCCATAGCCGCTCCTGCGATACCATAGGAAGGTAGTCCGAAGGGGCCATAAATAAGGATCCAGTTAAAGAAGGTATTCAAGATCAGAGTGATGATGCTGAATACCGTAGGCTTATGGATGATCCCCATGGTTTTCAAGGTGACATTGAAGAGCATACTCCAACCTGTAAAGAAATAACTGAGACCGATGATTCTTAAATAAGCGCTTGCTTCTCTGATCACCACTTCATCTTTTGTAAAGATGGAGAGAACTCCTTCAGTATAGAAGACGGTGAGAAGCGAGAACAGCATAGCAAAAATCGTAACGGATTTCATGACAAGCATCAGAGTCCGTCTCACGCCGATCAGATCTTTTCTTCCCCAATACTGGGCAGAAAAAATGGTAGCACCGCTGGTGAATCCCTGAAGGATTATAATGAGGAACTGGGAATATTTATTGGCAATGCCTACTGCAGCGATGGCTTCCACACCCAATCCACCCACCATGAGTGAATCCACCATGTTAAGGCCTGAGGTGATGAGAAGCTGCAATGTCACAGGAAGTGCAAAATACCACATTTTGCTGTAGAATTTCTTTTGTTCAGTATCCATAGAACCTCCCTAGTTGGTTGAAAAAGATAAGCCTCACCCGAGCAAATTTGGTTCTTTACAAATTTGCAGTGAGATGATATCGTATTCAGTATACTAATAAATATATACTTTTAAAAAATTATGTCAATACTTAAAGGGGGATATCTATGGATTTCATCAAAGCGGTAACCTTTGGTTACATGAGCCAACGAGGAGGCTGGAGTACAAAAGAAGCCTTCGATTCATTAAAACTCTTAAAGGAAAGAACACACATAGACCATGTGGTACTGGCAGTGGTGGTGGAACAGGATCATATCCACGCCACTGAAATCAACTGGAGGATCGAACGTATTCTTTCAGATGAGGAAGTCGAAGGAATGATTGATTATGCCCATGAACTGGGACTGAAAGTCATCTTGAAGCCCATGGTGAATATTTCAGATGGACTCTGGAGGGCACACATCAATTTCTTCGACCACGATGTACCGTGTGAACCGAAATGGTCAGACTGGTTCGGGGCATACACACCATTTATAGAACATTATGCAAAGATGGCAGAAAAGAAATCCTGTGAGATGTACGTCATCGGATGCGAGATGGTCAATACAGACAGACGGGAGAAGGAGTGGAGAGAACTCATCAAAAAGGTTCGCGAAGCTTATAGAGGTAAGATCACCTATAACTGCGACAAATACCAGGAAGAGCATATAACCTGGTGGGATGCTGTGGATGTGATTTCTTCCTCAGGCTATTATCCCATTGATCAATGGGATCAGGAGCTATCAAGAATCGAAAAGGTCATTAAGCGGGAAGGAAAACCTTTCTTCTTCTGCGAAGCCGGATGCGCCAGCCGAACAGGAGCCAAGTGGCTGCCCAACAACTGGGAACTAGATGGAGAAGTGAATCTTGAGGAACAGAGAGCATGGTATGAAGCCATGGTGAAAAGCCTCAGAAAGTATCCGTTTGTAGAAGGCCTTGCTCTATGGGATTGGAAAGCGAAGCTTTATCCGATGGAAAAAGCCTTTGAAGACAAGGACTATGCGATTTACGGCAAGCCAGCTGAAGAGATTGTAAAAGAATTTTATGAAAACATTTAGATAATTAAAAGAAAAGTATATACATTTAAATTTAAAAGTGCTAATATATAAATGTAAACGATATTTTGACTAGGAGGATATTAAAAATGAAAAAAAGATCAATTTTTGCATTTGCTTCTTTAGTGGTCACTTCTTCCATGATTCTATCTGCTTGCGGGACTTCAGAAAAAACACCTGAAAATCCTGAAACAGGAGATACGGTGGAAACCATCACTTTCATCAACCACAAGACAGACTGGGAAACCAATGGCAAGTGGGATGAATACATGGCAGAATTTAACAAGGAAAACCCGAACATAAAAGTTGAAATCCAGACAATCACAGACTATGCAGGTCAGATCAAGACCCGTATGAATACAAAGGAATACGGAGATCTTCTCATGCTTCCTGCAGACATCAGCCCACAGGATTACAGCCTGTTCTTCGAACCACTTGGAGACAAAGCTGAGCTGAGCGAAAAGTATATGGGACTCAATGACCGATCCTTTGAAGGCGTACAATATGGTATTCCTACACAGCTCAATGCAACTGGTATGGTTGTGAACATGAAGGTCTTTAAGGATGCTGGTATAGATGTATTCCCTAAGACACCAGAAGAATTCATCAAAGCGCTTGAAACCATCAAGGAAAAAACTCCTGAGGTGACACCGCTGTACACGAACTATGCTGCCGGCTGGACACTGTCCAACTGGGACTTCGTAAGAACTGGAGTATCAGGGGATCCTGATGTGACAACGAAGATGGCACAGGATGAAACACCTTTCGAAGCTGGTGATGCAATGCACACCATATACGATGTGCTTTTCCAGGTAGCAAACAGAGGACTCATCGAAGCGGACCCAACCACATCAGATTGGGAACAATCAAAAGTGGATATGGCCAATGGTAAAATCGGAGTCATGGTTCTTGGCAGCTGGGCTGTTCCACAGATCCAGGAAATCGCTCCTGAAAATGCAGAATTCATCACATTCCAGACATTCCCTGTGACTGCAGAAGACGGAAAGCAGTATATGGGCGTCGGTGGAGACTACAATCTGGCAATCAACGTGAACAGCGAACATAAGGAAGCGACGAGAAAGCTTTTAGACTGGCTCATCGACAAATCATCTTACGCTGTTGAAAACGGCGGACTACCAGCAATGAAGGGCGGAGAATATCCACCAGCATTAAAGGCAAGCCAGGAAGCTGGAGTTATCCTGCTGGAAGAGAATCCAGCTCCAGAAGGAAAGGAATCCCTCTTCTCTGATGTGAATAACATGGCAGAGCTGGGAGTAGGTTCCACAGATCTTGAAAAACAAAGAATCATTGATGCAGCCATCGGAAACAGCAATGAAAAGTTTGATGACATCATGAATATATACAACGAACGTTGGACAGAAGCAATCAAGGCTGTAAGCGGTAATTAATGGACTAAGGTCAGGCGCTCCTTCTTGAAGGGGCGCCTGTTTTAAAAATGGAGGGAAGTACGTTGAAAAAATTTAAAATAAACAAAAAAACGGAAAGAATCATTCTGGTTTTTTTGTTTACCATAGTACCGGTCAGCTTATTGCTTGTGTTTTCCTATTATCCACTGGTCAAGATGTTTCAGTATAGTCTGACCAACTGGAACGGTCTTACACCCAATCCGGATTTTGTCGGACTGGATAATTATAAGACCGTTATGACCAATCCTAACTACTTCAGTGTTTTCAGGACCAGTTTATACTACTTCATCGCAACTTTCTTTCAACTGGGCATTGCGCTGATGTTTGCAACCATCCTGTCCTTTAAAGTAAGGTTCAAGAACTTATGGAAGGGAATTTTATTTTTCCCTTACCTTCTTAATGGGGTGGCCATCGGATTCATCTTTCTTTATTTCTACAAAGGAGGCGGAACACTGGATTCTGTCCTTACCTTCTTCGGACTGGAGGATCAGATCAGGCTCTGGCTTGGTGATCGTTCAATAAACAACATCTCATTGGCCTTCACTTCCGTCTGGAGGTATTCAGGATTTAATTTCCTTATCTTCCTAGGCGCAATCCAGTCGGTGAGTCCTGAAATCAATGAGGCTGCCAAGATTGACGGTGCCAGCAGATGGGATGAATTCAGATACATCATCGTGCCAAGCATCAAGAACATCATATTTTTAAACATCATTTTGGGCATCAGCGGCTCCCTGAGCGTATTTGATATTCCTTATATCATGACCGGCGGATCCAATGGAACCATGACTTTTGTCATCCAGACCATCAACACTGCATTCAAATACAATAAGACTGGACTTGCATCCGCCATGGCTGTGATTCTGCTCTTTATCGTAGTGTTCGTGACCCTGGTTCAGAGAATCCTAGTGAAAGAGAGGGAGGAATAAGTGATGCATCCAAAAGAAAAGATAAAAAGAAAAAAAGTGAAAATCACCTTCGGCAGTGTCATCAAGTATGGCGTACTTACCATAGGTGCCATCGTGGCACTTCTTCCTCTGCTGGTGGTACTCATCGGTTCATTCAAATCCAATCAGGAATTCTTATCGACCAATGTGCTGTCCCTTCCCACAAAACTGGATTTCACCAATTACTCCACAGCATTTGTAGATGGGCAGATGATGACCGGATTCAAAAATACCTTCATCATTTTTTTACTCAGCATGGTAGGCAAGCTCACTTTAAGCTCCATGTTTGCTTATGCATTTAACCGTTTTGATTTCAGGTTCAAGAAGACCATTCTTGTACTCTTCATGACCGCTATGCTGATACCATCCATCACCAGCCAGGTTGCTACCTTCCAGATCATCGTGGCCATGGGTCTTTATGACACCATCTGGTCGGTGATCGTACTTAATCTCGGGACGGATGTCATATCCATCTACATCTTTATGCAGTATCTGGATGAGATTCCCTACTCCCTTGATGAAGCGGCGTATCTTGACGGTGCATCCTACTTCCAGATTTTCACAAAGGTCATCCTGCCGAATCTGAAAGCACCTATTGTCACCATGCTCATAATCAGTGGTGTCGGCGTGTATAATGACTTCTACAATCCCTTTCTATATATGCCCAGTCGGAACCTGAAGGTTATCTCCACGGCGCTTTTCGCCTTTAAAGGACCCTACGGAACCAATTGGCCCGTAATCCTTGCAGGAGTCATCATTGTCATTTTGCCTATCCTTGTCCTGTTTTTATTCCTTCAGAAGTATATCTACAATGGCATTGCAGGTTCTGTAAAATAACTGGAAAGAGGTGACATTCATGCAGAAAAAATCCAGATTACTCCAGTGGATCGACTGGATCTATGAAACGGTGAAGCTATCCTTTTTGTTCTGGAAAGAAGCAATCCTTCATGGGGGACTCTTCGGCTTCGTGGAAGCCTTTGCAATCACCATTGAAGAGGCAGATCTGCTTCTAGAGGAAGAGGTGATAGAGGAGAATAGCTCTGAAGTTCCTTACCCAAAAGTTTTTTCCATTATGTTCTCAGCTCTACTTATACTTTCATTCATGACCCAGGCATATCTGGCAGAGCATATCGATTCTGTTCTAGGGCTCTTCCTGGTGACCATAACTGGAATCGCATGGACGGTGCTGACCGTTTTCCTTGTCTCTCTCATTCTGGAGAGCAGAGAAAATGAATACAGAAGTAAAAACCTGTTCATAGCAGAAGCAGTTCTCAGTCTGTTCAGGAAGCCACTTCGAACTTTCTATATAGGAAGCTTATTATTCACAGGATTTATAACAGCCTTTTTCAGTCCTGTTCTGCTTTTTGCGGTGGTTCCTGGATCCTATACGCTTCTGGTCCTGAAAGGCGACGAAAGTCTGAAGAGAAAACATACTCCAGACGGAGTAAAGAGGCAAACTAAGTGAACAACCAGGATTGGTTGGAAAGAGAGGACATATGAGACCCATGATTCATGTAAACGAGGAAACGCTGGAGTTTCATCTGACCAATGGGAAAGTGAGCTACATTTTCCGTGTCATGGAAGAGACCGGTGTCCTGGAGCACCTTTATACCGGTAAAGCCGTTGGGCACAGAAAGAGCTTTGCACATCTCATCGAAAGAGAGGTGCGCCCTTCGAATAATCTTTACGAAGGGAACCTGACTACTTCTCTGGAACATATAAGGCAGGAGATGCCCGTCTTTGGAACCACAGATTTCAGGAATCCGGCATTATCCATCCGTTATAAGGATGGAGATCGTATCAGTCATTTTTCCTATCTTTCCTACGAAATTAAGGAAGGAAAAGATAAGCTTCAGGGTATGCCTCATACATTCTTCAAGGAAGAAGAAGCCAAGACTTTAGTCATCAGATTGAAGGATCGGTACGAAGATCATATTCTTTCTCTTTTTTATACCGTCACAGAAAAGAAACCAGTGATCCTTCGTCATTCAGAACTCACAAATCATGGGGATACGCCTATCAGCCTGGAAAGACTCATGAGTTTTTCTGTGGATCTCCCACGTAAGGATTTTGATTTCATTCACCTAGTGGGTGCCTGGGCAAGAGAAGCAAACCTCGAAAGAAAGCCGACTCATACTGGTATACAGAGAATCGGAAGTGTCCGAGGTGCATCAAGTCACATGCATAATCCTTTCTTTGCTCTGGCAGATACAGCTGCCACAGAACATACTGGAGAGGTCTTCGGATTCAGTTTCATCTACAGCGGGAACTTTATGGCCCAAGTGGAGGTGGACAGTTATCAGGTGACGAGGGCCATGATGGGCATTCATCCCCATAATTTTGCATGGAACCTGAAACCAGGAGAAACTTTTGTAAGTCCGGAAGCGGTCATGGTCTACAGTGACGAAGGCCTTGGCGGAATGAGTAGAGCTTTCCATGATTTATACCGGGAAAATCTTATTTCACCTAAGTGGGCAAAGAAGGAAAGACCGATCCTGATGAACAACTGGGAAGGCACTTATTTCGATTTCGATGAGAAAAAAATCCTGGAAATCGCAAAACAGGCTAAAGATCTGGGCATAGAGCTCTTTGTGCTGGATGACGGGTGGTTCGGGAAAAGAGACAGCGACAATTCCTCCCTTGGAAACTGGACAGCAGATGAGCGTAAGCTTCCCAATGGCATAAAAGGCCTATCTGAGAAAGTCCGCAACTTGGGACTGAAATTTGGTCTCTGGTTTGAGCCTGAAATGGTCAGCACAGATACAGACCTTTTCAAGGAACATCCGGAGTGGGTTTTAGGTCATCCGAAGAAGAATATTTCCCATGGAAGAAATCAGTTTGTGCTGGATATGGGTAATGAGAAGGTTGTCGATGAACTCTTCAGGCAGATGGACGATATCCTTTGCGTCAGTGAGCTGAGCTATATGAAGTGGGATATGAACCGATACATTTCGGAAGGCTATTCCCAGACTCTTCCAGCTGATTCACAGGGAGAAGTCATGCACCGATACATTCTAGGCGTCTATGACCTGTATGAGAGAATTCTCACGAAATATCCGGATCTCTTCATTGAGTCCTGTGCAGGTGGGGGAGGAAGATTCGACCCTGGCATGCTGTACTATTCTCCTCAGATCTGGACCAGTGATGATACAGACGCGGTGGAGAGGCTGAAGATTCAATATGGAACATCCATGGTGTATCCGATCTCTTCCATAGGCAGCCATGTATCGGCAGTGCCGAACCATCAGGTGGCCAGACTTACTTCTCTTAAAATGAGAGGGGATGTAGCCTTGTTCGGCACTTCAGGGTATGAACTGGATCCGATAAAACTGACAGAAGAAGAAAAAAATGTGGTCAGAGAACAGATCAGAGTAAGAAATGCGCATCAGAAGCTTCTCCTTGAAGGAGACTTCATCCGCCTCTCAAGTCCTTTTGATAGCAACAGACCGGCATGGATGGTGGTTTCAAAGGATCAGAGCGAAGCCTTGCTCGGTATATATCAGGTCCTGGCAAAACCCAATCCACCCTATGAGAGACTGAAGCTGAGTGGCCTCATCGATGAAGGCCTGTATGAAATCAGTGGCAGCAAAGAGATGCGTAGGGGTGATGATCTCATGAACATCGGGCTTCTCTTTGGAGAAAACTACATCGGACGGACCCAGGAATACTGGAGCCGTGAGATGCCTGGAGATTTTTCAAGTAGAATCGTACATCTGAGACTTGTCCATGAATAGAGAATATATGTAGATAGGAGACAAAAGATATGAAATTAGAATTTCCAAAAGATTTCTGGTGGGGCGCAGCCACATCAGGTCCACAGAGTGAAGGTCGCTTCGAGAAGAAACATGCCAATGTCTTTGACTACTGGTATGAGATAGATCCTTCCGCCTTTTATGATCAGGTAGGTCCGGATACGGCATCCAACTTTTTCAACAGTTACAAGGAAGACCTTAAAATGATGAAGGAAATCGGTATGAATTCCTTTCGTACCTCCATCCAGTGGTCTCGTCTTATAGATGACCTGGAAGAAGGTACGGTGAACGAGGATGCCGTCAGGTTCTATAATGCGGTTATCGATGAAGCCATCGCCCTTGATATGATTCCAGTGATGAACCTGTTCCACTTTGACCTGCCTGTAGAACTTCAGCACCAGTACGGAGGATGGGCATCCAAGCATGTGGTGGAACTTTACGTGAAGTTTGCCACGCAATGCTTCAAGCTTTTCGGAGACCGTGTAAAGAACTGGTTCACATTCAATGAACCTCTGGTGGTTGTCGATGGAGCATACCTTTACGAGTTCCATTACCCACTTCTGGTGGATGGGAAGAAAGCGGTCCAGGTGGCGTATAATATCGCTCTGGCCTCCGCTAAAGCGGTAAAGGTCTATAAATCCTTACAGGAAGAACAGGGTGGAAAGATCGGAATCATATTGAACCTGACACCAAACTATCCTGCCACAGACAGTCAGAAAGATGTGGATGCAGCAAGATTTGCGGATCTTTGGATGAATGAGATGTATCTGAATTCTTCTGTGAAGGGATCATTTCCAGAAGAACTCGTTGAAGTCCTGAAAAATGACGGTGTTCTGTGGTCATCCACGGAAGAAGAGGAACTGATCTTTACTGAAAATACCATCGATGTCCTTGGGGTGAATTTCTATCATCCTCATAGAGTGAAGCAGCCAGAACTTTCTCCTAACAGCCTCACCGTTGACTGGATGCCCACAAAGTATTTCGATATGTTTGACATGCCTGGAAGAAGGATGAATGTAGACAAGGGATGGGAAATCTATCCTAAGGCACTCTATGACATCGCTCTGAATATCCGGGACAATTACGGTAATATTCCATGGTTCGTTTCTGAAAATGGCATGGGTGTATCCAGAGAAGACCGTTACCTCAATGATGAAGGCCTTATTGAAGATGATTACAGAATTCAGTTCATGCAGGAGCACCTGTACTGGGTGAATAAAAGCATGAAAGAAGGGTCCAACTGCTTCGGATACCATCTTTGGACGCCGATCGACTGCTGGTCCTGGAAAAATGCGTACCGCAACCGGTATGGAATGATTTCCAACAACATTCATACCCAGGTGAAGACCATCAAGAAATCAGGCTACTGGTTCAGAGAAGTTGCAGATTCATCAGTGGTGGAACTTCCGGAGTATCTGAACTTAGAAGAATAAAAGATTCATATATAAAACGCAATTGTATTCAGCGCTGGTCTTGGGTATACTAAATGTATAGACTTTTAGGTTCGGATGTTATTATCCGAGGCTTTTAGGAATTTGAGTGGGGTGAAATCATGCAGAAATATGTAATCATATCAAATGACCTTCGGAATCGTATTCTAAAGGGTGAATTCGTCGCTAACCAGCAGATCCCTTTTGAGAAGGACCTCTGTCAGATGTATGGCGCCAGCAAGATGACCGTCAAAAAAGCCTTGGACATTCTGGTATCTGAAGGGCTCATCATCAAGCGAAGAGGCTCAGGAACCTTTGTCAAGGACCTGAACATGGAAGAAATGGAAAAAGTGATGATGGCCAACCTGTTTCGTGGGACTACTGCGCTTAACCCTGGAAAAGAAGTGATCAGTAAGATTCTGAACTTTTCTGTGGTGACTGTACCTCCGGAGCCTGCTGGAAAACTTAATATCACACCCGATTCCTTTGTTTATGACATTTATCGTGTGAGACATGTGGAAGGTCAGCCGAAGGTCATGGAAAAAATGTACATGCCCATTGATCTCATTCCAGGCCTGAAAGAAAAAAATGTGAAGGGTTCCATCTATGAGTACATAGAGAATGAGCTTAATCTGAAGCTTCAAAGTGCCCATCGAACCATTTCGGTGAGAAAAGCCACTGATTTTGAAGCGGAGCAGCTGAACCTTGAAAAAGGGGATCCGGTGGCTGTTGCAGAGCAGATCGGCTATCTTGATACAGGGAATGCATTTGAATATTCCATCTCGGTGCATCGCTATGATGAATATTCCTTTGAAATTATCCTGATGCGAAATTAAAAATGAAGGAGTAATAAGATGCGACTGACAGTATTTGATATAGGTGGATCCAGTGTGAAGCATGCCCTGTGGGCTGAGAATCATATAGAAATGCAGAGTGCTTTCTCCACCCCAGGAACCTGGGAAGAGATGAAAGAGGAGATGCAAAAGGTAGAAAGGTCTCATAGGTCTTTGGGCGAGCTTCATGGCGTTGCCATGAGCTGCCCAGGTGCAGTGAACGCAAAGACAGGTGTTATCGGTGGCCTCAGTGCCGTACCCTATATCCATGACTTTCCAATCAGGAAAGAACTGGAGGAGCTCTTTTCACTTCCAGTCAGTATGGAGAATGATGCCAACTGCGCCGCACTTGCGGAGCTTCATCAAGGTGCTGCAAAGAATGCAGACCATGCACTGTTCCTGGTCATAGGTTCAGGCATAGGTGGTACTGTGATTCAAAGCAGAAAACTTCATCGAGGAAAAGACCTCTTTGGAGGTGAATTCGGATACATGCTCTTGGATGAAAACCATACGCTAAGTGATCTGGGCAGCCCGGTCAAGGCAGCTGAACGCTACAGACAAGAGATGAACCTTGAGAAGGCTGATGGAACGCTTCTTTTCAGTGAAGCTGACAGAGGCGAACCCGTGGCTGTAAAGCACGTTGAAGGCCTCATTGATGCACTGGCACGTGGAATCTATAATCTTTCAGTGGCCTTTAATCCGGATCTTGTGATCATCGGTGGAGGAATTTCCAACAGGGAAGATATCGTTGACCGAATCACATTGAAAGTGAATCTTAATCTTAAACAGAGGGGTGCAGGTGATCTTACGGTTTCCATCGTACCATGTGCTTTCAGAAGTGAAGCCAATCTAATCGGTGCGGTGGTCAACTTCACAGAGCCAGAAAACAGCTGATTCGGCTGAAATAGAGCTAAACACAAAAGCAGGCCAGATGGCCTGCTTTTGTGTTTAGAGTAGAATTCTACATTTACTTATGAGCATCGTCAATCCAGGAAGTGAGAAGTGTCAAGTTTCCTGAAAGTACTGCCTTATGACAAAGGGCAGTAAGGATCAGATGATCTCCTTTTTTCACGTCCATGTCATTGATTTTTCCTTCTCCATCTAGAACGCTGAACAGTGTGTACTGATTCAGAGACTTCGAAGATTGTCCCGATACTGTCCATTTCTCCACAGTAAAGAATCTGGTATCCACAAAGCTTGTGATCTGGATGTTCTCTTCTTCTCTAACTTCTGGAATCACCACATTTCCTTCATGGGGTACTGTAGACACTTTTTTTGCGGAATCAACATGGAGTTCTCGTAAGTTCCCTTCAATATCCATACGGTCATAATCATAGACCCTGTAAGTGGTATCAGAAGACTGCTGGGTTTCGAGAACCAGGGTTCCTTTGCACAGTGCATGGATGGTTCCGGAAGGGACATAGAAGAAATCACCAGGCTTGATCGGGATTCTCTTTAGAAGATCATCCCATTCTCCGGCATCAATCATCTCTGAAAGCTCTTCTCTTGTCTTTGCTGTATGGCCGAAGATCATCTCCGCGTCCTCTTCACAATCAATGATGTACCAGCATTCCGTCTTGCCAAGGTCATTTTCCACCTCTAAAGCATAGGCATCATCAGGATGTACCTGAACGCTCAGGTCATCACTGGCATCAAGAATCTTCGTCAGAAGGGGAAAGACAGGAGACTGGCTGGAGCCGAAGAGTTCCCGATGCTCCTCATAGACATTGGATAGATGCTGACCTTGTAAGGGTCCGTTTTCGATGATACAGTCGCCGTTACGATGGGCTGAAATTGCCCAGCATTCTCCTGTATGTGCACTGCTTAGCTCATAGCCGAAGTATTCACTTAGCTTTGTTCCACCCCAGATTCTATCCTGAAAAATGGGTTTCAGTTTTAATATTTCCTGCATAGTCCACCTCATTCACTTTTTGATTCAATACTTTATTATTTTTCACTTGTCTACTATTGAACAAAATCGCTTCGCGATAGTTCTTTGACTTAATCTTATACTAACGCCT
>CAZXUT010000031.1:0-39253 GCA_964643785.1 uncultured Proteiniclasticum sp.
CAAAATAACAGGCACTTTTCAGGTTCAGCCCGAATGTGCCTGTATATTTTTGTTTCTGTTTCCTGTTTCTCTTTGATGAAACTCTTTTCTTCTTACTTCTTTCCGAAAAAACCGCCCAGAAGGTCATCCATAAAGCTTCCGTCTCCATCTCGATCCAGCATCCCTTTGGCGATGTCCATGATTCCTCCGCCTCCAAGAAGTCCACCTAAGGAACCAGTGAGATCACTGATGCCATCTCTAGAAACATTATCCTCTTTCTTCTTGTTTCCAAGCATACCGATAAGAATCGGTGCCAGCATACTCATGAGTCCTGAAACCTGTCCGATGCCAAGGCCTGAATTACTTGCGATGTTGTTTTCCACTTTCACCTTACGGTCGCCCAGAATATGGTCAAGCATTCTGTTTCCTTCATTTGCGTCTACACGGTTAAGGAATCCTTCCAGATCATCCACATTGTCATCACTATGGTCTTCTAAAGCTTTTGCCAGAGACTCTCTACTCTTTGGCTCTCTTGCATTACGATCCAATGCTTCTACCAGTGTAGGAACTCCAAGGCTAGTCGCTTTTTTAATTTCATCAGGGCTTGCTTGTACTTTATTACCTAGTTCCTGAAGTATTTTTTCATTACCCATAATGGAATTAAGCAGACTTGATAAATCCATAAATAACACGCTCCTTTTCTAATAAGTATAACATCAGTAATTTCTGATAACTATACTCTCTGAAAGACTTCATAGAAAGGTTATAGATGGTTCATAATTGATAGTTCATGTTGATTGACACCTTCCTTTATTCATGATAATCTGTATAAGGTATAAAAATGACTGACAGTCATTCATTTTGAAATTGAAAGAAGGTCTGATAAGTATTGAATAAAAAAGAAGCCATTCTTTGGGCTGCTGTTGATCTCATGGGTGAACAGGGATTTGATAAAACCTCCGTATCTCAGATTGTAAAAAGAGCAGGCGTAGCCCAAGGGACCTTTTATCTCTATTTCCAGTCTAAAAGCGAACTGGTCTTAGGCATCGCATCCCATATTATAGAAGATATTCTGGAGGAAGCGCATAAACTATGTATTAATGAAACCACTTCCTTAGATGAATTCATATCCATGCTCATCGACCTCATGTATAACCAGACCTTGAAGCACAAAAAGCTCATCGGTTTCATCTATTCAGGTACAGCGTACTACTCCTCTTTCAGAGAGTGGGAAAACCTATATATTCCCTATTATGACTGGTTGACAGAAAAACTCGCCTTTTATGGGCAGAAGAATCTCTTAAAGAAAGCCTACGATCTTTCCTACCTGTCAAACTTCATCATCGGTCTACTTGAGCACGGTGCAGAACAGGTATATCTCATGGAGACCAAAGGCTTCCATGAAAAGAGCTCAAAAGATCAGCTAAAGACATTTATCTATGAAGCCATCGCCTTATAGAATAATAAGAATTCAAATTATTATAATTACATCATGAAAGGAGTGCTGACCGCGGTTTTTCCAAGGGGTGCGGAACCTCAAAGAAATCAGTTTGGAAACCGCAAAAAGTATCATGTCAACACAAAACATTGAAAAAAAACTATTGATTCAGTCTGTTATTCTATCCATCGCCTTCTCTGTAGTCGGCGTAACTGCCGGAATATATGCCAGATCCCAGATGATCATGTTTGATGGGCTCTATTCCCTCGTCAGTGTTGTTTTATCCTATCTTTCCCTGGCATCCGCCAGATTCATGGCAAAGAATGAATGGAAAAAATTCCCATTTGGAAAGTCCATCGTGGAACCTCTTGTGATCATTGTAAAGCACTCTGCCATCCTTATTATTCTGGCATTTTCCTTCATCAATGCAGTTTATATTATTGTTACAGGCGGACGCGCTGTGGATACAGATACTGCGATTCTCTATTCCTTGTTCTCTTCTTTTGTGTGCCTTTTCATGTACATGCATCTCAAAAGAAAATCAAGGAAATATAACTCCATGCTGCTGACTGCAGAGTCTTCTCAGTGGCTTTTTGATACCTATTTGAGTTTCGGTGTAATGATTACTTTTATAATCGTGTTTTTAATGGATCGTTTTCAGATTTACACAGTTTACCTGAATTACATTGATTCCCTGATTGTCATCATCATGACATCAGGCTTCGCAAAAGTTCCTTTCACCTCGATCAAGCTTGCTCTGAAAGATGTTCTAGGGATGTCTCCTGAAGGAGAACTGGGAACCAAGCTGAAGGAAATGACAAAGGAAATCGAAGAGAAATATCAGATGAAAGAATCCTTTCTTCGGGTGACAAAAAGAAGAAGACTCCTACGACTTGAAATTGACTTCATTGTAGATGAAGACTCCCTGGTGCAGACCATCAAGGAGCAGGACAAGATTCGGGAAGAACTTCATGAAAAACTGAAACCCATCAGCACAGAGAAATGGATCACCATATCCTTTTCTTTAAACAGAAAATGGGCCATATAGCTCATCAATTGAAGAATATATACTTAAAGCACAATCTAATAAGCCTGAGCATCTTTTCTTAGAAGATGCTCAGGCTTATTTCATATTATTCTATTGAATTATATGTTCGTATCGAACTTAGCTCACTAAGATAGTAGTTATGATCTGATTCTTTCTCGTTCAGATCAGCAGCTCTTTCGGAAAGCAGCGGCTATTCTTCCTGCTGTTTTTTGAAACCTGCGAGCTTATTCGTTCTTGTAACAGCCTATTGACCGAAAGCAAGATCAACGTCTCCAGTGTCATTGGTCAAACACATTATTAACACAAAAAAAACTCCTTGCTTTCGCAAAGAGTATCTTTCCACTGGTGCAGATGAAGGGAGTCGAACCCCCACGCCTTTCGGCGCTAGATCCTAAGTCTAGTGCGTCTGCCAATTTCGCCACATCTGCATATTCAGTTTCGTGAGAAGTAAATGGTGCAGATGATGGGACTTGAACCCATACAAGCTGTTGCCCGCTACCCCCTCAAGGTAGTGCGTCTGCCATTCCGCCACATCTGCCTGTTTACAATCACATGTATTATAATAACTTCAGATAGGATAATAGTCAAGGAAAATATTCATAACTATTTATGGTGCATTCTGCTTGTATCATGGAGTCTAAAAGTATTATATTAAATTTATAAGAGATCTCTCTATGCACTTTGATTTCAATCTCATATCACCTGCTCCTATTTTTGATTCTGATTTGTTAAACAATGTACTTCTCAATTGCGAAACTTGAATTGTAAATATGCGTGGTAACAAAATTCATAAATTATTAATTAATTTCTCAATTTACCTTGTATCGAAAAAGCGTTTCAGTTATTATGGACCTAGAATTTGGATTGTGATAATTTAGCAATTAGTAAAAAGCTATGAAAATCATAGTATTTCAGATTCAATTGACTTATAAAGGAACGAGAATACAGATGGAAGATAAAACAAAGCTAGAAATAGAAGTTCTAACCCCGAGAGAAGTTCAGATCCCACAGATCCTGCCCGATTTCAAAAAAGTCACGGAGTTCTATGACTCCAGATATTTTTTGGAAAACCTTGTCTACAATGGAGATGATCTTGGCCTTACGTACAGTGTAGAAGGAATCAAACTTAGATTCTGGGCACCTGTAGCAAGTCAGGTAAATCTTCTTCTCTATCAGAATGCCGAAGATGAGAACCCCCTTTTTGTCTATCCTATGATAAAGGATGTCAAAGGTACTTTCGTTATAAATATTCCAAGTCTTGCAGATGGTCTCTACTATCTTCTTGAAGTGGATCATGAAGGCCAAAAGACTTTTACGCCAGGTCCTTATGTGACCTCTGTGAGTATAAACGGAGAAAAGGGCTGCATACTGGATTTAAGAACCACCGATCCAGAAGGTTTCAGGTACTACGAGGCACCTAGGCTTCAAAACCCTGTCGATGCCGTAGTTTATGAAGTTCATGTCCGTGATATGACCATTCATGGAGATTCAGGCGTCGAGGCAAAAGGAAAGTATCTTGGCTTCGTAGAAGAAGGTACCAGAAATGATAAAGGACATGCAACAGGAATCGATCATCTGAAAGAACTGGGCGTCACTCATGTGCAGCTCCTTCCAATTTTCGATTACAACTGCCTTGATGAATCCACAGCAGCTGAATTCTACAACTGGGGCTATGATCCTCACAACTACAATGCACCGGAAGGGTCCTACTCCAGTGATCCGAGGAATCCGAAAGCGAGAATCACAGAACTGAAAAAGCTTATTATGGGCCTTCATAAAAACGGAATGGGCGTCATCATGGATGTGGTATATAACCATACTGCCGATAACCTCCTGTCCAATTTCCATAAATCTGTCCCCCTCTATTATCATAGAAGTGTGGATGGAGTTTTTACCGATGCATCAGCCTGCGGCAATGAAACTGCTTCAGAAAGACCGATGATGAGAAAGTTCATGATTGACTCTCTGGTCCATTGGGTGAAGGAATATAAAATTGACGGGTTCAGATTTGACCTCATGGGCATCCACGATACGGAAACCATGAGAGAAATCGAAAAAGCCTTAAGAAAAGTAAAACCGGACATCATACTCTATGGTGAAGGCTGGGCAGGTGGTCCAAGTCCTCTGGCTGAAGAGAAGAGACTCATGAAGAGCAACATCAGCGAAATACCTGGAATCGGCGCATTCAATGACGACTTCAGAGATGGTGTGAAAGGTCATGTATTTTTCAACGCTCGAGGCGGATTTGTCAGCGGAAACGGTCTTGAAGAATCCGTGAAGTTCGGCATTGCCGGTGCAGTGAAGCATAAGGATATTAATTACCAGGACATCATGTACGCCACTTCTCCATGGGCAGAAAATCCAGGCCAAAGCATCAACTATGTTTCAGCTCATGACAACCTGACGCTACATGACAAGCTTGTGGAAGTGAATAAAGGAAGTAATCCCGAACTCATCAAAGACATGGCAAAACTAGCCAATGCAATTATACTTACAAGTCAAGGTGTTCCCTTCATCCATGCAGGTGCAGAATTTTTAAGAACAAAATTCGGAGACCACAACTCCTACCGTTCTCCTGATTCCATCAATGCACTACACTGGGACATGAAGAGCAGAAACATCGATATGGTCAATTACTATAAGGGACTCATCGCATTAAGAAAAAAATACAAAGCTTTCAGAATGAGAACCCAGGAAGAAATTGAAGAGAATATCCTATTCTATACAAGAGGCAGAAAAGCACCACTTAAACTGACTAAAACCAATGTGGTGAGCTATATACTGAAGGATCCTCAAGAAGACAAGACTTTCCTCGTTGCTTTCAACGGAGCAGATAAAGATCAGGAAATAACGATTCCTGAAGCCTCATGGGATGTTCTTGTGGATAAATTCCAGGCAGGAACAACAAGCCTCTGGAGCACAGAGCAGAAAAAGATCACACTGAAGGCTCATTCTGCACTGATCATGATCACAGAAGGTATTCTTCCTCTATCATCTGACTGATTAAGCCGCGAATATAAATACTAAGAGAAAAACAGCTATGTAAGGATAGAAGTGTACGCTTCCCCTTTCATGGCTGTTTTTTCTTTAATACTCAGCCTGAAATCCCTACCCCAGCTGCGAAAAACAGTTTAATCACCTGTTAAAATATTGGCAGTATAACATTTCTCATTTTTGCATATTAATAAATTAATTAGTTCACAAATTGAAAACGTATAACAGTATTTTGTTGCATTTAAAGGGTTGACATCTTAAGTCAACCCTTTTAATATGAATAAATAGTGCATTTTATGCATAAATATTAATTTACAGGAGGAAAGCGGAGAATGACAGATTATTTCTCCTTCATCAGAAGGCAACTTATTAATCAGAGAAAATAGTAGAATATGGAGGAATAAATAATGACAGATTATGGTTTTTTATCCGTTGTTCCAGTGATCCTGGCAATAACAATTGCAATTAAATACAAAAATGTCGTCCTTGCTCTCTTTGCCAGTGTTCTCACAGGGGTGCTCATTCTCGTGAACTTCAGCCCCATCAAAGCCATCACAGAAACCATCCAGACCTATCTCTTCGGACAGCTTCAGGATTCCTATAATGCTGGTGTCCTGGTGCTTCTGGTTTTTATCGGCGGCTTCATCGCTCTGATGGAAAAATCAGGTGGCGCACTCGCTTTTGCCGGGAAAGCTTCCAAAGTCATCAAATCCAGGGCAAAAGTTCAGGTTGCAGCCTGGATCGGCGGCATCATCATTTTTTTCTCTGATCTTGGTACTCCACTCATAGTAGGACCAATCTTTGAACCTTTATTTGATAAGCTGAAAGTCTCCAAGGAGAAGCTTGCCTACATCATTGATTCCACAGCCTCCCCCGTGGCGGTCCTCATCCCCTTCATCGGATGGGGTGTGTATATCATGGGTCTGATCCAGAAGGAATACGAGCTCCTTGGCATTGCTGAATCCGACTGGACAGCCTTCATTAAATCCATCCCCTTCAATATCTACTCGATTCTGGCAGTACTTTTTGTTCCCGTCATTGCAATTGCCGGATATGAATTCAGTGCCATGGCGAAAGCGGAAAAGAGAGTCCAGGATACCGGTGAAAAATACTGGAAGACTTCAAAGCCCATGAGAAAAACCGATCATACGGGTGTAACTGCCAGTAAACCTTCACTGATTTTCTTGCCACTGTTTGTACTCTTTGTCACCCTCTTCGGTATTCTGGCTCCACTTGGTTTCCCATTTGTCCAGGTACCAGGCAGCGCATTCAGAGGAGCGCTCAGCACAGCTTACCTTCTGGCGGCTGTGGTTCTCATCATCATGATGGTCTATCACAAGGTGAAGACTTTTGAAGAAACCTTCAATATCTATCTCGGTGGTATGGCAAAGATGATGAATGTGGCCATCATTCTGGTGCTGGCATGGTCCTTAAGTGCTGTCAGCAAAGAACTGGGTACCTCCACTTATATCATCAGCATCACAGACGGAAATCTGCCTGCATTTCTTATCCCTGCAGTGACATTTCTCATAGGTGCCGTCTTGTCCTTCGCTACAGGCAGCTCATGGGGTACTTATGCGATTCTGATGCCATTGGTCATCCCAATGGCAAATGCCTTAGGCGCGCCTATGTACGCCTCTATCGGTGCAGTCCTTGCAGGTGGAATGTTCGGCGATCACTGCTCCCCGATCTCGGATACGACCATTCTGGCTTCCTCCGGTGCAGGCTGTGATCATGTGGACCACGTGAAGACACAGCTTCCATATGCTCTGATGAACGGACTGGCTTCTTTCATCGGATATCTTATGGCAGGAGTCACCGGAAGCGCATTCTCAGTGGTTGTTTCATTTCTACTGCTCCTGACCATGTATTTAATGACTTCAAAATACAAAGGTATCAAAATCAATGATGTAAATTACAGCGAGGTGGCTTAGATGCCATCTCACAAGGAGGAGAACAACTTGAAAAATCTATGGGGAAGCCGATTTGAGAAACAGATGAATCAGATGGTGGAAGAATTCAACGCTTCCATCGCCTTTGATATCGCTCTCTATAAACAGGACATCAAAGGAAGCATCGCCCATGCCATGATGCTTGAAAAAATGGGTCATCTGACTGAAGATGAACTGAATCAGATTGTCACCGGACTTAAGCGTATAGAGAAGAAGATTCAGGATGACCTCCTGGTCTTCACCTATGAGGATGAAGACATCCACATGGCCATCGAAAGTCAGCTGATCAAAGAAATCGGCGATGTGGGCAGAAAGCTTCATACTGCCAGAAGCCGAAATGATCAGGTGATTCTCGATGTGAGGCTCTATCTCAAAGAAGAGATGGAAGAGCTTTTTGAAATCATTCAAGTGCTTCTTAAAACACTTCTGGAAAAATCAGAAACCCACAAAGAAATGCTCATGCCTGGTTTCACGCATCTTCAGCATGCTCAGCCTGTCACTGTGGGATTTCATCTCATGGCCTACTTCCAGCAGTTCAAGAGAGACCTTGAAAGGCTGAAAGGATGTTATGAGAGAACGGATCAGAACCCCCTGGGCGCCTGCGCTCTTGCAGGGACGACCATATCCATCGACCGCAGGTATACAGCGGATCTTCTAGGCTTTAAATCCGTCACTGAAAACGCCATGGATACGGTGGCTGATCGAGACTTCATCGTGGAGTTTTTAAGCTTCTCATCTCTCTTCATGGCTCATCTGAGCAGACTATCTGAAGAGTTCATACTATGGAATGCACAGGAATTCAGCTTCATAGAAATCGATGATGGATTCTGCACTGGAAGCAGTATCATGCCGCAGAAGAAGAACCCGGATATCCCTGAACTCATCCGTGGTAAAACAGGACGTGTCTATGGCCATCTCATGGGTCTTCTCACCGTCCTTAAAGGACTGCCCATGGCATTCAACAAGGACTTCCAGGAAGACAAGGAAGCTCTGTTTGATACCGTGAAAACCGTCAGAACAAGTGCCGTGATCTTCGCACAGATGCTTGAAAACACGACCTTCAAAGAAGAAAGCATCAGAAAACATATGGACAAAGGATTTCTTGCAGCCACAGACCTGGCAGAATACCTTGTGACCCAGGGTGTTCCCTTCCGTACCTCCCATGAGCTTGTCGGAGCCGTTGTAAAGTATTGTGAAAAGACCGGTGAAACCCTGATGACACTGAAGGACGAGGTCCTTCCAGATATTGACAAGAGGCTTAATGGCATCAGCCTTCCGGATCTTAGTAGCAGTGCCTGCGTAAAGAGAAGAAGCTCCTATGGAGGAACTTCTCCTTCCGAAGTCATGAGACAGATTGAAAAAGGGAAAGAAGTTCTGCTCTGGTCCATCAGAAGCTGATTATGTTAATTAGAATACTAATATAGGGTGAAGAGGTGCTATTTAGTAATAAAGCACCTCTTCTTTCTTATTTACAGTCGTCGAAAAACCGTTGACGGTCAGTATAGAGACCAACTGTAGAAATTAATACACTACTGATGTTTGACATCAGTATAGTGTTAAGCTATATTGATACATATGTAACAATTTCGATATTAGATTACAGAAGGAGTCAAGAAATGAAATTAGAAGTAAAAAACATCGATAAAAGTTTTTCTGATGTGAAAATACTGAAAGACATCTCTTTTGACGTGGAAAGTGGAAAAGCCATGGGTTTCTTAGGTAGAAATGGTGCTGGTAAAACCACGACCTTAAGAGCACTCATGGGCGTTTTCAGACAGGACAAGGGAGAATTCGTCTTAGATGGAAAAGTCTTCAGACCAGATGACTACAAGGTAGGTTATCTTCCCGAAGAAAGAGGCATGTATCCTAAAGAAGAAATAGCGCATCAGTTGGAATACTTCGGAAAACTCCGAGGTGGAGATAAAAATGAGCTCAGAAAGAATATAGATTACTGGCTTAATCGTGTAGATCTTCTGCCCTACAAGAAGAAAAAGCTGGAAACCCTCTCCAAAGGAAATCAGCAGAAGATCCAGATTGTACAGTCCCTTGTGAACAATCCAGACATCGTGATTCTGGATGAACCCTTCAGCGGCTTGGATCCTGTCAATTCCATGGTACTGAAGGACATCATCTTGGAACTCATCAACGAGAATAAGCTTGTGATCTTTTCCAGTCACCAGATGTCTTATGTAGAAGAGTTCTGCGACGAGATCACCCTCATCCATCAGGGCCAAATCGTCCTTACAGGAAATCTCAACGATATAAAAGTGGAAAGAGGGAAAAACCGTATACGTCTGTCAGCCGACAGGCTGGATGAAAGTATACTGAAGAGAGCGCTTTCTCCTTTCGGAGAAACAACTATAAAGCAAGATAAGGCTTCCTATATTGTCCATGTGCCAAAAGAAGACAATCCATCCGTCATTATGAAGACGCTGCTTGATGGTGGCATAAATATTAACAGCTTCTCCCCTTATCTGCCTTCCTTAACTGAAATCTTCGTAGAAACTGCAGGTGATAAATTTTGAAAAACTTGAAAACCGTATACCAGTTTGAACTATCAAACCTTCTGAAAAAGAAAGCTTTCATCGTGACGACCATAATCATATGTACACTCATAATCATCGTCACAACGATTCCGACCATACTTAAAATGACAGAATCAGAAGAAACCATAGTTGAAGGTGCCATCCTGGAAGAAGGAACCTTTGGAGTTTATGTTGAAGCTGACTCTATGGATCTTTCCCTTCTTGAAGAAAAGCTTCCAGGAATAGAGCTTATTCCCTATGAGAGTGAAGAGACACTGAAGGAAGCTGTCATTGACGAAACTGTTGACACAGGTTACATCCTGAAATCGGAAACTGAATTCACAACAGTAGTAAATAACGTAGCCATGTATTCCGGTGGAGACTACATGATGGACTCAGCCCTTCGCCTCTATGGTGAAGACAAAGCCCTTCTTGAGGGTGGTCATGATGTAGAGTCCATCAGAAGCATCATGGGCAGCATTGCCATCACGCAGGACGTTATGGTTCTAGGAAAAGATGTGACAAATAACTACTGGGTCGTCTATATCCTCATCATGCTCACCTTTATGATGATCATGTTCTACGGAAACAATGTGGCAACCTATGTGGCAAGAGAAAAAAGTGATCGTACGATGGAAATTCTCGTCACAAGCTCTGATTCCAACAGCCTGATAATCGGAAAAGTCCTTGCTTCAGGTACCGCAGGAATCACCCAGGCCTTGGCCATGGGTTTGACGCTCTTCCTCGGATACAAACTGAACTCCGTAAACTACAGTGATGAGATTCTTGATTTTCTGAGTCTCAATGTGGACCCCAACCTTCTCGCCGTCTACTTTATTTTCGCCTTTACAGGGTATTTCCTCTTCCTCTTCGTCTATGCAGGAATTGGCGCACTCATGTCCAAGGTGGAAGATGTTCCATCCGCTACAACCCTTGTGACCATGCTCGTCATGGCCGCTTACTTCATCGCCATGTTCAGTCTGGGACTGTCAAATGAAAGCATTGTATTAAAGATTGCTTCCTACTTCCCGTTCACTTCATTCATGGTCATGTTCGTAAGATACGCCATCACCAGTGTGTCCATGTTCACCGTGGTCCTCTCCTACAGTATACTGCTTCTGACAGCCATCTTCACCGCCTTGGCTTCTGTTAAAATCTACCGATTTGGTACTTTGAATTACGGAAACACAGGTAGCATCGTGAAGCTGATCAAAACAGCATTGAAGGATGACAACGGAAGATAACGACAAAGAGTACCCATTCTAAAAAATCAGAATAAATAAGCATCTGCGATAGAAGATCTCATTCTTCCGTCGCAGATGCTTTTATTTGGGTTCTATACTATTTTTAGTCAATTCACCAAGACTAAGAACTATTGATTACATAATCTACAGTACTATTTAAAGAAATAAAGGATTCTGTAGATCTCTTCTCTCTGGAGTACACGTTCCACGTAATCTCTGGTTTCAGGAAATGGAATGTTTTGAAGAACCTCTCCATCAGAGATACTTTCATCTTCCAGCCAGTCAGCTACACGGTTTGGGCCCGCATTGTATGCAGCCAGCTGCGTTTCTACCAGTAAAAATTTCTCCTTGAGATAACTGAGATAGTAGATGCCCATTCTGATATTGGTTTCAGGCTCTTTCAGCATCTCCTCGGTGAATGAGTCCATGTCGAGACGATCTGCAATAAACTCACCGGTTTCAGGTGTCACCTGCATAAGCCCCATGGCTCCTGCTGGCGAAACAGCATCTTCTTTGAATCTTGATTCTGTGTGGATTATTCCATAGACAAGAAAAGGATCTACTCCGTATTCTTTAGCATAGGCATCGATGTATGCTTCATGCTCCAGGGGGAATACTCTCTCATAAAGCACATAAGTTGCTGCAAGGAGTACTAATAGAAGGCTGAGCAGGATGCTAAGCCTCCATGTTTTTCTTTTTCTCTTATAATTCTTTCTTGCTTTCATATTCAAATCCTATCTTTTCAAGGATAGCATGAAGGTCCAGTACTGTATCCTCAAGGCTTCCACTGTTGTTTAAAACAAAAGTGGAAAGGTTCATTTTCTCCTTCAGACTCATCTGGGCATTTATTCTATTCCTCGCCTCTTCTTCTGTATAACCGTCGCGTTCCCTTAGTCTCTGTAGCTGAACCGATTCATCCGCATAGACGGTGATGGTCAGGTCCACATCCTTATGGAAACCTTCCTCAAAAAGCAGTGGTGCATCTAAAACTGTAATCTCTTCTACCGAGTCTTCCAGTCTCTTTTCGATTTCCTGCCGAATTCTCGGCATGATCACCTGAAGATACTGTCTACGATCTTCTTCATTTTGGAATATGATTTTTCCCAGGGCTTTTCTGTCCAGTTTCCCTTCCTTGATCACCCTGTCTCCATAGTTTTCCTTTAAGTAGGCCATGATCTCCGGATAAATCGCAAGAACTTCCCTTGCGATTAAATCCGCATCGATGACCTTGATCCCCAGAGACTGGAGATATTTCGACACTGTGGTTTTTCCCGTGGCGATGCCACCTGTGAGTCCGATCTTCACCATAGAATCACCTACGCTTCAAACCAGGTTGCTCCTACAGACTCTTCCGCCTGGAGTTTCACCTTGAGCTTCACAGCATTTTCCATCTCTTCCAGCACAAGTTTCTTCACGATTTCAAGTTCATCCTTCTTTGTATTGAGGATCAGTTCATCGTGGACCTGCAGTATGAGTCTTGATCGAAGATTCTTCGCCTTCAGCGCATTATAGACTTTCACCATGGCCATCTTCATGATATCTGCAGCACTGCCCTGTATAGGGCTGTTCATGGCCAGGCGTATGCCTGCCGCCTGAACAATCTTGTTTCTCTGATTGATTTCAGGAATGTATCTTCTTCTGTTCATGATGGTTCTTACAAAACCATTTTCCTTCGCTTCCACTACGATGTTATCCAGATACTCCTTGACCTTTGGATATCTTGAAAAATAGATTTCCATATATTCCTTGGCTTCTTTTCTCGAGATGCCAAGATCATTGGAAAGGCTGAAATCCGATATTCCGTAGACAATCCCGAAGTTTACAGCCTTGGCCCTGCTTCTGTGCTGATAGGTCACTTCATCCAAAGGCACGCCAAAGACTTCCGATGCTGTCTTCGTATGAATATCAATGTCTCCGTTATATGCTTCAATCATGTTCTCGTCTCCGGAAATGTGAGCCAGTACTCTCAATTCAATCTGGGAATAATCACAGGAAAGAAGGATTGACTCCTCATCATGAGGGATAAAAACCTTTCTTACTGCTCTACCCATTTCGTGTTTGATTGGAATATTCTGGAGATTGGGGTCTGTGCTTGATAATCTGCCCGTGGTCGCCAGAGTCTGATTGAAAGTGGAATGGATTCTTCCATCCCCGTCTATGGCAGACTTCAGTCCTATGATATAGGTGCTGTAGATTTTTGTGACGGTTCTGTACTGCATCACTTTTTCGATGATGGGATGCTTGTCCTTTAATGCTTCCAGCACATCAATATTCGTTGAAAAACCTGTCTTTGTCTTCTTGATTACAGGCAGTTCAAGTCTCTCAAATAAAATTGTACCCAGCTGCTTCGGAGAATTGATGTTGAACTCTTCTCCTGCCAGGTCATAGATTTCTTTTTCCAGCTTGTCGATGTCTTCTTTGAATGTAATGGTCATTTCATCCAGAAGGTTCTCATTGACATTGAAGCCCTCAATTTCCATATCCGAAAGAATCAGTGTCAGTGGCAGCTCCACTTCATAATAAAGCGGGAAGAGCTCCGTTTCTTTCATCTCCTGATTGAACTTCTCATAAAGATCAAAGAGTTTTGACGTGAGATAGACATCCCCATCTTTTCCTTCCGGAACTGCTGCTTCAGGAAGATTCTTCAAAGTAAGGTCTCTTAAAGTGAGCTTTCCATCGGTGGGTTCAAGAAGATAAGCCGCCAGATTCACATCAAAGCTGATGTTTTTCGCTTCAATACCCAGGCTCTTCAAGATGGTCAGGCCATCTTTGATGTTGAAGGAAATCTTTGGAAGATGCTCATCCTCCATGAAGTCCTTCAGGATTTCCAGCGCTTTCTCATCAGAGAAGATATTTTTTGTTTCCACATAGACGTTCTGATTCTTAGAAGAGAGAACCATCCAGTTCATTTCTCTTTCGGATAGTTTAGGTGCATGGTGCACATCAAAATAAAGGGCAACGGGGTCCCCATTTTCAAGTTCTTTTTTCAGTTCTTCCATTGCTTCCTTGAAATCAATTGGCTCTTCGATAAGCTTGAAGTCCACCTCTTCGGCAACTCTTGCTACTGTGTCCTCTTTGACCTCATCAGAAAGCTTCGCCAGAAGCGTTCTGAATTCAAGTTCTGAAAACAGACGTCTCAGTTCGTTGACATCATAAGCATCAGCACTTCTGAAACGGTCCATATCCATCTCTACATCGACATCCCTGATGATGGTGGCCAGTCTCTTGGAGAAGATGGCATCTTCAGCGTAGGTGATCAGATTTTCTCTGACTTTTTTCATGGTGATGTTTTCCGCGTTTTCAAGGGTATTCTCAATGGAGCCATATTCCTGAATCAGCTTGAATGCTGTTTTTTCTCCTATACCGGGTACACCCTTGATGTTGTCCGAGGCATCTCCCATAAGTCCCTTCACATCGATAAACTGTGTAGGGGTAATTCCAAATTCTTCAATAAACTTGTCTCTGTCATAAATATCCACGACACTGACACCTTTTTTGGTGATGACGACCTTTGTTTTGTCTGAAGCCAGCTGCAACGTATCTTTATCCCCAGAAAGGACATAGACTTCGTCACCTTCATTCTCCGCTTTCAGAGAAAGAGTACCAATGACATCATCTGCTTCAAACCCATCAATTTCCAGAATGTCCACAGCCATATGCTGGAGTACTTCCTTCATGACAGGAAACTGCATTGCCAGCTCCTCTGGCATTCTTTTTCTTCCAGCCTTGTAGTCATCGTATTCCAGATGCCTGAATGTGGGTGCTTTTCTGTCAAAAGCGCAGACGATGTAATCAGGTTTCAGATCCCCTTTGATTTTCATCATCATATTGATGAATCCATAGACTGCTCCTGTATGCATCCCCTTGGACGTGATGAACTTGGGATTTGCATAAAAAGCGCGGTTCATTATACTGTTTCCGTCGATAATCAATAATCTACTCATTCAATTCTCCTAAACGTTTTTCTCTTATTTGTATGGCAGCAATAAGCTCTTCTTTGTTGTCTCTGGAGAAAGTCTCCAGTATCTCTTTCAGAAGCTCAAAGGCCAGGACATGCTCAAGTACTATGCTTAAAGGGACAACTGCAGTCACATCGCTTCTCTCATATCTGGAATCTACATTCTTCTTCTCTTTCAGATCCACAGAGGGAAGCTTTAAAAGTATACTCGGTATGGGCTTCATATAGCAGTACACTTCGATATGTTCTCCGTTACTGATTCCCCCCTCAATGCCTCCGGCATGATTGGAGATTCTTTCCAGTTTGCCATCCTCATAAATTATACCGTCATGATATGTATATCCTGTGAAGTTTCCAAATGGATTCCCTATGGAAACCTGCTTGACGCCTTGTATGGACATGGCAGCCCCAGCCAAGGCTCCGTCGAGTCTTCTGTCATAATGCATGAAGGATCCAAGACCCTTCATGACGCCTTCCACAGATGCATAGACCCATCCGCCTAAGGTATCTCCCTTATGTTTTGCACTGTCTACCAGGCTCATGAAAGCTTCTTCATTCTTCAGGACTCTCATAGGGCTCTTCTCGATCTTTTCATAAAGACCGTCGTCAAAGATGTCGCAGAAGGAATCATTTATACCATAAAGTGTCTGGACTTTGGAGCGGATGTTTATATCAAGCTCCTCCAGAATCTGACTGCAGAGGGCGCCTACCGCTGAACGGATGGCTGTTTCCCTGGCAGAGCTTCTTTCGATGCTGTTTCTAAGGTTTCCCGTACCGTACTTGAATTCTCCAGTCAGGTCCGCATGGCCCGGTCTTGGGACGGATACGAAGGTTTCCTTCGGATCTTTATTTTTCCAGTTTTCATGGTCTCTGTTTCTTATAAGAATCGTCACAGGTGCTCCTGTAGTCTTCCCTTCTTGGAGTCCGGATATGATTTCCACCTGATCTTTTTCAAGCTTCATTCTTTCTCCTCGTCCGTATCCTCTTTGCCTTCTTAAAAGCTGCTGATCTATCTTTTCTTTAGATATGGTGAAATTGGCAGGAAGTCCTTCTATGACTGCACACAGTCCGGGACCATGTGATTCTCCTGCATCTAAAAACCTGAGCATTGCATCACCCCTAAAAATTTATTCTTACTTCATTATACCGACTATAGTACGAAAAAAATAGGAATCTTTCCTTAAGATTCCTATTTCAGCGCTCTATTCTTTTTAAAACAATTAAAATATACTGAGGTCCAGTTTTCGAGACAGATATTCCATCATCTTTGTTCCAGCGATAGAATTCCCCTTTGGATCAAGGGCTGGTCCGAAAGTGCCGATTCCACATCTTCCAGGCACTGCGCCTAAGATCCCTCCACCTACACCGGACTTTGCAGGAATACCTGAGGAAACTGCAAACTCTCCCGAAGCATCATACATGCCACAGGTGGTCATGATGGTCTTTACGATTCTCGCATTCTCTTTCTTTATGACTCTTTCTCCCGTCAGAGGATGAATGCCGTTTCCGGCAAGCACCGCACCGATGGTGGCGATGTCCATGCAGTTTCCAAGGATGGAGCACTGCATGAAGTAAAGGTCTAAGATCTCCTCAGGATCCCCTTTCATGATCCCTGTACTCTTCATGAAGTAAGCAAGACTTCTGTTTCTGTTTCCTGTCTTACTTTCGGATTCATACACCCTCTCATCGTAGTGGGTTTCTTTGTTTCCTGTGAGTAGACTGGTGAACTCCAGTATTCTTTCAATCTTCTTCTTCTTTTCCTCTCCATGAATCAGAGAGGTCACCACCATGGCACCTGCATTGATCATCGGATTAAAAGGCTTCTCCGGATTTTTCACTTCAAAGGACATGATGGAGTTGAAAGGGTCCCCTGTGGGTTCCATATGAACATATTTGAACACTTCTTCCTCTCCGATGTCTTCCAGTGCCAGAAGAAGTGTGATGACCTTCGTAATACTCTGCAGCGTGAAATTTTTCAGATACTGTCCTCTAGCTTTATAGTTCCCCTTCAGGTCCATCATGACGAACCCTACATCCTCAGGGTTTCCTTTTTCAAGCTCCGGAATATAAGTTGCCACTTTGCCTGATGCAGCCACTTTAGTCCCTACTTCAAATGTTTTGTTTAAAATATCTTCCATGAAAACATCTTCCTTCCCGATTTCTCTCTTAAAACTAACTATACCATTCTTTTTATCCCTTTCAAACCATTCATTGAAAACGTAAATAGGAAGAGAACACCACGTTCCTGAAAGGTTTTCTATTGATTTCTCCATGATAGTTGTGGTATCATCTTTAAGTAAGCAAAAAATCTGTATGCCGGTGTGATGGAATTGGCAGACGTGCGGGACTCAAAATCCCGTGGTAGTGATACCGTGCCGGTTCGAGACCGGCCACCGGCACCATCTTATATGGATTGAGATTTCCCATACCCGCTTTTTAGCAGGTATGGGATTTTTGCTTTTCTACGAAGAAAATATGCTGATTTATAATAGCATGCTGAAGATAAAAATCCTTGACGTTAGTACTATGCAGCATGATACAATAACAGAGTTAATATATATGTATTGCTTTTTATTGACATAAATATATCCATACTATTTTAAACACTAATTATATCAACCAAAGGAGTAAGAGATGATCATAACAGATAAGAAAGTGGAGAAAATGATCTTACAAGTGGACCCTGAAGCATCCTTAGAAAAGGTACTCTATGTTGTGATCCATAATGGAATTCATGCTAAGGATCGTATTTTGTGGACTAAAATAAGAAAACTTTTCTTTTGGTTTACAGTGTCAGGCTACGCTCTGATGGCAATCTTTCCATCACTATGGATTGCACCGTTTATAGCGATTTTCTCTTCAGGCATCTGGGGTGCGTGTTTTTCACTCATCAATGATTCTGGGTTCCTTGTGAAGGACAAACGAGGTTACACCTTTTATCTTCAAGGCAAATGGCCATACTCTATTAAAGAATCCATACCTTTATCTTTAGACGAAATAAAAAGTAAGACACCTGTTGAAGAAATCTTCTCCGAAAGCTTCCCGACCATCGAGCTGACCGTAAAAGGTGAGCACTATCAAGTGGTTACCAGGCGAAAAACACTGGGACTAAAGAAGCAGAAACACAGCTTTGAAACTATTGTTCCAGATTTCATCGCGGAAACCATGAGCTCAGAATTATATTTCAGATGATTTTCAACACGCCTTTCATATAGAGCCGAAAAAAGAGAGAACCCTTAAAATCATATGATGATCTTAAGGGTTCTCTCTTTTTCTCATTCAGTTTTTTCACACTGTTCTTTAATACTATTCTTTAATACTGTGAAGTGGTGCTTTCTTACACCTATTCTTCCACTATCTTTTCAGAAGCCTTAATCCATTAAGGATTACCAGAATAGTACTACCCTCATGGAAGATTACGCCTAGAGGCAGTGTCACTACCTGCAGGAAGTTTGATGCGATGAGCATCGTAATCACAATAATTGAAAAGACGATGTTCTGCTTCACGACCCGATTCATTCTTTTTGAAAGTTCTACTGTCTGTGCAATAAGGGGCAGATAGTTCTTCATGAGCACTACATCTGCTGTTTCCAAAGCCACGTCGCTACCTTCTCCCATGGAGATCCCCACCGTTGCTGTAGCCAGAGCAGGTGCATCGTTGATGCCGTCTCCGACCATAGCCACCATACCGTACTCTTTTTCGAGCTTCTTGATCTCATTGGCTTTGGTTTCCGGAAGGCATCCGGAAATATAGCTTTCTATACCGCTTTCTGCTGCTATGGCAGCGGCCGTTCTTTGATGGTCTCCTGTTAGCATCACCGTTTTTATTCCGGCTTCATGGAGGGCTCTGATTGCTTCTATGGCATCATCACGCACCACATCTTTCAATGCGATGAGTCCTGCGACTCCTTTTTCATCTCTTGCGAAAATTACAGTTTTACCTTCATCAGAAAACTGATTCATAATATGATCATGGAACTGAACCGCTTCTTCTTTCCCTACAAATTCAGCTTTCCCCACTTTCCATTCAGTGCCGTTCACGTTCCCTCTGACACCAAATCCTGCAATATCCTCCATATCCTCGACTTTCAGATCATTGTTTTCTTTGACATGATTCGCTGCATAGGACACCACAGCTCCTGCCAGAGGATGATTCGAATATCTTTCAATTTCAGCCGCATGGGATAACAGATACTCCTTAGTAAGGTCTTCACGGACGATGACATCAGTGACTTCAGGTTTACCCTTTGTCAGTGTACCTGTTTTATCAAAAGCGATGGCCTTGATCTGTGCCAGATTCTCCAGATGGACGCCTCCTTTAAAGAGGATTCCGTTTCTCGCTCCATTACTGATGGCCGATAAAGTGGCCGGTGTAACGGAAGCAACAAGTGCACATGGAGAAGCGACAACCAGAAGCACCATGGCTCTATACCAGGTTTCTGTCCAGCTCCATCCTAAAGCGAAATGAGGAACAAACATCATAAGTGCCACAACGATCAGTACGGTCTTGACGTAAAGCCCTTCGAAACGTTCAATGAACTTCTGCGAAGGTGATTTTTCGCTCTGCGCTGTCTGAACCAGTTCGATGATCTTATGAAAAAGCGTCTCATCACTTGATTTGGTCATCTCTATCCTGATGATTCCTCTTAGATTCACCGTTCCAGCAAAGACTTCATCTCCTTTGGATTTCGTGACTGGAATGGATTCTCCCGAAATGGCTGCTTCATCTATATTGGTCTGTCCCGTAACAATCTTACCATCTGCCGGAATTCTTTCACCTGGTCTAATGAGGAGAAGATCTCCAATGGAGAGGTCTTTGACCGCTATGACTTCTTCTACCTCATCCACAAGTCTTGTGGCTTCTTCAGGCTGAAGATCCATAAGTGACGAAATCTCCCTATGGCTCTTATTCATGGTGTAAGTTTCCATGGCACCACTTAATCCGAAAATAAAGATCAGGATCGCCCCTTCAAGCCAGTAACCGATAATGGCTGATCCGATGGCCGCTAGAATCATCAGAAGTTCCACATTGAGCTTCTTCGTTTTCATAGTAGCCTCAATCCCTTGTTTCGCTTTGGCATATCCTCCGATAATGAAGGCTGAAACGAAGATAATTGCAGAGGCGGTTTCAACATCTCTATTCAGAAGAAACCATCCGAGCAGAATAAGCACCCCACTTACAATTGCCGCAATCAGTTCAATATGCGGTTTCATTCCTTCAAATAAGGATTTCTTCTCTTCTTCTACACTTGCAATCATTTTCTCATCTCCTTCATCATCTTTTGTATCATAGTTATTTTAACCTTTTCGTGTTTTCTGCTTCCATTTTCTCTTACAATACATTGTAGTTTTTCGAATCTCCAATTGAGAATTCTTCTCAATGCATTGGTATGACTCACTTTAAGTTATTTCTATCATACACGAGTTTAAAAATTTTGTAAATAGAATCATTATAAAATAATAATAATTCTTAATAGATGAAAGTGGTTATCATTCTCAATGATTTTGGTAATCATACTTTTTTTCTGCAGCATATGTTTTATGTCTAGCATTTCTATTTCTCCGTTCTCTTATCTTTACTCATTCATTTTTTCTTTCCATATTTCTTATATCGCATGCCCTTTGCACCACAACGATGTTTAATATGGTATAAATATATTATATTTTTATACTAGGAGGATTTTAATGGAATTAGAATTAATACGAGCCGTTCAAAGTATCCATAACCCGTTTCTAGATACCTTCTTTGAAGGGATCACCATACTGGGCGAGGAGATCTTCATTGTTCCTCTGCTTCTCATCATTTTCTGGACAGTAAACAAGAAGTTCGGAGAAATCCTGGCTTTCACGGTTTTCACAAGCTATCTGTTCAATAACGCGTTAAAAGAATTCTTTTCATTTGAGCGTCCCATCGGCGAAGAAGGCATCCGAACCTTGAGACCGGAAACAGCAACAGTAAAGTCTTTTCCCAGCGGGCACAGTCAAAGCGCTGCTGCAACAGCTGGTGCATTTTCTCTCTATCTCAAGAATAGATGGGTAACCATCGTATCCATGACCCTGATGATTCTTGTAGGTTTATCAAGGCTCTATCTTGGCGTCCATTATCCGAAGGATGCCCTTGTCGGTATTCTTCTGGGACTACTTATTGCAATGATCTGTTCAAAGCTCTTTCAGAAAGTGGATCCATTAAAACTCTACCTTGTGGTCCTGATCTTATTTTTACCTACACTCTTTTTTGCCCAGTCCAACGATTTCATCAAGTCCCTTGCATCCTATCTCGGGTTTTTCCTGGGTATTCTGCTTGAGAAGAAGAAGGTGAACTTTACAACGGACGGACCCCTGATGAAAAAAGTGCTTCGTGTAGCCCTTGGCGTGATTCTTGTACTTCTTATCAAGGAGGGCCTTAAAGGAGTCTTCCCGGAGACAGATCTTTTTGACTTCATCAGATACTTCCTGGTGACCTTTGTGGCCATCGGCGTTTATCCCTGGATTTTCAAAAAGATCAGATTATAATTTCATAAATCCATGAAAAGAAAAGTCCCCATGAATCATCCATAACCAGTTATCCTAGATGAAAATCAATGTTCTTTGAAAGCTATTCTTACAGCTTGGCTCTTAGAACAAACAGAAATTTGATTTTCTGATATCTTTCCACTATACTAAAATCAGAAATCACGAGGAGGTACTTATTAATGGAGATTAAAGCAGCCTACAAATCAAAATAAATATCTTGCCTCCGAAAAGGCAAGATCTAGAGGTGATCAGACTTGCTGAAAATAACTGTAAAAGACGCAGCCATGAGTTTTCCAACGAAAGATCTCTTCTCCCATGTTTCCATGGAAGTCCATGATATGGACCGGATCGGCATCTTAGGGAGAAATGGCTCCGGAAAAACAACCTTACTTAAAATAATACTCGGGAACCTGACTCCCACAGAAGGTCAGGTGAAACTCCATGTGCCCTATGGTTATCTGCCACAGAGTGCTGCTGTTTCAGATGAGACGCTGAAGAGCATATTGGAAGGCAGTTACGACAAAGAGCTTTACAGACTGATGGAAGATCTTTCCATCAAAGAACTGATGAACAAAGAAATACATAAACTCAGCGGTGGTGAAAAGACAAAGCTTCTCTTTCTCAACGCAGTAAAGAATAATCCTCCACTCCTGATTCTGGATGAACCGACTAATTTTCTCGATACAAGAAGCATCGAAGTCCTGGAGAACTATCTTTCATCCTATAAGGGTGCAGTGCTTATGATCTCCCATGACCGGGACTTTCTGGACCATACGGTAAAGACCATCTACCATCTTGACCAGGGAAGACTGAAGAAATATGCAGGTGACTACTCATTTTTCAGGCAGAAACGTGAGAAAGAGATCAGAAGGCAGAATCTGGAGTACATCAAATACGCAAAGAAGCGGAAAGAGCTGGAAGCTGCCGCCAGAGGAATTTCAGACAAGGCGAACAAAATGGAAGGACTCTCCAGTAATGACTACCTTCGATCCAGAAACAAACAGCTGCAGAAAAAAGCCAAATCCATGCGTAAGCGCATCGAAAAAATGGAAGTGATGGAAAAGCCCCATTATGAGAAGGAAGTGAATCTATCCTTCCATGTCTCAACTGAGAAAGCTTCACCCATACTTCTACGTGGGGAGGGAATCAGGAAAAGCTTTGACACTCTGCTTTTCGAGGATGTAAGTTTACATATAAGAAATCAGAGTAAAATTGCACTTCTAGGAGAAAACGGGTCCGGCAAGACAACCCTCATGAAGATCATTCTGGGTCAGACGGACTATGACGGAAAAATCCATATCCCACCTTCCACAAAGATCGGTTATCTTTCCCAGGAACTTTATCATCTGGAAGAAGAGAAGACTCCACTGGAAGATCTCAGTCAGTACACAGATGACCAGACACAAATCAGAAATCTACTGGGTTCCATGCGGATCACCCAGGACATGGTCTTTCAGAAAATCGGCAGCCTGAGCTACGGCGAGAAGCTGAGAGTAGAACTGAGTAAACTGATCCTGAAGGAATGCAATCTTCTGATTCTGGATGAACCTACAAACTTTCTGGATATCGAAACCAAGGAAATCATAGAAGATGCTTTAAGAGACTACGAAGGTGCAGTCCTTCTCATTTCACACGACAGGTATTTCATCAAGGGAATTGCTGAGGAGATCTGGCATCTGGAGAATAAAAGGCTCACACTTTACGAGGGTGATTACGATTATTTTCTGGAGAAACAGAATCCAAAGAAAGTGAACCATGAGGATATTCTGATACTAGAAATGAACATGGCAGAGATTGCCCATAAACTTTCCACTGCTAAAAAAGCGGAGAAAGAAATTCTGGTAGAAGCCTATTCGGAAATTGCAGCAAGACTCCATCAGCTTAAAGAATAACTGACACAAACAGTTTCAAACAAAATTAGTAACCGTAAAATTAGTTAAGGATCTCCATCAGGCGTAAACCTGTTGGAGATCCTTTTTTTATTTCATTATTAAAAACACTTCTATTCTTAGACATTCTCTATTTCGTCTGGGGATTCAGGGCATTCAATTCGCCTATAAACTCAGAAACTCCAAAGAATACCGCCAAGGCAGAAAAACTATAGCACCATAACAGAATATGGAGCTTTCACCATCTCGAAGTATGGCAAGAACACCTGACACCAAGGCAATAATGGAGAAGGCAGATGCGACAAGTGTCATGATGGCGAGATTCAGATGATCAAAGAAACCTCCATCATAAAGAATCTCAATATCCTCTGCAAGATATGCAACAACTACCACAAGAACCACTGCCATAATCATAAAACTGATAGAAAACACGCCTGTTTTGGTACTGGGATACAGTGTAAGTTTCATGGATTTCACCTCCAGAAAAACTTGTACATCTTCTTGATTCTATTATAAACCCATCAGAATAAACATACAATTTATCTCTCTAATTCACTGTGATTCAAAGCTGTATTTCCGGTCTTAGTGTTCTCAAATGTCAAAAAAAGAAGGATTAAGATTACATAATCTCTATTATGAAATCTTAATCCATACCCTTATTATTCTACTACAATAATTTCTTCAAGGAGCGCAATGCCCTTCTCATGAACCTTCAAGGTGATTTCTCCACCCTTCACTGTGTAAGTTTCACCCGTATAGGCATCTCTTATCATTGCATTGTCTTTAAATGCGTCACTGACCTTTAAAGTGACCTCACCAGACTCTCCCTCGTAGATCATTACAGTATTTTCCAGTCCGTTCCTATCATATTCTCTCATATAGACATAGGGTTCATCACTCAATTTTGTATGTTCTCCTGCGCCTACAGCAATATTTCTGTTTCTGAAAGTACCGAGCTTCCTGAAATGAGCAAGGAGGTCTTCATCCATGTCTTCCCAGTTCATAGGTGATCTGGTTCCCTGAGTGGCATCGCTTCCTCCATCTCCCATGGGTCTTGCGGTTTCATCTCCATAGAAGATCTTCACAGCACCCGGAAGGAGTAGTAGATAAGTTCCCCCTTCTTCCAGCCGGTCTCTCGGAAAGAGGTTGGTATCATGCTGAGAAATATAGCTCAGCACATTAAATGTTTCATCATTATTCAGTGCTTCCGAATAATTCTTAAAGACACTGTCCTTGTTCTTTCCTCTGAATACGGGGCCATCTTTCTTTAATCCCTGGAATGTGAAGTTAATGAGTGCGTCAAATCCATTATCGAAATAATAGTTTTTCAGTACGCCATGCCCCCACACTTCTCCCATCATAAAGAAATCGTCTGTAAACTGAGAGGCTGGTTTATCCGGATTCTTCTCACGATAACTCTTTAGTGCCTCGTCTACTGACTCTTCAAGTTCGCCCCATCTTTCCACTTCCACATGCTTGGCAGTATCGATTCTGAAACCATCGATACCGAATTCCTCCACCCATGCAGTAAGCCACTTGATGATGTACTTCGCAGGTGCTATGGAAAGGTCTTTACGAAGATCTTTTGCACTTGGCAGAATCCAGGGTTCAAAACTTTCATCCTCAGACATCCACTTTCTCTTAAGAATTGGTGCAAGCCCGATGTCTTCGTTTACATCTGTCCTGATATCAGGAAGCCCTGCAAGTGAAAGGTCAATTTCAGTCTCACCAGGTTTCTCATATCCAGGAAGATCTGACCTTACCCAATTGCCCCAGTAGTTCTCCCAGGCTTTTTCACTTTCATAGTCTACATGGTCTGTATAGGAGAAAAAATCATCTCCCTCTTCCACGGTGAAGTCTTCAGGCAGATTCACATTACCATAACCGTACTCCAGCATATCCTGAAGATTCGGATAACCCACATGGTTCATCACCACATCCATGATGATTCTAATGCCTTTCTCATGGGCTTTATCCACAAAGGTCCTGAATTCTTCCACTGTTCCTATGTTCCGGTCCATCATGGTCCAGTCCAGTGCATAGTAACCGTGGAAACCGTAATGGGCGAAATCGCCCTCTCTTCCTCCGCCGATATATCCATGGATCTGTTCATAAGGGGCTGTAATCCAGATGGCATTAATGCCAAGATCTGTAAAATAGCCTTCCTCCAGCTTTTCTGTCATTCCTATGATATCTCCACCGTTGAAGGTGCCTATGCTGTTTCCTAAGCTGTCCACAGGCTCTCTACCATAGGAGTTGTTGTTTTCTTCATCTCCGTCGTAGAAGCGGTCTGTCATGGCAAAATAGACTGTGGCGTTTTCATAGGAAAACGAACCTTCTGAAGATGTTCTATAGACCGTATCTTTCCCGCAGCCTACGGCTGTCAATATCATGATACTTAGTAGTAGACTGATTCCAATTTTTTTCTTCATAAATCCGACTCCTTTTCCCCTGTTTTCACTTTACTGTCCACTTCTATTGCGATGAAAGACAGACCCTTCAGCTCAATCTTGCCATCAAGGACTACTCTTTCTCCTGTATAGGGATTTCTTCCTTTGACAATTTCTTGCAGAGTGATTTCTCTTAGCCTTTTGTCTAGATTAAAGAAGACAAGAATTCTCTTTCCATCCAGATTTCTGCTGAATGAAAATGCTCTTCCGGAAATCATCTCCACCTGGAAATCTCCATCCACAAGGACTTCATTTTCTTTTCTTACTCGTATAGTATCCTTAAAGAAGCTGAAAAGATCCTGGTCCCAGCTTTTTTCATCCCAGATCATGGTTCTTCTGCACAGTGGATCATTACCACCACTGATTCCTACTTCGTCTCCGTAGTAGACATATGGCACTCCCTTGTAGAGAAACTGGAAAGCCGTAGCAAGCTTCAGCTTCTCCTTGGACCCTTTGGTCTCCGTGAGAAATCGTGGTGTATCATGACTTCCTAGAAGATTCAGCATCTGATGAGTGACTTCTTCTCTATAGATGGTCTGATTATGAATCAGCACCTGGAAGAATTCTTCCAGACTCAGCTCTTCTCGTGCAAAAGTATCGATCATAGCATGACGGAAGGGGTAATTCATGATCGAATCCAGTTCATTTCCTTCCAGAAAACTTTCTGCTTCATGCATGATTTCTCCAATGATCACCGCATCATTTTTCGTTTCCTTCACAACTTTTCTCAGGTCCTTAAGGAAGCTATGACTGAGCTCATCACAGACATCCAGTCTGTAGCCGTCTATTCCTGTCTCTTTGATCCAGTATCTTGCCACATCAAGGAAGTATTCTCTAGCTGCTACATTCTTGAGGTTGATCTTCGGCATATAGGCAATGTAGTTTGCAAAAGTGTAGTAGTTTACCTTTTCTTTGGAGACAGGGAAGGAATCCAGATGGTACCAGTCCTTGTATCTTGACTCCTCCTGATGGGAAAGGACATCTTCAAAGGCGAAGAAATCATGTCCTGTATGATTGAAGACTGCATCAAATACCACTCTGATACCCGCCTCGTGGCACTTACTCACCATCTCTCTTGTCTCATCCAATGTACCGAAATTTGGATCGATTCTATAGTAATCCTTGGTGTTGTATTTGTGATTGGACGTAGATTCAAAAAGAGGCGTGAAGTAGAGAAGTGTGATGCCGAGCTCCTTGAGATAAGGAATCTTCTCTGTGATGCCTTTGATGTTACCCCCAAAATGACTTCTGTTGGCAGGGGTATCTCCCCAAGGGGTGAGTTTCTTTTCGTTCTGGATGACTTTGGCATCCTCGGACCGATAGAATCTGTCTGGAAAGATCTGATAGCAGATGGATTTCTTCAGCCAGTCTTCCCCTTCGTAGACATCCTCTTCAGCAATATATGGAAAAGCATAATGTCTGAGTACTCTGGGTTTCTTCTCCCAGGCTCCTCTTTCATCCATATACCATACTTTTCCCTCCTGATCTCTCAGTAGAAAATAATAGGCATATCGGTTTCTTTCAAGATCGATGATCTCATCATAATAATCAAAGTGCATATCTTTATACGACTTTTTAAGGGTTTTGATCTTGAAGATATTCTTCGTAAGGTAGCGGTCTCGGTAATAGACCTTGATTTCAGAAAAGTCATCTCTTGCCGTGCGAAGCCTCACATAAAGGTGATCCTTGTCCTTGGCATAAGCATAAGGAATGGTGGTCTGATGATGGAGTGCATGAATATTAATCATCGTAATTTCCTCCTGTAGGTATTGACGTGCTCGATAATGCGTTTTGCTTTAGAAAAAAGGTGTCATAGCAAACACTACAACACCTTATGGTTTTATTACTTCTTTTCTCCCTCAGTGGACTCTCTTTTGATGATGTCGTAAGGGATAATAAGTTTTCTTCCCTTTACATTGTCATTGATCGCTTTCACCAGAAGATCTACAGAGTAGTATCCAAGATCAAAGGAATTGATCTCCACACTGGTCAGCGGAATGTCGCAGTATCTGGAAAGAATACTGTTGTTGAAACTTGCAATGGCCATATCCTTTGGAATGGAGATGCCTGCATCTTTAAATACCTTGGTTGCACCAAAGGCGATGAGATCATCTGTGATGATGATGGCGTCCGGCATAGGATCCAGATTCAGAATAGCCACACCATAGGTGTACCCTGTTTCCTCATCAAATTTACCTGTAAACAGAAGCTTTTCATCATAGGGCAGATTGCTCTCCATCAGGGCTTTCTTGTAGCCTTCTATTCTTTTCATGGTCACCATCTGTTTGTTCTCACCTGCAATCAGTGCAATCCGCTTTCGCCCGATCATGCTGAGGTAGGTGGTCAGTTCATAGGAAGCCATATAGTTGTCATTGTCCACATGATTGACCTTTTCTTTGTTGTCATAAGGAGACCCTATGAGTGAAAAAGGGAAGTCGATCTCGGACAGATATTCCTGCGTCTCATCATCCACCTTCGAGCTCATGAGGATGATGCCATCCACTTTGGAGCTTCTGATGAAGGTTTTGACGATTTCAAGTTCACTTTTAGATTCCGTACTGCTTGAAAGCAGAACATCATAAGAAGCAGTTGATGCTCCTTTTAAGATTCCTCGAAGTGCTTCAGGGAAGAAGGGATTAAGGAGAAGATCTTCTGTCCTTGAAGGCAGAATCACCCCCACAGTTCCTGTTTTTCTCGAAGCCAGGGAGCGGGCGATTGCATTGGGATAATATCCCAGCTCATCCATTATTTTAAGGACTCTCACCCTTGTTTCTTCGCTGATTTTAGGGTTGTTTGAAATTACCCTGGACACTGTGGATGGCGATACTTTTGCCTTCAGAGCTACATCTTTAACTGTTGTATGAGTCGATTTTCTCAAGGCTTTTGCTCCTTCCTGTCGTACTTCTACTAGTTGATTCTCATCCCAGTTTCAGTATCAAAGAAGTGTAGTGAACCCTGATCGATACCAAACTTACTCTTTGTGTTTTCTTTGAAATCCAGATGTCCTGGTACTGAAATAATGATCTCCTGTCCAGATGGAAGTACAGTATAAAGAATCTTTTCTTTACCAAGCATTTCCATAACATCGATTTCCACTTCCACATTCTCTACTGAAGGTTCAGTCAGGAACCTCTCGGAACGTATTCCAAGGGATACTTTCTTTCCTTCAAATGCTTCAACGACTTTCCTGTCTGCTTCAGATGGTGATGCTTTGATGTATCCATCAGCAGATTCGAAAGTTCCGTTCTTGATTTCTCCCTGGAAAATGTTCATGGTCGGAGATCCGATGAATCTTGCCACGAATAGATTTGCAGGATGATTGTAGAACTCTTCTGGATTTCCGGACTGCTGAATCTGACCTTCATTCATAAGAACAATCTTGGTCGCCATGGTCATGGCTTCAGTCTGATCATGAGTTACATAGATGGATGTGGTGCCCAGCTGCTTATGCAGTCTTACAAGTTCCACTCTCATGTGTTCTCTCAGCTTTGCATCAAGATTTGATAGTGGTTCGTCCATGAGGAATACCTTTGGTCTTCTTACCATGGCACGTCCCAGCGCAACTCTCTGGCGCTGTCCGCCTGAGATGTCTGAAGGCTTGGAGTGCAGATAATTTGTGATCTGCAGAAGCTCTGCAGCTTCACGAACTGCTTTATCGATGACGCTCTTTCTTTCCTTTCTCATGGTCAGTGAGAACGCCATATTATCATATACGGTCATATGAGGATACAGTGCATAGCTCTGGAAAACCATTGCGATGTCACGATCTTTGGATGGAACTTTGTTCATTCTCTTGTCTCCGAAAAGAAGGTCTCCTTCTGTGATGGAGTTAAGACCTGCGATCATTCTCAGAAGAGTGGTTTTACCGCACCCTGAAGGTCCAAGGATTACACAGAAATCTTTATCTTCGATTTCAAGATCGATATTTCTCAGCGTGAATTCTTCACGCCCTTCATATTTCTTACCTATATTTTGTAATGTTACTTTCATTTCATTCTACCTCCACTATTTTTTTCATTAACCCTTGACTGAGCCCTGTGCAAGTCCTGAAATCAGCTGCTTCTGCAGTGCAGAGAACAAGATGACAATCGGAACCGCTGTGAGCAGGCCTCCAGCAGCAAAGGCTGGCTGGTTGAGCGTTTCTCTGTTGTTCATGAGTGTATAAAGCCCTTGTGCCAGTGTGTACTGGGTGGGGTTTGTCAGTAGAACCCTTGGAAGTAGGTAATCCATGAACGGTCCGATGAAGGACCAGAGGGCAATAATAGAAAGCATTGGTCGTACAATCGGCATGATGATGAGTCTGTACACCTTCATGTTGGAACATCCGTCGATCTTTGCCGCATCATCCAGCTCCGTAGAAATGGAATCCATATATCCTTTCAGGATAAAGGTATTGGCTGCTATACCACCACCAGCATAAATCAGAATCAGCATCATCTGTCTTGAGAACATAGGTGCTACAGATGAAATAATGGAATGCAGTGTGTAATATGCTGTGATTCCGGCAAAGGCTGGAATCGTCTGAATCAGCATGATGGCCATAAGAGATGCTTTTCTTCCTTTGAATCTGAATCTTGAATAGGCATAGCCTGTAAAAGATACGATAAGGATCGTAATGGCTGCTGTTGCAATTGCAATGATCAGCGTATTCTTCACCCAAGTGAGATACAGTGTCTCTTCAAATAAGAACTGGAAATGCTTGATGGAAAACTTATAGGTCCCATCAGTGATCTTATTAAGAATCAGGTAACGTCCCTGGTTTCCGTTAAAGGCCGAGATGACCATCTGTGTCAGAGGCCATATAATGATAAATGCCCATGCGATAAGAAGTGCATAGTTTATGAGAAGCATGAATTTCCCGGCTGTTGTAAGAGGCTGTCTGTCGGAAAGATATAAATCCTGTTTTTTTCTGAATAATTTCATTATAATCTCTCCTCCTTAAACGCCTTGGAATTTTTGTAGCCAAGGAACGCAAACATCATCAGTCCAAATGAGATGACAATGGAGATGGCCGCACCGATTGACTGGTACTGGTTGTCCATGGTCAGCTTGTATATATAGGATATGAGGATATCTGACGATCCCGCCAGGTTACCATATTGGGTTGGATTAAAGGGTCCTCCACCGTTGAACAGATAGATGATGGAGAAGTTATTGAAGTTGAATGTGTACTGATTGACCAGAAGAGGTGCTGTCTGGAAAAGTACCATAGGAAGTGTGATCTTCCTGATTTTCTGCCAGCGGTTCGCTCCGTCAATATCAGCCGCTTCATATAGATCTTCTGGAATCGCCTGAAGTACTCCTGTTGATAGAAGGAATACATAAGAGCTTCCTAGCCATCCTTGAAGCATGATCAGGATAAATCTCGACCAGAACGTATTGTTCTTGAAGTCGATGACAACCCCGAAGACATTCTTTACAATCTCCGTCAGGGCGCCTGTGCTACTGAACATGATACTGAAGAACATGATCGTGATAAACGCAGGTACTGCCCAAGGAAGCAGGTAGATCATTCTGAAAATACCCTTCCCCTTGATTCTCGGGTTGTTTGCAAGTAGTGCAAGACCAAATCCGATGAGGACCGCAAGGGTCGTTGCCAATAAGGTCCAGACGATGGTCCATGCCAGAATCTGCCAGAAGACAGAACCCGCAAGTCCTTCTCCCAGTGCAATGAGTTTATAGTTTCCAAATCCCACCCAAGGGAACTTGGACTGATTTCTAGGGTCCATTCCTGTAAAGGATAAAAGGATGGCTGTAAAGATCGGCACCAGTACGATAAAGGCGATGACAATCAGTGCCGGTACGGAAACAAGATAAGGGAATCCGTCTTCTTCTATACTCTGCTGTGTTTCAAACCAGTTCTTTGGTCTGACTCCTCTGATGACGTTCTTTTCCGTTCCTTTGACGTCCTTATAGTTTGCAATGTAGATTCCTGCTGAAAAGAGCAGAAGTACAATGGCAATAATTCCTTCAATCATGAAGATGAGAGATTTATCAATTCTTCTTCCACCCTCAGCCAGTGAAATCAGACCCGCAATACCTTCGCCCTGATAGTTTCCATATCCCAGTGCATAGGGAATGGCCACTGCATAAATAAAGATCAGTCCTACAAAGAACAGAGCAGCCTTTACAGGTTGTTTGTTCAGAAACTGGCCGACACCTGGGAAAAGCGCTCCGATGGCTGTATTTACAGGCATCGTCTTCATGACTTCAACAGGAGTGTTTCTTCTTGCATCTGCTATGTCCGCATTGACGATTCTTCTATGAACTTTGACATAGTCTTTCAGTTCGAATTTCTTGCTCTTGATGAGCTCTTTCTTCATCTTGTCCGGGTCATCGTATTCTTTGACTCTGACCGCATACTGATAGTTTTTCTTGACTTCCTTCATTCCGTTCTTCAAGGCTTTTTCTGAAATGAGTCCGTCTTTTCTTTTCTCTTTCAGTTCCTTTGCACGAGTGTCGAAAATCGCTTTCTTCTCTGCTTTGAACCTTGTGATTTCCTTGCTGATGGCCACTTTATCACCCTGTGGTTTAAGGCTCAGTGCTTTTCTCAGGTCTTCTTCCAGTTTCATTGTCTTTTCGATGACTTCAGGAAGAAGTTTCACTTCAATAGTCGCTTCTTTATGATGGAACTTTGCATCATAAGTAAGCCCCACATACTCTTTATAAAACCCTTCTTTCAGTCTGCTTTCAAAGAGTCTGATTTCAAGTTCATTGACTTCTTTGGACAAAGATTTATCCAGTGTTTCTTTGTGCTCAAGGGTTCTCACCTTCAGCTCCTCAAGAAATCTTTTCTCACGATCTTCATATTCCTTAAGCTTAAGGAGATAAGGATGGCTGTCTTTTTTGCTTATCAATTCTTTCAGCTGATTTTTTAAGGTCACCTTCTCTTTTGGAGAAGCATGCTCAATCTTATTCTGCAATAAGGCGACTTCCTTAAGATACAGGTTTTTTCTTTCATATTCCCGTCCGATATAGTCATATAGGACTTTGTTGTACTTCGCCACGATCTACTCCCACCTTTACAAATTTTTATTGCTGCTCATCTCTTCTGTCAAAGAGAGCACCGTAATAATGAGTACCAGATATCCTGCTATCACTAGATAGAAAAATATCGAGCCAAAATTCAGTTCAAAGAATGTATAAGCCATTCCACCTGCTAAGAGGACTGTCCAGATAAATATAAACAGGCGATTCAGTCTCAACTTCTGATAGGTTATATAGGTCAGAAGTCCAAACCCCATGGGTATGGCAATCTTAAATAGATATCGAAACATCTCTGCCCCAGCGTAATCATCAAAAGTAGGATTAAACCCTTCAGGATAGGCTCCACTGTCTATAATTGCACTCTTCCATAATTCAAAAAGAGTCTGGTCTTTGACTCTCATAAGTACCTCAATGGAACTTATGGAAATTACAAAAGCCACTGCTATAAGTATAATATAAAGCTGCCTTTTTGGAAACTTGGTATAACTGTTCATGCATAATCCTTTCTGCTTGTCTCCGATTTATTTTCTGATCACGATTTTTCTTTCGTCTTAAGATCTTATTCTTTGTGAAACACAATTTCAGATTTTAGAAACATATAAAATGATACAAAAGAGAGGCCTCAGCCTCTCTTTTTTGTATCATGTTTTATCTATTCTAGTAGTTAAGCATCATTGCATCGAATGCTGCTTTGATTTCCTTATAAGCACCCTCTGCATCAGTAGGCTTAACTGATGACCAGGATAGTACTGAGTTCTTCCAAGTATCCCATACTGAACCCCATTCTGTGAATAGTGGTCTAGCTGGAGCTTCTGAGTAAGATGCTAGTACGTTCTCGATGATTGCCTTGTCAGAATCTTGAAGATCTGAGCTCAGGTATACATCTGCAGGTACGTTTTCCATGATCTTACCAGTTCCTTCAAAGAATTCAACTGCGAATTCTGGATTCATCAGTTCAGCAATAAATGCTTCAGCTAATGCCATCTTCTCGTCGTCGCCTTCATTTCTTGAATTAATAGCGATTCCCCAACCACCTTTCCAGTGCTTAAGTGGCTTACCATTAAGTGTGATGGATCCTAGTGGCATAACTTCAAGGTCTGCACCGTCTCCAGCCTGTGTTGAGAATGAACCGGCATCCCAAGGTCCTGAAATTCTTAGAACAGCATTTCCGCCAGTTGCGAATTCTGTGTCCATGTAACCCCAAGCTGCTTCAGCATCCCACATTGGAACGTTGGCTTCCTGAGTTGCTTTCCAGTATTCGAATACGCCTTCTACAACAGCCTGCTTTTCAGGAGCTAGGTCTGCCCATTCTGATGTGAAATCAGAGAAAAGTGTACCGTCATCTTCCATGCCTAGTAATTCAACATCACCAGAGTTAACTGCTGCTACGCCGAACCAAGCATCAAAGAAAGGAATAAGAACCTGAAGACCTGCATCGTTCAGTTCAACTGACTTTGTAAGGTCAATTCCCTGTGCTTCAGCGTTAGCTGTGTTAGCATAAGCGATCAGTGTTTCAATGTTCATTGGGAATGCAAGATAATCCCCATCGATGTTGAAGTTTCCACCTAGACCTGCGTCATAGTTGTCAAATCCTCCAACCTTGTCTGCGATAGCCATTGCATCAAAAGGTGCAAGAGCTTCATTATCATTCAGTCCGTAGATTCTATCCGCTGGGATAGCAAATACGTCTGCAATGTCTTCGTTTGTAGGGTCTGTGCTATCAAGAATATCAAGCATATCGAATGATCCTGTTTCGATGATTTCTACGCTTGCATCAGGGTTAGTTTCTGCAAATCTTGCTACTGCAGCTTCATAGTATCCCATCCAACCTGTTTCAGCCTGAACTGTAATGGATCCTGTAAGGCCACCTTCTGCTGGTTCTTCAGCTGGTTCTTCTGCTGGTGTTTCAGCAGGCGTCTCACCTGGTGTGTCTGTAGGTTCGTCCTTGGTTCCACATGCAGCAACAGAAAGTGTCAGCATCAGAGCAAGTACAAGACTAGTAATTTTCTTCATTTTTTATCCTCCTAATACATTTGTATTTTTTATGTATTGAATCAAGTTCGTAACCGTTTACTTTCAAGCTGATGTATAAACGTAATTCCCCTGCACAGCCTGCCAGAATGGACAGAGCAACCTCTACATGGTGCATACGCTTGCACAAAATCTCAAATGAAAACGCTTTACTATTTGATTATACAGCTAAATTAAGTAAAATGCCAGTTAAAAACATAAATAAGAGGAGATTTCAGCAATTTTTTAATGCGAGCGTTTGCACAGCAATGCAACAACCGCTGAATCCTTTGGCTATCAACCATATTCAGAGTTGATAGCCCCTTCTCTTTTTGTGTTATTTATTAAACAGCCAGTATTTCCTCATCATCTTCCGTGATACTTGGAATATTCCAGATTTCATTAGCGTATTCCACGATGGTACGGTCTGAGGAGAACTTCCCTGCGGAAGCCATATTCATGAATCCTTTTCTATAGAATTCCAGATGATTCTTATAATCCTCATTGACTCTTTCCTGCGCTGTTACATAGGCATCAAAGTCTTTGATGATGAAGTAATTGTCTGGAGCATGCCATGTGGCACCCTTAAGAAGTGAATCATGAAGTTCTGTAAAGTTTTCCTTAGGCTCCAGATTAAGTGATCCATCAATCAGCATGTCGACGACAGCCTCAAGCTTCGGATTCTTTTCAAGTTCTGCCTTCGGATCATAATTATGCTTCAGTATATCAATCTCTTCCACTGTCAGTCCAAAGATGTAGTTGTTCTCAAGTCCTGCCTCTTCCACAATTTCCACATTCGCACCATCAAAGGTACCTATGGTCGGTGCACCGTTCAGCATGAACTTCATGTTTCCTGTACCTGATGCTTCTTTACCTGCTGTAGAAATCTGTTCTGAGATATCAGCAGCCGGGAAAAGCTTCTGTGCATAGGATACGCCGTAATTTCTTACAAAGACAACCTTGATTCTTCCGTTGATGTCCTTATCGTTGTTCACAAGGTCAGCAATCTCGTTGATGAACTTGATGATGGCCTTCGCTCTTACATATCCTGGTGCAGCTTTCGCTCCGAAGATGAAGGTTCTAGGTTCGATATCAAAATCCTTCTCCTCTTTCAGTCTCTTGTAGAGATATAGAATATGGAAAGCATTCAGAAGCTGTCTCTTATACTCGTGAAGTCTCTTGATCTGAATATCGAAAATGGAGTTTTCATCAATTGAGATTCCTTCTTTTTCCATGATGTACTCTTTCAGCTCAGCTTTCTTCGCTTTCTTGATTCTCATGAATCTTTCGATGACAGTATCATCAGTTGCGAATTTCTTGAGGTTTTCAAGTTCTTCAAGATTAGTGATCCAGCCGTCATGACCTAGAAGCTCTGTGATGAATTCTGAAAGCTCAGGATTGGACTGTAGAAGCCATCTTCTCTGAGTGATTCCGTTGGTCTTGTTGTTGAATCTTTCAGGGAAAAGTCTATACCAGCTGGTAAGTTCCTTCTCCTTGATGATGTTGGTATGAAGCTCTGCAACACCATTTGTGGAATGAGTTCCATAAATGGAAAGCCATGCCATTCTGATATTACCTTCTGAAATGATTTCAAATTCTTTGATATCTTCTGCTGTGTATTTCTTATCTTCCAGTTCCTTGATCAGCATGTTGTCGATCTTCACAATGATGTTGTACACCTCTGGAAGGATCATCTTATAAAGCTTCACAGACCACTGTTCAAGTGCTTCCTTCAGAATGGTGTGGTTTGTGTAGGCAAAGGTATCCACTGCAATATCAAAGGCATCCTTGAAGGACACTCCTTCTTTGTCCAGAAGTCTGATGAGTTCCGGAATCGCTACAGCAGGATGTGTATCGTTCAGCTGAACTGCATGCAGCTTGCTGAAATTCGTGAAGTCGGCATATTTCTCTTTATGCTTTCTAATAAGATCCTGAAGGGATGCGGATACAAAGAAGTACTGCTGCTTCAGTCTCAAAATCTTTCCTTTTTCCATGGAGTCATTCGGATACAGGATTTTTGAAATCGTCTCTGCATCGTTCTTTTCCTTGACTGCATTATCATACATCTGATCGTTGAAGGCAGAAAAGTCGAATTCATTGATGGCTTCAGACTGCCATAGTCTTAACGTATTGATGGTGTCTCCACCGAAACCGACGATAGGTGTATCATAAGGAACCGCATAAACGGTCTGATCCATGAACTCCACCTGGACTCTTTGATCCTGACGTCTTACTGACCAGGAATCTCCATGTTCAAGCCACTGATCTCTTTCTTCTACCTGATATCCTTCTACGAACTTCTGCTCGAAGATTCCATATTTGTATCTGATTCCATATCCAGTCAGCGAGTAGTTCAGTGTAGCACCTGAATCAAGGAAACAGGCTGCCAGTCTTCCAAGACCTCCATTACCCAGTCCTGCATCGCTCTCAGCTTCTTCTATATCGTTGTAGTCGATCCCCATGTCAGAAAGCATTTCTTTCATTTCTTTCTTGTATCCCAGGTTGATCAGGTTATTGGAAAGTGCACGTCCCATGAGAAATTCAGCTGAAAGGTAATATGCCTTTTTCTTTCCCTCGAATTTTTCTCCGGATTCCTGCCATTTTGACACGATGTCTTCCATCAGCGCTTTTGAAAAAACTGTGTATTTCTCTTTGCTGCTGAGAATGGTAAAGTCTCTACCGTAGGTGGTAAGGGCATATCCCTGCATTCTCTTGGTCATCATTTCATTATTCATTCTTTATCTCCCATACATTCTAGTTAGTTTTGCTATTTTATCTGCTAATTTATCTGTCAGTTCATTTTCTTTCATTCTCCAGACCCAGTTGTTGCCCAGAGTGGATGGTATATTCATTCTTGCCTCGTTTCCAAGACCCAGGAAGTCCTGCATCGGAATAATAGCCAGATTCGCCACAGAGCTGTATGCTCCTCTGATGAATCCCCAGTTGATTCCTTCTTCATAACTCAGTTTCAGGTATTTGCCTGCATGAATCATATCTTCACTCTTCACTGTTCTCACCCAGCCCATGATGGTTTCATTGTCATGGGTGCCTGTATAGACCACCGCATTTCCGTCATAGGTGTGAGGAAGATAATCGGATTCTTCTCTCGGATCAAAAGCGAACTGTAGGACTTTCATTCCAGGAAACCCTGTTTCCCTGATCAGTTCATGTACTTCTTCCGTAAGGAAGCCCAGGTCTTCAGCGATGATGTCAAGTTGTCCGAGTTCTTCTCTGATCTTCTTGAAGAGCTTCATGTTCGGGCCTTTGGTCCATTGTCCATGAACCGCATTCTCGGCTCCGTTTTTGATTTCCCAGTAAGCTTCAAACCCTCTGAAATGATCGATTCTGACCATGTCATAGATCTGGAAACTTGCACGGATTCTTTCAATCCACCACTTATAACCTTCTTGTTCATTGGCTTCCCAGTTATAGATTGGATTTCCCCAGAGCTGCCCTGTTATGGAGAACGCATCCGGAGGACAACCAGCTACGGTGATGGGTACAAATTCAGTATCCACTTTAAAAAGATGACTGTTTCCCCATACATCAGAGCTGTCTTCTGCCACATAGATTGGAATATCTCCAATGATTCTGATGTTCTTGTCATTGGCATAGTTCTTCAGTTTCTTCCATTGCTTGAAGAAATAATACTGAATGAAAACATGAAAGTACATTTCTTTTTCATGATTCTTTTCAAACTCCAGTACAGCTTCAGAATGGATATCCTTATATTCTGCGGGCCATCTCAACCAGGAGATTCCTTTACGATCAGCTTTGATTGCCATGAACAATGCATAGTCTCTCAGCCATCTCTTCTCTTCTTCGTAGAAGACTTTCAGGTCGTGGCCGATGATTCTGTAGGCTCTCTTGTAAGCTCTTCTTAAAAGCTCCATTTTGTTCTTGTATAAAATGCCGTAGTCCACTTTTTCAGGTTCTTCTCCTAAAGGAAGATTTTCCAGCTCCTCTCTTTCAATGAACCCTAATTCAAGAAGCTCATTCAGATCGATGAAGTAAGGATTCCCCGCAAAAGCAGAAAAGTTCTGATAGGGAGAATCTCCGAAGCCGGTGATTCCCAGAGGGAGGATCTGCCATTCTCTCTGGTTCGCTCTGTCTAGAAAATCCACAAAGTCAAAAGCGCTTTTTCCGAAGTCTCCTATACCATAGGGACCGGGAAGGCTTGAAATGTGCATCAGTATGCCACTTGATCTTTTTTTCATAAGATACTTGGCAGGAAACCACTACCCCTTTAGGGTTGTGGAGGAATGC
>CAZXUT010000032.1:0-39049 GCA_964643785.1 uncultured Proteiniclasticum sp.
ACATTATCTCATACATGGGTTCCCATATACATCCATCCGATTATTGACCGCTTACGATGATTTATCTATTGTCTGTATGCTTGAGCAAGTTTATAGAGCATTTAGGATATGGTACGGTGAACCGTACCATAAATAACGGCGTAATTTTTGCTGTTAGCTATGGTGGGGAATCCCTCAAGATACCTAACGGCATCGATTTTTTATGCAGTTTTGAAACTACTTGAATTGACTATGTTTCTCCTCTCGATTATCGTATATTAAAATTATCAAATCTGCTTGTTGCCTTTTATCTTCGAGAATATTCTTTACTTAATCCTTGCTGTGCAACGCATTATAGATTTCCCAATTTCGATTCATATCGTATCACATACTGAACACTTTCTCGCCAGCTTAAAATTTCACAAAGCTAAAAAGTTGCATCATCCTAATTTCTGGAGATGCAACTCTAAGGTTTTAGAGTTGTTTAATTATTTTTGCCGTGAAATTTTTCCTTGCCGTATCGCTTTCTTTCCACTTTTTCCTGTATTCATCAACATTAAACTTCATGTCCTTATTTAGGTAAGGAATACTCTCAATTGATTTGGCAGTGAATGGTGGTACCAGATTGTAATACGCATAAAAATCTTGATTTAAATGGCATTTCGAATATCGCTTTTTACTGCCACACCTACAAATTCCATCTGGATTTCTGAGAAAACCAAATTCAACGCTTGATTTAGTGTCTACTGCAGGACCAATCCAAATACCTTTACCTGCTTTTCTTGTTTCGAGCCATATAAGATGACTGAACAACCAAGTATTAAGTATATCAATAGTCATTGAAATCCTTTGGAGTGGATCTTTCCCCAATTCTTCTGGTTTATCAGTATAACAGAGTGTATCTGGAAAATATTTTGCACCAGAGTTAATATGTGGATGATCGGGAAGAGAATATAAACTGATCACCGGATCTAGCGCTATTGCTGTTGGTTGATGATTTAACATATCTGTGGGATTTTCCCAGATTGCAATTCTAAAATTTCTACTTTTAATTTTATCAATTGCATCTATTACTTCTGCTTCCAATTCATGAGTACCAACACAATTAGAATTATGTTCTAAAGTCCCATTTTGATTAACCCTAACAAAACCATCATTAATTAAATCAGATGCAATCATTTTTGCAACTTCTTTATTAGAAGGAAAGGGATTGGTCTCTAAAAGAAACCAATCTCCCTTATTCACTTCCTTTTCAACAGGTTTAAAGCTTGAAAGGTGCTTTAGTGTAGGATACTCTGTAAGAAGCTTTTCGACTACTTCAGTTCGCATATCAAGCTATGCGCTTTTGGCGGCTTAATGAGATTACCATGATTGCCATTCGCCCCATTGTGACCCTTATCATCCTTGCCTTTAGGATTTGGATCTTGTTCATAAGGCTTATTTTCGTTACCTTTGTCATTGTTCAAAATATTGACCTCCGATTTTATTTGGAAGAAATTTTAACTTCGACAAAATCCCGCTTTACATTTGTACTTAAATAAAGTAAAATGTTATTGTTACGTTAAAACAGAATTTTCTTCCTTGTTGATATTTTGCTTGAACATATGCAAAATGTCTTCCATAGCAAATTAAATATGATAAGCAATTGTGGAATTACTCCGTGAGTACATTCCCACTTTTAATCATATCATAAGTTTCTTAAAAAAACCTTAAATTAACTATGATTTTCAAAATTCTCCATATAGGAGTTTTTTTTTGCGCTAAAATATAAAGTTGCTCTTCTTCTCCTAAAATTTATATTTTTACTTCATCTAATTTCTGAATGCTTATAGCGATTCCAACCCCTACAATGACCCCAAAAACAAAATATATCACACCCTCACCTCCCATCATTTACGTTTAATGATCTTGTAAATCGTTATACCGAAGAGAACACCAGCTTTAAACAGACTTATTTCATCCATCACCTTCCTCCTTATATCGCCATCTTAAAGTCAAAGTAATCCATATCAAGCATGTTTTTGTAAAGCAAAAGAGGGTTGCCCTCATCAGGCAACCCCCCATTTTCTTTTATGAAATTCACTAGGATACTATTGAACTTGATCACTACATTTTCAGCTCGCCTATCTGGTCCAACTTTTATCTCATCTATCAGAAGATGTAACAGTGTTTTCCGTTCTTCATTTGACGCACTCTTTTTAAGCAGTGCTTCAAACTCTTCTAGTGTCTTCTTCACTAAGTCAAACGGTATGTCTTCTATCTCACTGAAATTCATATACCCTTCCTGTATGGCTTTCTCCGCCTCGAGTTTCGATATCTGCTCACTTATCTCTTGAAGCCTTGGAACTATATCCTCTGGCTTAATCACCTTATTTTCCATGAGTTTAAAATAGTTATTACGATTATCTTGCAAGGCTCTTATTCTCTTGTCTAGCCCTTTAACCCTATCCTCAGCAGGCTGGATTTTCTTTCTTCTCTTCTCATTTGCATTCTGTAAAGTTGCTTTAAGAAATGCATCACTGGTCACAAGCCTTTGAATTTTACTGAAAACATATTTTTCCACATCATCAGCTCTTACACCATTTGATCTACACGCTGCTATCCCCTTGTTTCTCCATGCACCACAGTAATAGTACCTGATTGTTCTTTTTGTTCCATCTTTACGCATCGAGGACACTCTTCCAGCTACCATGCCAGAATTGCATACCGGACATCGTATTATTCCAGTCAAAGGATATGATCCATCAAAACTCCTACTGGATTTGCCACCTTTAGACTTTATCAGGTCTTGAACTTTTTGAAACATTTCTCTTGTAATGATTGGTTCATGTATGCCTTCAACCAATATAGGATCAGCATTCAACCCTTTTCTTCTCTTTGTGCTCCAGTCTTGCCTCAAATTATATCTGATCTTCCCACAATATAATGGATTCAACAGTATCTCTCTAACTGAACATACACCGAAGTAATTATCTTTTTTTGTAGTATAGCCTTCTTTATTTATTCTATTCGCTATAGACTTATACCCATTCCCATTGTAGTAAAGTTCAAAAATATGCTTTACAGCTTCGGCCTCTTTTTTATTAATCACAAGTATCTTATCTGATCGTTTCCGAGAAGGTTCCTTCACTTCAACAAGATCATATCCTAGAACGATACCACCATTCCACCTGCCATCCTTAGCTCTGGCACTCATCCCCATCTTTACATTCTCAGCTATTTGTTCACGTTCAAATTCCGAGAAACTGCTCATGATATTCTGTTGTAATCGACCTTGAGCTGTACTAATATCCCATTTCTCTGTCACACTCTTCAATTGAATGTTAAAAGAACGTAACTTTTCAGTTATTTCCATTGAATTTATCAGCTTCCGGGAAAGTCGATTTAACTTCCAGACAACTACTACATCAAATACTCCCTTCTCTGCATCTTGCAATAGAGCTTGAATTCCTGGTCTATCCTCTATGGATTTTCCACTTATACCTCTGTCCGTATATAATCTATAAACATCATAGTCCTGTACTCCACAATATGATTTTAACAGCTTCTCCTGCTCATCAATGCTATACCCTTCTACTGCTTGTTCCTTAGTACTGACTCTAGTATATAATGCTGCAATCTTTTTTCTATTCATTACCAACGACTCCTTTTTAATCATTAATACGTTTCTTCTCATTAATAGATTTATGGCGGTTAAGTGAAGATGAGAAAGTTGTCCTTTCTCATCCTACTTCAATTAACCTTGGATTTTATATTGAGTTGCTTACGTTTGGATCAAGATTATCAATATTGGTATCATAGAAGTCTTCAAACCACCAATCTGGAAGGTTGTCACTAGTACTTAATGCTTCTAAGAATATATTGTACTTCTCGCCTATATCATCATCGAACCAATTCATGCAAACTCTAAACTGCTTAACCAAAAGATCAAATCTCGTCTTTTTCAAAGTCCAATCTTTATATAGTGGGTGTTCTTCAATCAGATACATCTTCTTTTCAGCCTTCGAAACCTCTTCATCAACATTAATCCAATAAATCACGTCAAAGTTCTTACTACGAAAGTCCTCTATGTATACTACATTACCAGTTAAGCTATCATTATCTTTCATTCCATTTACTCCTTTTACTTCATATTTATAATATATATTTGATTCTCATAATGATTCTCCTACCTTAAGAGAAAAGAGAAGTTAAACTTCTCCTTCTTCTCCAGTTACTATTATCTCTTCACTAAACAGTTCAGTTACTACCAATGTTGCCAGCATGTCGAAAATCATTATGAGTTGTGTATCCATTTCTACCTCCTTGTTGTTTGTTGATCGTGTTGTCTCTTTTGAGACCCTATCACTCAGTTGCACATTAGACAAAAACCTTGTTATAGCGCTTCAGAGATGCATATATGATGGTGGGTCTACATAGTGCTGCATTCCGTCCCAAAAACGCCTCTGAGAGGATTAGACCGTTCTGCCTCAGAAGCTGATTAAAGCAATCTTGGTATCATCAATCTCAGAATACTCAATATGCGTAAATGTCATCGAAACCTTATCATTGAAATCAAGATTCAGTTTCTCTACGATAGCATCAACTAATGATCTGGAATATACAATGGACTTGCTGCCCTGTTTCTTGACCTTATACGACATCAGTTTATTATGGACTATACCTGACAGAACTAACTTTCCATCAGTAACTCCTATGTGGATGTTGTCCGACACCTTGAGTTTTTCAATTACCTCTCCTGAAAAAGTGACTCTATTCCCATTCTTTTCAGTTTTAATCACCGTTGCGTACCCTTTTCCACTTCTCGTTTTAGAAACACTTCCATTTCCAAGGGGAGTCACATCATCCAGCATTGAAGGAATGTTATGTTTCTCTAATGCCTCACTGTCATTGTCACTATCTAGCTCAGATGTATTCTCTCTGGTTGATCTCATATCATCTTCACTATTCTCATTTTGTTGAGTAGATGGAAGAGCGTTTTCCACACGCTCTCCTGCAACAAGATTTACACTACTGTCTAGAATTTCTGGTTTTAACCCTGCACATGATGGGTGAGTAAGTTGATTATCATTTTCATCAGCATCAGGATTTGTCTGACTCATGTCTATCTTCTTTCGGCCTGGAACCTCTTTCACATTTCTCTTTATCTTTGAATTATTTGGTATTGCCATTTTAATCATTCTCCTTTAAAACATATTAGTTCTTGCAACGTTCATATATGTAAATACAATTTCAGCATCTAGGATCACATTCTGCATTTCCTCCCAACTGTATAACTGATCGAGAAAATCATCTTCCGTTTCATCATCTGATATGACTAACATCATTTCTCTCATTTCATTTCACCTCCTAAAATTAGATTTCCAAATCACGATAACCATCTACTTCAACCACCTTTCTTCTGGTACTCTTCTTCATAGGTTGTCTCATAGTCACTTCAGCCACTTCTTCGGTATCTGTACAGGGTTTAATTGCATATACTTGTGTAGTTGAAGGAGCTTTCCTGTAGAGTGGATATCTCATTTTCGCTTTGCGTTTACCGTTCTTTTCTTCAGTACATTTGAGATAACCTTTCTCATAAAGCGCATCTAGGACTACTCTTGTTGACATGTATCCAGCATCTAAGAGAAGTTTCTCGAATTTATTGCTTTCAAAGTAAATCATAACTGGCTCATCCTTCACGTAATCAATTCTTCCGTATACATCCATTGGCTTTACGATTGATTCGGAATCAGGATTATCTTTCTTGAAATTCGAATCTTTCTGCCATCTGTAGAAATTTCCTTGAAATTTAGTTGCCATATCAAGCAAGTACATATATGCATTTTCACCAATATTTCGGTTCTCAACAGACTCAATTTCTGCATCGAGTAGGATTTTAATGGACTTGTCAATATCAAAAGTAATCTCTAATGTTTCGTTGGCTAGCTCCATAGCTACCTTAGTACATGCTATTTTATCTATGGTGCGTTCTGTAAACTTATCAAAGGTCTCAACTTCTGCTAGGAGATCCTTTCTTGCCTTTTCATACCTTCGAAGAAGTTCACTATCACCAATCTCCAAAATCCTTAAAATGATATCTTCAGCTGTGTGACCATAGCTCCTTGTAAGTCCCTCAGCTAACCTTCTAGCATTTTCTGCTGAACTCGTAAATGGGATATTCCCGATTTCAAGGAGCCTGACTCTTATTCCTTCATTCTTCCTGGAACCTGCAATGAGGCTATTCTCACCAGTCGACAAAACCAACGTACTCCATGTTCTACTTGGTCTTAAGTCACCTTCGACAGTACTTCTCGATTTCTCAACTCCATCACTTATGGTATACACAAGTTGGGAATAATCCTGGTTGTATCTCAATGATGCTTCGTCAAAAATCACTATGAAACCATGTTTTCCTTGTAAGTATGCAGTCAAACCGTTTGATGTAGCCATCCAGGTTTTTATACATCCACCCATTGACTTGCTGGGGAAAGCCGCAACTGATGCTGCAAGTAGAATACTCGTCGTCTTTCCACTTGAAGACGGTCCCCAGAGATGGCATATTATCGTCGGATGTCCTATTAGTGTATTCAGTCTCGATGAAACAATAGCAGAGAATCCCAAGTTGTAGACCAAAGAGAGCGCTGGATTATCAAGTACTTCATTCTTCAAAAGGTTAATATGCTCTTCTCTATCCCCGAATGGACCTACCTTTAAGTTTCCTCGGTATTCACTTTCGATTTTGCCAAGGCTTATGACCTTATTCAGTAAAAATACAGTTTCGCCATTAATCGTATTCCAACCGACCGCTGTATGAAAATACTTCATAGGTGCATCTGTTTCTCTGAAAAATATCCAATTTAGTATCGCATCTGCATTTTTATCTGTGATATCGACACCATACTGACATAATTCAACGATCAATCTGCTTTTTACAAGATTCTCTCTAGGGATGGTTATGTATTTGTACCTATCATAAAAATAATATTCCAGGATAATACTCACCTTTCCAGTCAAGATATTGCATTCAAGTCCAAGAACATCGATAGAGGTACATAGATAAAAGTATCCATCGTCATCTTTGGTTGGATACATTAAACAATGATCTTTTTTGATCACTTTAGTGGATCGTTCAATCTTCATTTTTTCCTCCTTGTCTATTCAGTTTTAAAAGAACGTACACATTACTTCGTGCAAGTATTATTCTACCAAATGAAACTTCTCTGTAATATATCGAAAAAATAGTGAAATATACTTGAATATATTGAATTATTTCATTATAATTTCATTATATCTTGCTAAAGGAACCTTATTAGCATTGCATAACGCCTCCACAACAATCCTGTATTACCAGTCCTTCGCGAACATTGTAAGTTTCTTATACTGAAAAACAAAAAAAATATGCACAAATAAAAAGGAGTATCAAGTGGCTAAACAATATGGAACCAAGTATGGAATAGAGAAAATAGAACTAACAAAGAAAGAACAGAGCAAATTAAAAACAATAAAGGTTGATTTGTTAGCTAGAATCGTCAGAGACTCAAAAGAAAAAGATCTTACCCTGAAAGAATGGGCTGCTTTACTTAATGAAGAGCTTATAAACGTACCTTCTGAATTTGATATGTATAAAAATGATTCAGTATTATGCGATGTATTGAAAAAATATTTTACGTCTGGAGAGAACATAACTACATCATCAGTGTCAGTCCAAAGATATTTAGAGGCACTAGATTATGTTAAGAAGAATGGAGTATGGCATAAAAATAAAAAGAAGCTAAAAGAATCAGAAATAGCTTTAGAACTTACTGAAGTTCTAAAAAGCTACGCAGTCATAGATTCCACTATTAAATCTGATCTACAGATTTATCCTATAGAGACTAGTAAAGGTGAATCCTTTATTCTGATTGAAGAAGCTGTAACGAAGTTTCTTGGAAAACTGTATTATGGTTGTCTGCACATGGAGAATCTGACACTGGTTTATACAAACGCTGCTGGTCAAAGCAAATTGGATTTGATATTCAAAAAAATTAAACATAGAACTTCAACAAAATGAGCGTGGTGAGGCTATTTATTCTTGTACCACATCATTTATACCATTTTCTCCCTTTTTTCCCCTTCCTAGTGATATTAAGCTAGACTCAAGTTGATCTGCCTTTGCTTCTAGCTCAAAGGACTGGGGAGTTTGGGGAGTTTTTTGTGTTGTTATTGTCCTACATCAAGATTTTTCCCCTATGAGTGGAGACATGGATCTAGTTTCGGGAAATTAATAGTTGCCTTAAATATACAAAATAAGGAAAACTTAAGTTCATCAATCAAAAAAAGTGATTATACAAATAGTTGTATAATCACTTCTTCCAACAAGATACTATTTTAGAACTGTATCATTCCTGCTTGTCTCTTTTTCCAGGTATCTTTCCAGAGCATATTTTCCTATGTAGAACGGTGCACAGAACATACCGAGCATTAACGCCACTACAGGCTTTATCAACAGTTTCCACCAAAAGAAATTTTCAAGAGTTGTTAAGTAAAATACTTGGTTTTCAAGATAAGTAATAAATTTCCATCCAAAAGGGAAAACCGCGCCAAAGAATATCCCTTTAAATCCCCACTGCAGAAACCCAACGATTGCTGCAATTACCATAAAAGCAATAGGCATAACTGTACCTCCTTCGGTTATTAACTATATTTTAGTAAATTATTTTATTCGCATTAATTTGTACTCATAACATTTTTTTGATTATGTGAATATTTTTGTATACAACACATAAAATCTTTGAGGTGATAAAAATGAAATGCAAATGCTGTAACGCTGAACTAAATGTCACAGCTATCAAAGAAATCGAAATGGCTTACTGTTGTAATGAATGGCAGGTGAAGGAAGATTCTCTTCGACCCAAAGTCAAAGACAGTTACTGGTACAAGGAAAAGGGTAGCAAATAGCTACCCTTTTCTCTTAGTATTCACTTGCCATCAACATTGTTGAATAGTCTACATCATCTATTACAAAGATTTTAAGATATTTTTCATCAAACTCATAGTTTACGATTGATTCATTGTGGTAGTCGGGAACTTCCTGTTTATGGATTATTTTCAACCTGTCCTTATCAATCTTTATAAGTTCGAATACCTGTAAGTAGTCCTTTTCTCCTTCTAATTCTTCTATCATATTCCATAAGAGTGTCTGAATTTCTAGATTTAATTTTAACTCTATACCTTTAGTTATGTATCTTTTCTTATTAAACATTTCTCCTCCTACACCAATCCTTTCTCAACCATACTGCAATACGTTTCATCTCCAATTATGATATGATCCAGCATTTCAATTCCCATCAATTTTCCACACTCTTTGATCCTGGATGTGGCCATAATATCTTCACTAGATGGTTCAGGATTACCCGAAGGATGATTATGGAACAAAATGAAACTAGCTGAATTGCTTAATATAGCAACCTTAAAAATCTCTCTGGGGTGAATGATGGAACTATTAAGTGAACCAACAGAAATAACATTTATAGCTACAGGCTGATTCTTTGTATTTAAGAAACACGCAATCAGCTTTTCACGATCTTCATTTTCAAGGATTTCTCTGACTAATTCATATGCTTCCTTTGGTTCTGAGACTGTTCTGTTCTTGTAGAGAAAGCTTTTGTCTCTTACCAATTTTACCGAGACAAAATTGATTCGTTTAGCTGGAAGTTGTTTTGATTCGTTTAGTATCATCTCCTTATTATTCTTAGATATTTTCCCAACACAGTAAATAAACTTATCCATCCTTCTCGCTCTCCTCATCCTCTATAGTGCTTTTGGTTTCCTTCACTGTTTCTTTTTGTTTCTTAAGAACAGCTGCTCCTCTCAGTGCAACAATCAGCTCTTTAGAGAATACTTCCTGTCTGATGCCTTCTCGAAATAGCTCCAAAAATTCTTGTTCTGTTACATCAAGTGAGCGCGGTATATACCGTTCAATCTGTGTGGCTGTATCTTTGTATAGACAGAACCTGATCTCATCTCTCTCCTTGTTCTTCACGAAAACCTTCTCTATGGCATAGGTATACTCTCCATCCATCACCTTTCCCTGTGCCAGAATCCTGCAGTATTTCGTTTCCTTTATTACTACTTCCTTGCTCATTTTCTCCTCCAATGCAAATTTGCTTTTTTACGAAATAATAGCCCATCAAGATGAAGGGCTTCAAATCACTATTATTCAGTTTTACTTTTTAATAATCATCAGATAATAACATCATGGAATAATCACCATAATCGATCACTGAAATTTCTAAGTGGTCTTTTTCGGGTATGAAATCTATTATTAATTCTGAATAGTATTCTGGATCTTCTTGCCAATGTTCAATCTTTGATTTTCCATCAGCTAACTTAGTAACTTCAAAAACCTGAAGAAAGTCTTTGGGTTCATCTAGCGCTTCAATCATCTCCCAAAGTAATATTTGTATTTCCAACTCTAATTCATCTATAACTCCAGAGGTTAAGTAGCAGTTGTTCTTGAACACTTCTCTCCTCCAATGCAAATTTATTTATTACGAAATAATAGCCATAACTCATCATCTGAGTTATGGCCTATATATATTTCACTATATTTTCAGGTGTAATGTCATATGGTAACACAACAATTATTCCATTGTCACTTCCTAGTAAGAACAATGAACTGGTATACACTTTTTTATTACTACATCTTACAATATCCACATACTCTGGAATTCCTTCCACAGTGATTCTAATGTTCATTTCTCTTTCAATCTCAGGTAGATCTTCTTTAGATTCAGAGAAAATAATATAGCCTCCATAATCTTTCATCACATCTCGATTAGAACCATAGTTATCATCGAGGATCTGTAGTTCACTTAACACAGCAGTTTGTAATTCAACCGGATAACTTTGGATCATCACCAAGTCAGTTACTCTTCCAAGTCTTATCAATTTACTCATTCCTTTCACTATTTCAAAATTTTATATCATTACCAAGAAAGCTTTTTTTGGATTGGTAGCATTTTTCGATCTCAGCGTATTTTCTTGAATTATTTACTCCATTGCTCAGAATACCTCGAAGATAATTTAATCCTCTGGTCTTTTTCTACCAATTCCTTTGAAATTTAAGTTACCTTTTTTAATCTCCTCATGTTCTGCTTTCACTGCGGTGTCATATCTTTCCTCTTCTCTTTCAGATTTTGCACACTCTATACAAATGCATTCTTCGTTGAACATGGACATAGTCCTCCCATCTTTGAGTTCTTTATGACATCTGTCACAGTGTTTCTGCGTAAAAAATCGATCCATTATCTCGCACCTCCTAATTTTTCTTTTAACAATCTTTCATTTCTTACTTTACTTTTTTATTTTCGTTTTATCATGTAACTTAATATGTCCTTTTCTATCCGTTTCAGTTGTGTCAGAATTTCCTAAGAATTAGTTTGAGTCATTAAACTGCTCATGTAATACCTCCATTCTTTGATTATGGTGTTCGTCTTTAAGTGTAAATCGAGTAGCTAGAAAATAGGGAGCGACCCTATTTTCTTTGCTCTCACAGAACCGTACGTGCGTTTTCCGCATACGGCTCATGCAGTTCCTATCGCAATATGCGACAGTAATCCAACCTTGACTTGCGTCAAGTCGTATAATCCCAGTTGTTCAAAGTAACTGTTTGGCATCAGTATATGGATGATTTTCACTTTGGAGTTCTTCCATCTTCTTACATCCATTTTCTCCTTGATATCACGTTTCAGACCTCTTCTGCGCATCTCTTTATGCATTGCTTTGTAGGTCTTCCACTGCTTCATCTTAATCATTCTGAGCCTTCTTCGTATCCATCCCATGAGTTCACCCATGAGCGTTTTGATATCTGCTACTTTGTAATAGTTCACCCATCCTCTCAGCACGGGAGTAAGTTCCTCGATAACATACACCAGGGGTTTACCCTTATTTCTCTTTGTTATCCCTCTGATTTTGTCTTTGAACCTTTTCAGACGTGTTTCTTGAATGGTTATCCATCTTTTACCGATCACTACACCCAGAAATTTCACACCGGTTCTCAATTCTGTGAGGTGAGTCTTTTCCTTGTTGACCATCAGCCTCATTTCCTCTTCGAGGATTTTCGTCGCCAGCGCCTTGTAGTTTCCCGCATCTGCTTTTGTACGAGCAAATATCAGAATGTCATCGGCGAATCTGACGATTCTTATTCCTCTCCGCTTCATTTCCTGGTCGAATACATTGAGATAGATGTTGCTCAGAAGTGGGGATATCACGCCTCCTTGCGGAGAGCCTTCTCCGGTATTCGTGAAGTGCCCGTCCTCCATAACTCCTGATTTCAGGAAAGTTCTTACAAGGTTCAATACACTCCCGTCACTCACCGTCTTTGCCATCTCCGTCATCATGAATTCATGGTCGAGCCGATCGAAACACTTAGACAAGTCCATGTCCACTACGTGCTCAAGCCCATGTTTTCTCATGAACAGAGTTGCCTTCTCGATGGCCTGTGCCTGCGATTTCCCTTTCCTGTATCCGTAACTCGATGGGTGAAACCCATCGTCGTAGATCGGAGTGAGGATACTCGTCACCGCCTGCTGCACCACTCTGTCCTTCACCGTAGGTATCCCAAGCGGTCGTTTCCCGCCATCTGGTTTCGGAATCTGCACTCTTCTGACAGCACTAGGTTTATACGTTTTGGTTTTCAGTTCCTTATGGACAAGCTCGAGATTTTCAGAAAGCTGTGCTTCGTACTCCTCAATCGTCACTCCATCAATTCCTGGAGCCCCATGATTTCGTTTCACCTGCTTGAAAGCTTCCTCAAGATTTTCTTTCCGATAGATTTTATCGTAAAGGCTGTACCACTTAGCCATAATTCACCTCCATTACTGTGATGTTCTTCTTTTACAGTGTCGTTTTCCTATCCGTTCTTCTCATAGGTTCCTTGACTTCTCTAGTCCTTAAAGACAATATATCTTCAGTTCCCGTGATACTTCAGATTCAAACCGACAAATTCGGAAGCTCACTGCTTCGAGCCTCATGAACCGTGTTTCCTCATTTCAGATTCCTTCAAGTTTCTTCGGAATATTTCCACTGTACTTCCCAATCATCTTAAAACTGCTTCCGTCCTTCGCACCATCCCAGACCTTCCGGTCTGGTCGGCCATCATGACTCACGCATAATGTCTCCTCAGTTTTCTCCTCCAGACTGTCACCAGCTTTCATCGGCTGAGGGTTAATCACTACTACGACTTCATCTGCACACTGCATCCTTCATGAATTCTTGCTTTCGCTTGAATCCACTTATACAGCTTCGGATACAGCGCTTCTAGGGATAAGTTGCTCCGCATGTATAGAATGGCGACCATCATAACGCTATGACCTACACTAACTTTTGGACGTCTCCACTTTTCGCAGGATTGTCCGGTCATCTTCGCCAACACTGGTTTACTTTCATTCCGCACCCTATACCGCCATCGGCTTCTTTCAGACCCCACCGTTACCAGTGACGCCCTTGCTTACAGCTTGTCTTCCCGCTAGTTAGGTGACAGGGTTTCTTTCAACCCATCTGCTCGGCAACATGCCCTACATACGAAAAGAGAGACCGTTAAAAACGGTCTCCCTTTTACACTATGTCCTATAATTTAAACTTTTCAATGAACTCAATAACAGAAGTATTTACCAGTTCAGTTATTGAGGTAATGATACCACTTTTCTTTAATGACTGTACCTTATCGTAAGTCTCAATATCTAGGAATGTTGTGAGTCTCTTCCTCACACTTTTCTCATTCTGTGTCAACACCCCGGGGAGTATTGAGACCTGAGTATTTTCTTCTCTCTTTGTTTCATAACCAACAATTTCAACTGCTTCACTTTGTCCCTCTTCGTCAGGTTTGGGTATGCTAAGTCTATCTTGTTTCTTCACTAGCTTTACTGGCTCTTTCTTCTGAGGAAATTTGATCTTCGGTCTTGATTGAATATTACCCTTTATTTCAGGGATAAGTTCGCTTTCTTGTTCGATACTCTCATCCTTTTGATTATCATCAATCTCCAAAGTATTTTTTGATACGTTCATTTCTCTAGCACTTATGTGTTTATTTATACCTTCCATTAAACCTCGCGACATAATTGTGATTCTCCTTATAATTATTATTATACTTATAGTTATAATTATAAGTATAATAATATGTTATATCTTGAACAGATTATATTTGAACATTTTATATCAAAAGATCTTGGGATATCTTCGCTTTAAAGAAAGAAATTGCTGCGAAAGTTTAAACACCATACTTCCAAATCTTCTGTGTGTCCAAACTTAATCATTTCAGAACTAGTTCTTTTTTTGTCATAGAATATCATATAACTTTACTTGATTTTATTATCTGATTTTGACACTCTACTACACGTCTTATGAAATGCAAGTGCAGGTATTCAGATAATCTTATCAATAGTATAATATATCTTTATTTATCTAATTTAATACGTTGCAACCATGACTCAGTCTTTGACCAATATTAATATCGATTGATCAATCATGATATTCTTTCTTTTATTTCTTCATTCCTAATTTTGTTGGTATAATAAAATTATGGATTTAATTAGTCCTTTACAAGTAATAATAAAATGAGTTCTGGTGGTGAGAATTTTTGAGTAAGAAAGAAGCAAGTGCAAGACTAAAAATCAATAAACTCCTAGAGGATGCTGGTTGGCGTTTTTTTGATTTAGATGGAAAACCAGCTAATATTCAGGTCGAACCTAATGTAAAGATGTCTAGGAATCAGGTCTATGCTATGGGCGAAAATTTTGACAAGGTAAGGAATGGTTTTGTGGACTTCCTTCTGCTAGACGAGAAAGGTAAACCCTTCATCGTGCTCGAAGCAAAATCTGAAGACAAAGATCCTCTAATTGGCAAGGAACAAGCACGAGAATACGCTAAGTCCTTGTACATTAAGTTCGTAATCCTATCCAATGGAAATCAGCATTACTTCTGGAATATCTACAAAGGTAATCCACAGATCATCACACGGGTACCCACCTGTGAAAGTATTAAAGATGATAAAGCGCTTAACGCAGATCCTTCCAGACTTTATAATGAAGATATTCGAGAAGACTATATTGCTGTTGTAAAGAATCCGAACTATAAAGAAGCACCTGAGTATAAGGATATCTCTACTAGAACTCAGTACCTCAGAGATAATGGCATCAGATTTTTGAGACCTTATCAGCTTAATGCAGTTAAAGCTCTTCAGAAGTCTGTAAAGAAAGGGAATCTGAGATTCCTTTTTGAGATGGCTACCGGGACAGGTAAAACACTTACCTCTGCTGCAGTTATAAGACTTTTCCTCAGAAGTGGTAATGCGCACAGAGTTTTATTCCTAGTCGATAGACTAGAATTAGAAAATCAGGCAAAGAAAAACTTTATCAATTACTTAACTCCGGATTATCATACGGTAGTTTTTAAAGAAAATACCGAAGACTGGAGAAAAGCAGAGATTGTTGTATCTACTGTTCAGACTCTGATGTTTAACAATAAATACAAGAGTTACTTTAAGCCTACAGATTTTTCTTTGATAATTGCGGATGAAAGTCACAGATCAATAAATGGTAATTACAGAGCAGTTTTTGAATATTTCTTAGGGTATAAGCTTGGACTCACAGCTACACCGAAAGACTACATTAAGAATGTAGATATTTCGAAATTGAGATCTAATGATCCACGAGCATGGGAAAAGAGACAACTGCTGGATTCCTACAAGACTTTTGGTTGTGAAAGTGGTGATCCTACTTATAGATATTCTCTACTAAATGGAGTCAAGGATGATTATCTTGTAAACCCCACAGTAGTAGATGCAAGAACAGATATCACAACACAACTTTTAGCTGATGAGGGATATGCGGTCATGAATAAGGTCGACGACTCCGAAGAAGAAGAAGAAGAAATCTACTATGCAAAGGACTTTGAAAGAGATTTCTTTTCTGAGGAGACAAATAGGATTTTCATTAAGACTTTTATAGAAAATGCGAAACGTGATCCTATTTCCGGAGAAATAGGAAAAAGCATCATCTTCTGTGTTAGCAGGAAGCATGCAGCGAAGATTACACAGATACTTAATGAATTTGCAGATAAGCTATTTCCCGATAAGTATTATTCAGACTTTGCTATACAAATCACGTCTGATATAATGAATGCTCAGACCTACACAGTTAACTTCCAGAATAATAATCTCAGCGGTACTACCAAGTTTCTTGAAAATTACAAGTCATCCAAAACAAGAGTATGTGTTACCGTTGGAATGATGACCACAGGTTATGATTGTGAAGATCTCCTTAATATAGGGCTACTCAGACCTATATTCTCTCCAACTGATTTTATTCAGATAAAAGGAAGAGGAACAAGAAAATATGATTTCTCCTACAAAGAGAAGGTAGGTGCTGTTGTTACGGAGCATAGAAAGCCAAAGGAAACCTTTAAACTATTCGACTTCTTCGGAAACTGTGAATATTTTGAAGAAAAGTTCAACTATGATGAAATAATTAAACTACCTAAACCGAAAAGTACTGGACCTGGATTAGATTCTAATTTGCCAGGAAGTTCTGGTTTTGAAAATCTCGATCCCGATCCAATAAAAGTGCTTACTGAAACACACATTGGATTTGAAGGTATGAAGATCGATAGAATGTTCTTTGACAAGTTTGAACAGGAAGTCAAAGATGATGATGTTGCTAAAGAGCAGTATGAGCAAGGTAACTATGGTGCTGTACAGAAGTATTTAGAGCAACATATCATGAACAAACCTGCTGAATACTATTCATGGGAGAAAATCAAACGTTCTATCGGTGTAGATAGAAGAGTTACCGTAAAAGAAATACTAGACAAGATCTTCGGTGCAATACCTGCGTTTAAATCTAAGAGAGAGTTGATAGAAGATGAGTTCGAGACCTACATGCTCACAAGGCCTGTCTCAGCTGACAAATATGTCGAGATTAAAAGGTTCTTTGAAACCTACATTATGGATAAAGATGTACGAAGAGTTATAGAGGATGAAAAGTTCCAGTTGCTTGGTACAGAGGTCAGCACCTATACTATGAATGATCTGAAGAAGTTAGGTGTGCAAAATATGAGACAGATCGTAGATTATGTAAATGATAATGTAAATGTTAGTAAATTTATGGCTTAGGAGATAAAAAATGTTAAATTTTGACGTTAAAAGAAAGATCAACACGCTGAGAGATATTTTGGTGGGTAAGGTGCCTGACCCAAAAGCTCAGGTAGAGCAAATCACTATCGCGTTAATTTATAAGTTTATGGATGATATGGATTTGGAAAGTGTAGAGTTTGGAGGAACCAGAGAATTCTTTAAAGAAGACTACGAGAAGTATGCATGGTCAAAAATCATGGATACTGAAAATAGTGGTTCACAAAGAGCAAATCTTTACGCTGATGGTATTGAAAAAATGACTACAAACCCTCACTTGCCTCAACTATTTAGAGATATATTTAGAGGAGCTTACATTCCTTATCGTGATCCAGAAACCCTCAATATGTTCCTGAAAGAAGTTAGTGATTTTAATTATGACCACAGCGAAGAACTTGGAAATGCGTTCGAGTATCTTCTTTCGATTATGGGTAGCCAAGGAGATGCAGGTCAGTTCAGAACACCTAGGCACATCATAGATATGATGGTAGAGATTGTAGATCCAAAAAAGACTGATACAATACTAGATCCAGCTTGTGGTACTGCAGGATTCCTAATTAGTTCCTATAAGCATATTCGAGAAAAAAATAATGACAAAAATGGGAATAGCACACTCTCTGCAGATGATAGAAAAAGAATGACTGAGAACTTTGCTGGATATGATATTTCTCCTGATATGGTCAGGTTATCAAGAGTGAATATGTACCTTCACAAATTTGCTAAACCAAAGATCTATGAATACGATACCTTGACGAGTCTTGATCGTTGGGACGAAACTTACGATGTTATATTGGCTAATCCCCCATTCATGACTCCAAAAGGCGGAATTATTCCTCACAATAGATATAGAGTAAAAGCTAAGAGATCTGAAGTTCTTTTTGTTGATTATATAGCAGAACATTTGAATCCAAATGGTAAAGCAGCCATTATTGTACCAGAAGGAATTGTTTTTCAATCTGCTAATGCATATAAATTACTCAGACAATTTCTTGTTGAAGATAATCTTCTTTATGCAGTTATATCTCTACCTGCTGGAGTGTTTAATCCCTACAGTGGAGTTAAGACAAGTATTCTACTATTTGATAAAGCTATTGCGAAACAGAAAGATGAAATATTATTTGTGAAAATTGAGAATGATGGTTATGGTCTTGGCGCACAGAGAAAAGAAGTAAATGGAAGCGATATTTCTGAAGCAATAAAGATTATTAATGACTATAAAGAAGGAAAAGAAATTTTATTATCTTCCATTGCAACATTGACAAAAAAAGTAGAGATTGCTGATCAAGATTACATTTTAGTTGGTGATAGGTATAAAAAGATAACAAAAACTAGCAGTGATTATCCTTTAACCAGCTTAGATGAGATCTGCGATATATTTAATGGTTCAACACCTTCGAGAAATGAGATTAGCTATTGGGAAAATGGTTCTGTTCCTTGGTTTACCATTGATGATATTAGGACACAAGGTAGAGAAATAAGTCATACTTCTCAAACAATCACGCAAAAAGCTCTCAAAGATACTAGCGTAAAGCTACTTCCTGCAGATACTGTACTTTTATGTTGTACAGCTTCTGTTGGTGAGTATGCAATAACAAACATACCATTAACAACAAATCAACAGTTTAATGGATTAGTTATTAAAGATAAATATAAAAACTTACTATTGCCTAAATTTTTATTTTACATGGCATCAAATTTAAACGGAGAGTTAGACAGATTAGGAGGACAAACATCTTTTAAATTTGTATCAATTAAGAATTTAAAACAAATTAGAATCCCTCTCCCACCTTTACATATCCAAGAAGATATTATTGCTGAGATTGAAGGATATCAGAAGGTTTTGGATGGAGCTAGACAAGTTGTTGAGAATTACAAACCATCTTTTAGAGTTGATCCAAATTGGAATTTTATAAAGTTGGGAGATATATCTGAAATAAACCCCAAAAAATCAGAAGTTAAATGCTTCCCAGAAACTACTACTGTTTCGTTCGTTCCGATGGCAATCTTAAATGAGCATGACATGTATTTTACACCATTAGAAACAAAAAATATTTCTGATGTATATTCAGGATATACATATTTCAAGGAAAATGATGTTCTGCTTGCAAAAGTAACTCCATGCTTTGAGAATGGTAAAGCCGGAATTGCTAAGAACTTAAAAAACGATATCGGATTTGGATCAAGTGAATTCTATGTACTTAGAGCAAATTCAAGCAAAATATTACCAGAAATGATCTATTATTACATCAATAGTGATACATTTATTAAAAATGGAAAATCTCAAATGACAGGTACCGGCGGCTTACGACGACTGACCAAGGATTATTTAGAAAACTCTCTAGTCCCCTTACCTGATATAGATACACAAAAAAGAATAGTCTCACAGATCAATAATGAAATGGAAATAGTCAAACAAAATAAATTCTTAATACAGGTTTATAATCAAAAAATATATGATAGGATTTCTGAAATTTGGGGTGAGTAAAATAGATAGTTTAGTAAGTTTAAATAACACAAGTAAAGAGAGTTTAGTTGAAATTAACGAAGAAATATACTGTCTAACAGATTATTTACCAATTCTCTTATATGATGAGAATGAAAATGAGTACATTCAAACTTTATTCAAAGCTTTAACTTTAAGTTACTCTAATGGTCTTTATCAATTTGCATATATTCAGCTCCATATGATATTCATGGTAAGTGTGTACTATATGTTGCTAAAGGTATACGCACTTAGACCTGCTGAACTTGAAAATGCTCTTTTCTATATGATGAAAGACAGAGTCAGAGATTTCTTTGGGAAAAGTCATAAAACTCATGAACGTCCGTATTTCGGAAGTTTTGCAAGTCTCAATGAAAGTGATGTTTTCTTATTACTAAAAATCGCAGGAATTGATTCTGATCTACAAGGTGAACTAAAAAAACTTGTCGAAGAGCGAAATAAATATGCTCACGCTAACGGTAACTTGACTATTACAACATCTGCTGCTATTGATGAAAAAATTTCAAAGTATATTAATTCACTTGATCGACTTCAAATCCTGCTCAAACCACTTGTATTAGAGCTTTATACCTATACTTTAACATCTGAAGAATTTTATGATATAGAAATTAGAGCTGGCTCTACAGACGACGATGAGCAAATTCAAGAAGAGATTGTAAAAAAATATTATCTTTCAAAAAAAGATCTTAATATTTGCAGAAAATGCAACTTAAAAGATTATACTAACAAGAAAGGTTTCAGCGCTATATTGAATCTTCATAAGGCTTTATGTAAGTATTATAAAGAACTCTCTTGATTGAATTCTATATCTAATTTGAAAAACACAAAGAGTTTACATATCTACAATGTAAACTCTTTGTGTTTTTCAATTTTTAAAGAATACGCCGGTAGGATAGGTACGGTGAACCGTATCACAAGTAACGGCCTAAAATTAGTTGAAAAGGATGGCAATCATTTCTCATTAGAATTGAGGTTTATTTCAAATGCGAGGTTGACCTTCATGGAAGAAATCTGTTCCAGCGTTATTTTAACTGTAAAAAGTAGATTTCTTTACTATCACAATTAAGCCTATTCCGGAAACCTTGACCAACAAGGATTTGTAAGAGCTGCTGCCTCCAATTGATTAGTGGGAGAAACACAGCCCAAATCCTAACAGACCATCAACTACGAAAGCTGGTGGTCTGTTAGGATTTATCTAGCACGATATCTCTTAAAGAAGAAGCCGTAACCCCCTTCACTGGATTACTTATAAGAGTCTTCCAATCTTCCCATCCACAAGCCAAGTGCTAAGCCGGAAAAGAAGAGCAAGAGCACAACAGCGTAATTAAGGAACGTGAAGCCGCTGTAGAGTTCCAATGGGGGTGCAATGATGGTGGTGGAGGCAATAACCACACCGAATACTATATGGAAGACAGTCGCGTACGCGATGTTTAAAAGGTACCGTACTGCTTTTGCAAAAAGAAAAATGCAGAAAACAGCCCCGATGGCCACGGGAATCAGGATGGAGAAATCTAGCAATCGAATGCCTTCTGTCAAGGGCTGGTACAAATTCAGGTAAATTAAAAAATTAGAGGGACTCAACCCAGGCACAATGAACCCAGAAGCAAAAATAGCACCAGCTAGCAACCAGGTGAAGAAATTTTGACTCACATGCAGATTGAGATTCTCATTGGACCAGAATAGAATGAAAAACATGACAATGGCCACAACTACCGCTAGTATGATATGCCCACGCTTTCGTCCATGCTTGCCTGCTTCCCGGTAAAGCGAAGGAAGAGTTCCGATGATGGCTCCAATGAAAGCCCATAATACAAGAACGGGATAGTACCGCAGTCCATAGTCAAGGGGATAGGATAGTACGAAGACGCCCAAGATTCCCCCTACCCCAACAGGTAAGAAGTACTTGACCCGTTTGACAAAATCAATCGTGATATCTGATAGAAAGACAATCAGTGGTTCGTATAAACCAAAAACAGCTGCAAGTGCGCCACCGCTGAATCCTGGAAGGATAGCCCCCGACCCGATCATCATCCCTTTAAGCATCCTGAGTAACCAATCTATCACTTGAATGCCACTTTGTTCTTTATGAGTTTTCATGAACCAAATCCCCCTTTACTTTTAAAAGCTGCTATATTATTTCATTCCATCAACAAGTGCGCCTTTTAAAAAATTCCTGAGGCACGCTGTCCCATCACCTGTTCCCATTTCTAGTGAACTTTTCATACTATAAGAGTACAAGGAGAATCACCATAAGTCCAATTATTTTAAAGATAATATACTTTTCTTCAAGATTTGAGAACATCTGCTGTAATCTGAATAGCCGTTTCATTATACAAGCTTTTCCTTAACTACAAAAGCGACTTCTGGAGAGTTACTTTAGTTGTTTCAAGAAAACACAGTCATTGGTTGCACATTCCTATAGTAGAACTATCATCTTCATCAGTCATCTAATAGACTCATCTGCTCCACTTCCTGATGATAGTGAAGCATCTCTAAGTTCTCCTCTGTAGAATCCTCCTCACCCGTATATGTGCTCTCTTCAACCTTTAAATATTCCATTGTACCTGATGTGTTCGGAACAATCTTCATCATAAAGATGACCTTAAACTGATTCATGATGGAGTTCTGCTTGAGATCTGTGAGACAGATGAGCTGAGTATTATACTTCTTGGCAATATCAAAGAGAGGTTTCAGCAGATGGTCTGAAGAAATCGGACCAAAGGGATTATCCATAAGGAGCACTTTAGAATCCTTATTCTTTCTGTTATAGTCCTCCGTTGTTTTGCGGCTGTTTCTCGCATAGGACATGAGGGCAATCATCACCGCAAAGAAGGATACGAAACGCTCTCCACCAGAATTCTCACGCATGACCTTCTCCCAGTCCTTCGCCTTGCTGTTTTGGGCATTGATGTCCACTTTATAGGCTTTAATGCGAAGATCTGACAGATCAGAAATCACATTTAGAAGCTCTTCACTGGACATAAACTTTGAGATGAGATCCTTCACATCTTTCTTTGTCTTGCCTCCTTTAAGCTGCTCTTTTACATCATTGGCACATTCCTTGATATAGAGCTTCATCGCTTCTATGCCCTTCTCTTCAGGTTCCAGCTCCCGAAGTATGATCTCAATCATCTTCACTTTCCTGTTTTTACCATCCAGCTGAATACTAGAGTCATCCGCCACTCTGTTCACATGGTCATAGATTTCTTTCGCCAGAGCGTAGCTTTGCCTGACCGCATCATCGAAATTCTTCTCCATGTATTCCAGCTGAGTGTCCTGAATTTTAATCAGTTTATTAAGAACTTCCAGCTGATTCTCCATATACTCGAAAAGATAGTAATAATTATCAGGATCTCTTTCTGCTGAATCATACATTTTTTCTACAGTATAAAGAATACTGGAAAGATGCTGATGTTTTTCCTTGTAGTCCTCTTTCAGCTTCCAGTAGTTTTGCTGAATTTCCGTCTTTTCCTCAGAAAGTCTCTTATTAAGAGAGATCAGATCTTCAGACACCTCTTTAAAACCAAGCTCCACATTTCTGTCCATGGGCCATACTTTGATGCTGACCTTGATCTTACTTTCTCTCAGTCTTTCCTGAATTTTGCCTTGAATATCTGTATAGCTTCTAATGGTTTTCTCAAGAGACTTCTTAAGCTCCTCCATTTTTTTCATTGAAGTTCGGCACTCAACGGACCTTTCTTTATACTTGCCGTGAACGTCCTCTTTTGGAAGCAAGGCAATTCCTTTGAAATTGAGATCTTCTCTCTTGGTTTCACAGACACCTGAGAATCTTCCCGCCTCTACTTCTGCATCTTTTGAAACTTCAGCTTTTCTTCTCACATCTATTTCCAGATGCTCCTGTACTCCAATCATTCTATCCATTTCAGACTCAAGATAGCTGATCGACTGGTACTTCTCTTCGGAAACTCCGGTACTTAGAAGCTTCTTCTCTTTCGTCCTAAGAGCATTGGTCCTGTCTGAAAAGTCTTTCTCCAAGCGATTGATGTTCCCATCTATCTTTTCCTGATACTTACTGTATTTCGCCTGAAGCTCCTCTATGCTCCCTTGTTCCAGGGCTTTCTCCTTGGCATTGGCAAAAAGATCCTTCTCCTTGGAAACTTTGGTGTGCTCAGCATCCAGACGCCAGATGTTTTCTTGGATATTCTCGGTCATCGAAGTGATTTCGTCTTCTTCAGCTTTTAAACCCTTTAATCTCCTATCCAGATTCTCCTGTTCTTTCTCAAGATTCTCTTTCTTATGGAGATGGAGTTCATAATCCTCATTCTTAATAAGATGCCCTACCAGCTTCCTCAGTTTTCTCTCTACTTCGTCTCTCTCTCTTTTCTTCTCTTCCTGCTCTTTCTCCAGTGTCTGCTTAAGCTCCTTGATTTCAGATCTTCTGGCTTTAAGCGCCTCGGACCTGTCTTTCAGTTCTGAAATCTCTTCCAGATACTTTTTCTCCTTCTCCTTGGCTTCTTTAAAATAGGTTTCTGTATAATGGAAGTTCTGAATAAGTCTTTCATTGTCTCTCAGCTCTTTCAAGTAAGCCTCATAATGCTTTCTGCTTTCCTCTTCTTCTCTAAGCTTTTTAATAAGCTCAGCCTTATAAGCCTCTAGCCCGTCACTTTCAAAGAGCTTCTCATCAGGTTTCGAGAATATGACTCTACCTTGACCAATAATGACGAAAGCACCGCTTTCCTCCCTATTTCCTTCCAGGCTTCCATAGGTCAGCACAGGTACCAGCTGCAGCATTGGATGTTCCGGCAGGTTACTCTTCAGCTTTTCCAGCTCTTCCTCTGTCATGAGAAAAGCATAAGGAAGTAGAGGAATAGACTTGAGAAGGTTTCTTCGAATCTCCATACTGTGTTTCTGAAGATAATTTTCTCCTGTATCAAACTCAATGCCTAGATCCATCAGATGATCAAAAAACTCTTTGGATACATGCAGAATTCCATTCTCCATGGCAGACTTTCTTTTATCGAGGCTTCTAATCTCCTCTTTTGCAGTGTCCAGCTTCTCCTGAGCTGTTTCCAGCAGCTCTTTGAAGACGGACAAGAGATACTCTTTCTGGAATCTCTTGGAGGAACTGATGTCATAGCGATTAAGGCAGGCAAGAACTGCCTCTTCTTTCCTCTCAAATTCTCTCAGCTCACCCACAAGCTTTTTCAGTTCATTTTCATGTTCCTTTCTTCTCACTTCTACCTTTGGAACTTCCTCCAGAACGGCTTCCTCTTCCTCCACCGCCTGAGCCTTCTTCTGCTCCACGGTTTCCAGTACTCGAACTGCCTCTTCCGCCTCTTTACGGATGGATAAGATTAAAGCATCTGCTGCCTTCACATCCAGTCCTTTCAAAAGATTTCTCTGGATACTGACAAAGAACCGCTCAGTAAGATCTTTTTCCTCTTTTTCAAAAGCGCTGATAAAGGACAGATGCTCATTCATTGCCCTCATGTTTTCCTTCTCACTATGTCTGATGGACGCTTCTTCTTTCTTCCCCTCTTCTTTTCGCTTTTGTTGGCCATGAAGATGACCTCTCATCTCCTCCAGTTTATCGAAAAGCTCCTGAGCTTTTGCTTCAAGGGCGATCTTGAGAGAGTAAGCAACTCTTTCCATCATCTCCTGGTCTTCTGAGGGTTCTTTCAGTCTCAAAAGCTCGGTCTCAATGCCCGCCACCTCTGACTGAAGCTTTAAAATCTCCTCATAAACCATCCGGGCTTCCATCACCTGAATGTCGTACTTAACGTTACCTAGTTTTTCTTCAGAGGCTTTAAGCTCTGCCTTCAGCTCTTCCACCTTTTGTCTGCTCTTCTCATAGTTCTCTTCTGCAATATAGAACTCTTCGGAAACTCTTTCCTGATCTATCCTATAGAGCTCTTTCTTTTTCTCTTCCAGCTCTTCTTCTGCAGAGGCCATCTTCTCTTCCAGTCTAGCAAGCTCCACGTGCAGAAACTGTTCAATCGATCGTAGTTCCTTCTCCTTCTCGATTTTTTCCGACTGAGTCCCTGCAGCTGAACATACTGCATCACTGAGCACCTTCAGTCTCCCTGAAAAACCAGTAAGAAGATCCCTTTCCAGGATAAAGGATTCATTGTCAATCATTGATTGGGCAAGGTTTCCCATCATCTCTGTAAGACTTTGGGATTCTTCAATGTCCTCAAATATCACTTTATTCACAGTACTGAGAATCCAGTCTCTCAGAAGAAGTCTTGGTGTTCTGCATTTCTCAAAGATCTTGATGAGTCCTCCTTCTTCAGAGTTTATAGGCAGAAGCACTGTCTTCCACTCATCCGGATGGATGTTGAAGCTCTCCAGATGTTTCTGATAGGCTTTCTTGTCGTATTCACTGAAGTAGGCCACGCTTCCACTATGGAGTTTCCTCGCATCCTGAATGAGTTTCTGGGCTTCCACAAAACTTTTTACAACAACCCTGTTCTTGTCTTTGGTGGTGAGATCAATATGTCGAATATCCATGGAATCTTTCAGCCTATAGCTTGTTGTAAAAGTGAAATACTTAACCGAGTGATTTCCTTCCTCCAATTCCTGGAAAGTGCTTTCCTTACTCATCATGGCGATGCCCGTGAGAAGATACCCACCATCTCCATCCAGTTTCCACTCAACGAGAATATAGGCAGGCTGTTTCTTTTTCACGAAAAAATCACTCATTTTTCTTTTCTGAAGCATGACATTTGGAAGAATCGGCTGCATCAGCGCCTGGACAAGTACACTCTTCCCTCCACCATTTTTGAGACTGATGAGGGCATCTTCTCCCTGATGAAGGTTGAAAAGTTCATCCAGAATAAGTCTCTTGTCTCCATTATAGGAGAAGTTGATGATACGAATTCTACTGATTTTCGGCATGGTCGTCCTCCCTTAATATCTTCTGGATCTCCTGGACCCTGTCCTCTTTGAGATAGTAATGAATCATAAGATCATCCAGCTTTTCTGTTGTTCTGATCTCCTTCTCATCTTCAGAGATCCGAAGAAGCCCTTCCGTCTGAAGAAGCCTCACTACTCTTAAGAGAAATCCCATTTTGGTGGTGCCTCTACTTCCTTCCTCATGTCCTTTCTTGATGTCCCAGATCTGAGCACAGATTTCAAAGTTCATACTGACTTTCTGGTCCATCTCTTTTGCTGCTTCCTTCTGATTCAGGACTTCGCCTGTTCTTCTATCCATTTCTTCCACAACATGGAGTAAGGAAAGAAACTCTCTTTGCTTGGGATCTCTGTTTTTCCCGCCAAAGAAGAGATTGAGGATTACGGCCGAGATATAGTAGGCAAGGAAGGCATCGGTCTGCCTTGCAGACCCGCCAAACCATTCTCTGGTATCCCTGTGACGAAAACCCAGAAGCTCGTTTTCCTGAGAGGGAATAAGATAGAGAATGTTGTTTACTCTCAGCACTTCCGCATCCAGTTCTTCAGTCATGGCATCCAGTATTTCTTCCACTTTCATTTCACTGATATATGACATAAACAGATCCTTATGGGCAGCGCGGGTAAGTTTCCCTTCCTCCATGAGCACTTTAAGAAGTGCGGAGGCTGTTCTAATATGTTCCATTTTCATTCACCACCTTGATGCTTATATTATCTACTTCTATGGTCTTTTTATAGAGCAGGGTATCGCTTTTCTCTTCCAGGACAATATAGAAACTGTCCTTTTCAATTTTCTGAAAGATCAGCTTTTCTACAGATTCAAAAGGAGAACCCCTATAAATAAGCTGATGGAGGAGTGCATCCACATTGAATTCTCCTGTGCTGTTGCCTAAGAATGATTTGTCAGACTCTCTAAAGGCTCTTACATCCAAGGTCTCCATTTCATAGAGCTTTAGGAGTGTGATAAATAGAAGATTCTCCTGCATGAGACTATTAAACTCCTCATGGTCTTTCTGCAGCTCTTCGCAAAGAGTCTTGAAATCTATGGTTCCATCTCTTTTCCTAGCCTCTTCTACAATGTATGTGAGGATTTTCAGATAGATATGATTGATCTTCTCATTTCTCTCTTTCTCCACATCTTCTTTCACTTCATCCACAAGGATGCCCTCTGCTTCTGTGGATTCCTCTTCTGATAACTTCCCCTGGGCTTTATAGAGAAGGCTTATTGGGAGGTACCTGTAGGGTTCAATATGAAAGAGCGGGGTAAAGAGTTTCCAGAGATTCTTAGAGCCTTCTTCACTGATTTTCTCCATGGGCTGAAGAATTTCCTGTTCAAAGTCATACCGTTTTTGCGTTGTGAACTGAAAACTTTCCTCCAGCGTGGACTTCAGAATCTTATAGGAGCCTTCACGGCTGTTGATGAGATTGGACTGCTCTTTTCTTGCTGTGGAGAGGTTCTGGATGATTTTTTTCATTTCCGTCTGCGCTTTTCTCAGATCTTCTGTGAGCTCTCCATGCTTCTCGTAATCTTCTCTGATTCTTCCTTCAGAAATACTCACCATATTCTCAATCTCTCCCAGAGCTTTATACTCTTCCTCAAGAAGCTTGTAGATACTGGATATGAGTTCATCAAACTTAGTGAGGTCAAGGTCATGGATGTTTCCTCTGGCAGACTGGATGAACTGCTCCAGATCTCTTTTCTTCTGGCGTACCATCTGGACCAGGTTATTGCTCTGCTGCAGAGCCTTCTTATAGTTCTTTCTCCTGATCAGTTCTCGAAGCTTGAACTCTTCTACTGAAAAGCTGAGTTCGTTGTCCACTTCTTTCGTACGGAAGAGAAAATCATACCCCTGATCTGTCAGTGAGTAGATGCTCACATATCCTTGTGGGCGGTCTTCCACTTTTTCATTAAGGAGTTTAATGCGTTGCTGTACCCATTCCCTGGTCTCATAATTCATCACAGGATAATAGGTGTTTTTTCCCTCAAACTGCAGGACCGTTTTGATGATGTACTCGGTAATGGGCAAAGCCAGCTCATTCGCACTGGGATGATGGTAATACTCGTCCAGTATATTCTCGACAAAGGCTGATATGGTTTTAATGGTGCACTCTTCTTCCTCTGTAAGGGTTTTCTCCATGATAAAGACCAGGACAGAGAAGATGAGGTTCTCAAACTCTTTGTCACCAATGGGGTTTTCCAGTTCTGCTTTTCTGCTTCTACGGTTGATCAATGCATCCACCACACCGATGAGCTGCATTCTCTGATGGAATCCTTCTAGGAATTCATACATGCCTTTGTCCTTTCATTCTGGATCTTAGGATTTTATGGTTCAGAATCTCCTGGGGTATATACTGCCCATTCTCCAAAATATTTCGTATTCTCTCCTGTTGTTCTAAATTAAAATGGGATAGAAAGCTTTCTAAGTCTGCTCTGGGTGTTCTATGGTCTCTGGTTACCGGATAGTCTTTCAGAGGCTTTTCTTCAAGCATCGCTTCATAGGCCTCTACCAGAAGGTTTATTTCAACCTCAGGATTTTTCGATTTCGCCTCCTGGTAAATGGAAATGCCTTCATAATCAAGGTCTCCAAAATAATAGAAGTCTGGCTCTTCTTCTCCCAGTATTTCTTCTATATACTCCCTGAGCCTACCGGACTGTCTGGTGATCTTCTTTCCTTCTCCATAGATCAGGACTTTAAAGAGGATACCAAAGAGAATGGGTTTGTCCTCTTCTCTCATGATCTTTCGAAGGGTATACCAGGTGTCTTTGTTCTCTATAATGAGAATATCTCCCTTTGTTATTCCGGGTTGGATATATTCAAAGAAGGGTTCTGGCGTAGGATAAGTATGAAGATCTTCTAAGGTGAACCCCTGCATTCTGAAGAAAGTGGAGAACTGATTCTCTATGGATTTCAGAAGCTTCTCCTTGCCGAAAATAGAAAAGGATCGTTCATTAATAGACATGGGTTCCTGAAGCTCTATGGATCTGTTCCAGAGAAAATCACTGAGGGAGTCTATCTCTTCTGCATTAGAGAGGTATAGCTCTGGATGTGTAAGATAATAATGATGATCAAAGCGGGCATGCAGAAGCTTGATTTTACCGAAAGCTTCAGTGTAGTCCTTCTTCAGCCGTATAATCTTATATTTATTATAGAGTACAGGACTTCGTCCATTTAAGCCTGAAGCTTTTACAGGAATAAGGACTCCCTCTTCTACTAATCTTCTGACATCAACTGCAGCTGCTTCATAGTTTTCTCCTGAATTTCTTATAATTTCTGTTATTTCAATTATTTTCTTTGGATACTTCTCTATATACGACTTGGCTTTCATATGAACCTCCAGAATAATTTTCGATACTCTTATTATATCAGGATATTTAAGCAGCACACTAATTTCAGTGAATATCTTGTGGAATTATCAGGAAAAATACTCAGTACAATGTACTTGTTGTTTGTCAAGCAAAATTGACCCCCTTTTACGTTGAAATCTGACCCCCTTATGTCATTTTTCCACAACCCGGAACCCGTCCTGTACCAGACCGTTCTTATCGATTATCACGGTCCTGGTGCCATGATCAATACGGATATACCGGCTCAGTTCCAAGCCCCGGTCATAGAGCAGTTCTACAACCAGCTTATCGAAGTCCAGGTCAGTAGAGGCCGTATCCGGAATCTGAACCGGTTTCCTTGATCTCTCCAGGTCATCCAGACTCAGAAACTTATCGGGCGGGTTCATCGGCACCTCGCGGTGCCGGTATTCACCTGTGATTCTGTCATATTCGTAGTCCGTCTGCCTTTCCAGGCGACGTTGCATCTGCTGAATGCTGAAGTCATAGAGGTCTCTGACGAGTCTTGAGGCTTCCGCTTTGCCTTTTTGGTTGTATGTCTCTACGAAGCCTTCGTAGTCTATGGTCGGATCTTTTCTAATCATCCAGAACCTCCTCCAGTTTTTTATTTACGCGGTAACTGTCTCCTGATATACTGATAACATGAGCATGATGAAGGAGACGGTCGAGCACAGCGGCAGCTGCAAGCTCGTTCGTGAAGACTTCATCCCACCTGTTGAAAGGCAGGTTGGTCGTGATGATGAGAGATTTTTTTTCGTATCTTTGACGGATAAGCTGAAAAAATATGCTCTCTTTTTCTTTGCCCATTTTTAGATAGCCCAGGTCATCTATGATGAGCAGGTCCACTTTAGATAGCTTATTCAGCCTCTGCCGCAGAGTTCCTTTCTCAAGGCATTCGGACAGGTAATCCATCAGTTCGATGGCGTTTGCAAACAGGACCGATCGACCCGCTTCGCATGCTTTCATTCCAAGTCCAGTACTGATATGGCTCTTTCCGACACCCGGGGGACCGATGAAGATCACATTCTCCTTTTTTTCAAGGAAACTCAGTGTGGCCAGGTCCAGGACCTTGCTCTGACTGATGTTCCCGTGGAATCCGAAGTCGAATCCCTCAATCACCTTATATTCCTCGAAATGCGCTTCTTTGATTCTTTTCTGTCTGAGCCGTTCTTTCTTTCCCTGTTCCTCCACGTCGAGTAACCTCTGCAGGAAAGCCCTGTGACCTAGGTTCTCTTCAACCGCTCGATCGATTTCCTCATTGAATCGGTCATGCATGTCAGGAAGTTTGAACTGCTTCAACAGCCTTCTGATTTCGTTGTCTACTATAATTTCCTTCTGGCTCAAGCGATGTCCTCCTTTCTAGTAATAGTTCAGGTTCCTGATCAGTGCTTCCTCATTCTTCAGGTGGAACCGTTCTTTCCGTGCTTTTTCCTGGTTGAGTAATAATTTAGTTCTTTCATAGGTCAGCACCAGTTCAAAGAATCGCTCCTTAATGATTCTGCGCATATCATCGATTTTAAAGATGTTGTTCTCAATGCAGTGTGCAAGGATGAGATCGAGGTCTTCCATTTCATAGAGATCCAGCAGTTTCAGGAATTCTTTGGCATGGAAGTAGGGCTGGTTGGTTACGCGTCTGGCCAGGGCGTAGAACGCTGGTCCGTTTGGGAATGTCGCTTCGAACACGCGCTGGATCTCGGGAATGGAACTGGGCACTCTGGAAGCGATGGCCTTGTAGTCATTGCTGTTATAGACACGCCCGTTTCTGCCCTCACTGATGTCCCAGGTCCGGATCATATTCATCTCCTCATCGTAGATCTCCAGAAGATATCCATAGACTGTGCGTACCTTAACCTGTCGGTCCACATAGTCCACCGGAACGCTGTAGCGATTTGTTCCCACCGTGACGTGGGAGTCTGGGCTCACTATCCTCTGTTCCATTCCTATATCCAGTACCAGTTTTGTCGGAAGAGGAAGGAGTGAATCCCTCTCTTCCTCAAACATTTCTCCAGGCGCACGCCTGGTTGTCCCATGAACCTTCTGATTCCAGGTCTCCATGAATCTTCGGATGCTGTCATTGAGCTCATGCATGTCATTGAAATGACTGCCCTTGACGAATTGTTCCTCGATGTACTGGTTCGGTTTCTCGACCTTTCCTTTCGTCCGAGGACGGAAGGGCTCACATGCGTTGGGATCGGTTTTCAGATGCATGAACATCTTCAGGGCACTTGTGTTGTATTCCACCTCTTCACCCTTCCTGTGACTGTTGACCAGCGCTTTGGGGTTGTCGATGACCAGTTCCCTGGTCACGCCGCCAAGACTTCTGAAAAGGTCCTGGATAGCCTCATAGATACACAACCCGTTCACCGCTTTGGAACAGACAGCCGCTTTCATCCGGGAGTAGCTCAAGACCATGGTGAAGCAGTAAATCTTGATTTTCTTTCCACCGATTTCCATCATGTATTCCGCCCAGTCGAACTGGGCCTGGTCACCTGGAGGAGTCTCGAACCTCACGGTTGCTTTCTTGCTGATCTGTCCCTTTTCCGCATCCAGTGTCTTAAGGTATCGGTAGACAGGGTTAATCGTTCCGGTATATCCGATCTTTACCAGTTCGTTGAAGATTCTGGTTCCGATGAAGGCGTACTCGCCATCGAGGTACCAGAGTCGGATGAAATCTTTGTAGTCATCAACTTTGGTCGGGCTTCTCTCCCGTTTATAGACAGGTTCCTTGTCCAGATCCAAAAGTCTCTTCACTGTGTTTTTTGACATCTTCAGTTCTCTTGCAATCTGCTTCTTGGATACCCCCTTATCATACATTTTTTTCACTGCGTTCCAGTCTTGCATGTCCTTCACCTGCTCTGTCCTCCTTAGGCTGCTTTTTTACACATCCTAAGAATATTATTATTCGGTGAGGGGGTCAACTTTCAGTGTAAAAAGGGGGTCAATATTCAGTGTAAATCAATAGTACTGAGCCTCAATAAATCTATTCTATTAGCTTAATGTATGAAGATTCCTATAATATTCTCCTAAATCATAGTATTAACTCTTATCCTGAAGAAGATTGAATCATAGTATCTGCTTTCAATCCATATTATCCTGTATACAGGTTCGAATATAACGTATTGAATTGAAGACACTGTATCTATTTTATAAAAACTGATATCACTACTTCTAATTTGATTTCAGCGATTCTTTTTGGCCACTTATATTAAGCCCTTATAAGATCCAGTTTGGTGGTTCTTGCAAATTCCGAGAGAATCGTATTTTTTTCAATGTGACATCTCTAGAAGACTAGTGAAGTCTTTCATATAAACTCGCTTAAAACTGTGGATTTCATATTAGAAAAGGAAAGGTTGTACTCATCTTCGGACCCATAGGCTCCGGGAAGAACACGTGCTTAAGATACCTGTCTCCTAGAGAGACAAATACATAAGCTTCACCTCTCAAGGGATTTCTCTCGCGGGAAAAACGATGCTCATCGTTCTCATCGGTAGTCTATAAAACACAAGAGAAAAAACAAGGAACTAAACAGCGAACAATAAGGAACAATTAAGGAACAGAATAGTATGAAATAAGGAACAGGTATGGTACAATTATTTAAATGATACTAGGAGGTGAGGTATGTTTGAACCTAAATTCACATACACAAATGATATTGTAAATGATTTAATAAATATTGAAAAACACAAAACACAATTGGACTATTTGTACTTACCGACAAGGATCAAGCAGGAGTTGATGTACAAAGCCAAAATGAAAAAAACACATTTTTCCACAAGCATTGAAGGTAATGTGCTTTCTTATGATCAGGTTGAGCGTGTAATCACTGAAAAAGGTAAAAAAACGAAAATAGATGCTGAAAGAGAAGTTATTAACTATTGGGATGCCCTATCATTCCTTGAGAAATGCAGAGAAGAAAAGCGACCTATTGATATTCGTTTGATTCTAGAGTTGCATGGAATTATCGAACGAAAAGACATCAGAAAAAAAGTGATAGGGTTCAGACAAGAAACTCCACCTGGTGCACTCTTTGCAGTTTATGATAGTATAACCAGGACTACTGAATATATACCGCCGGTGGTAGCTGATATTGAACCACTTTTGAATGATTTGGTAGCATGGTATAGTATGGAGAATTCTTTACCCGTACCAATTAAAGCCGCGATTATCGCTTATCAGCTTGTTACAATTCACCCATTCGAGGACGGAAATGGAAGAACATGCAGAGCATTAGCTACATATGTGTTGATGCTAAGCGGTTATGATTTTAAAGGTTTAAATTCAATGGAAGAATACTACGCAAATGATCTGGATGGGTATTATAGGAATCTTCAGATGGGGCTTCCCGTATTGTATTATGATGGGAGAAACAAACCACCTCATCTGGAAAATTGGATAGAGTACTTTATTCGAATTATGAGGTTTAATGCCGAAAATATTGCAAGGCAGGCAGAAGAAGTAACGATAAGTGAACAAGAGAAATTAGAATTGAGTGACTTAGATAAAAAGGATAAAAAGATGTTACGTTATATGCTTGAAAAGGGCATTGATAGAGTTAAAACTAAGGATCTTGCAGAAATTTTCGATGTGACACCAAGAGCGATTACAAAGTGGTGCAGTAACTGGGTAGACAGGGAAATTTTAACTGCAAATTATGTAAATGTTCGTATTACGTCATACTCACTGAATGAAAAACATAAAAATCTGACACTAATAGATATTGGTTATACAGAATAACAATTCATGTGACTGCTCCGCCCATGCATTAATGTCACCGTATGAATTGCGTAAGTATTCATCCCGCAGTGCAATCCAGTTATTTCATAATGAGCTTTTCTTCTTTAGATTGAATCAATATTGCTATTTTATATGTGTCTGTATGAGCCGAAGTTAGAGTTGAATTGATAGCTGTCAAATTCATTGTTTCAAACTTTTTTTATAAAGGGTCGCTTTACGGGAATCTATCCTACCTTGACTCTCGTATGTGGGAACAAATCAACCTAGAAAGTATTCATCAATTTCATCTTCATTTTTTAGAATGCTTTCCTCTAATACTCCTACTGACTTCGCTAAATTAATAGAAGAAACAAATCTTAGATGAACATTGATATTGAAGTCAAACGAATATTGCTGCATTTCCCCGAGTTTATGATATTTATTCAAAAGCTCATCTAGTTTTACTTGGTATTCTTTGTCCAATTTTACAGCAAATGCATATATTTTATCTTGATAAAGATTGATAACGTCTATTTCATGTTTATTTAGGACACCTTTTCCAAGACTTAGTGCTGTGGTTGCAACGATTGAGCCAACCAAAGCGCCCACGACTGGGATTGGGATAACTGTTTGTCCTATAGCAGCACCAATAGCAGCCCCTGCTGCATCAATGGCATTTAGTGTTACTAAATCAATAAATCCATCACTATCAACATCACCTTTTCTATATTTGACAATGGCATTACTTAACCCAAATGTTCCTGAAGTAATTGCACCAGCACTTGGTGCAGCAAGGTGACAAACGTTTGTTAATCCATATATTGCATATCCAGAAAGTCCACCTTTAATAGCACCTTTAGCTGTACTGATTCCACAACCTTTCCAATCTTCAATATCAAAATCCCAGACTTCTTTTCCATCTTTATGCTTTTGATAGACAAAGATTCCTAGATTGAATCCACCTTGCACTGTTGCACCTATTCCAGCAACTTTAGATGCTTCACCAAAATTTGGTTGTGCTTCTTGTTGGGCGCTTAATCTATCGCTATCCGCTTCTTTTTTAACACCATATTTTTGTTGATCAGTTTGCTTATTTATGCCTTTTACTTCCCCTGATAACGTCTGGTCAATTGTTCCTTTTTGAACATCTTTATATTTAAGAACTGATGATTCTAACCATTTATCATAAGAAACGCCACGCAGAGCACTCTCATCTTCAATGGCCTTTCTAATATTATTGATTTGAGAGTTAGACAAGATATTTCCATTGAATTCTACAGATTTTGCGCCGCTCATAATCTCATCTATAACTTCCACATGGTCTTTTGGAAAAATCATACTCATTTTATCATAATTGGATGATTGCTTAATCTCTTTTAAGATATCGACATAAAACTTCATTTGCACATCTTTGCCTTGAAGTAGAATATCTGCAGGTCCATTATCATTTAATAGTACTACACTTTTCTGTAGTCCTTGATAAACATCTCTTGCATTTCTTATACCCGTTTCAGCAAACTCTGAGATAAAGCCATGTAAACCAGTATCTCCACCACGATTAATATTGATAAGATTATCGATTTCTGTTTTTGCCCAATCTAGATTTGATAATGCATTTGCTGATTTTGTAGCTAAGTCTGATAATTTATCTGTTTCACTAGTAAGAATTGAGTCTAATGTATTCATCAGATCTGTCAATCGGATATTATTTAAATAATCGACATATGAAGCAATCCCTTGTTCAATATTATTATCAATAGTCTGTTCACTAAGCATCTAATTTTAGCTCCTTATTGATTAGCTGTGCCAAAGTTAAAGTCGAATTCACAAGTAATCCAGCTTGTAGTTTTTCATCATTGGTGTATTGACTATAATCACTTCCAATTAAAGCCTTCTCTGCCTTAGCTACTCCAGTAATTTGAGTGTTAGTAGTTTCCGCCAATGCCTTGACTTCTGAGTTCATATTGTTAAATTTTCTAATCATTTTCTCGAGATTTTCTCTCTCAGCAATTAACTTATTTGCAGTTTTTTTATTTTTATCACTGGCATATAAGCCTGAACCAACCGAACTTGCTAGCATAACACCAGCAATTGTCCAACCTACTGGCCCTGCTAGTGCGAGGAATGCACTACCTGCAGTCATTCCGCCACCACCAGCTGCTAATGCGCCACCACCAAGCCATGCCAATGCAGCATTAGTCGCAGCGGCTCCTGATAAAGCAGAGATAGCAGTACCTGTTGATGCAACACCAAAAGTAGTAGCAATACCCATTGCTGCTGTTGGACCCATTGTCGCTACAGCAACTCCAAGTGCACTCAAAGTTGCGCCAGCTCCAGAACCTCCAGCAGCGGCTTTTGCTTCAGCTTCTGCCTTTTTAATTTCTTGTTGTTTTGTCTTAAAATTTTCCACTTCAATATCAATTTTTTGAAGTGTTACTTTGAATTCCTTTGGAGTGTTTGCTAATTGATTAATTCGTTCTTCTATTAATTTAACAAGTTCTAAAGCTTTTTCACGCTCTTTATAAAGAACATTCGTATTTTTGCCTAAATTATTGGCAACTATTTCATAACGCTTAACTGCTCCATTATAATTGTCGATTGCATTTTTTCTTAACTTCGCATTAAACATGTGATTACCTTCCTTCTTGTTTATTAGTTTAGTAGAGTTTAATTCTGCAATAATCAAAACTTCCTTATTCAAGCAACTGACGTATTCTTGCAGTCAATATTTCTTTTCTTTTTTCATAGAACTCGTCAAAGTGTTCCAACTTTATTGATACTCCGTCTGGAATGATTGCTTGCTTACGAAAGTCATCCTTCTGATTATCGTTCATATCATTATAATAATCAGCAAATCTCATATCACTCTTACTGGAATTACTTCTACCTTCCATTAGGTGTAAGTTTGCTAGTCTATTCCTATTACCTCTCCACCTTTTCCAATCTTCTATAGAAACAAATCTTGGCTTGTTCCCATCAAATTATCCTTCAATACAATTTCTAGATTCTTTAAGGCTATCTTGAATTCACTCCAGTTGTTCTTCAACTCATTTGCTATTTGGTTGATGTGGCAAACCTCTATCAAGAGTACTATACTTTTTCTTGTCAATTGGTTTTCCAATACTGATTATATCTCGAAGATGATATGTACAAATTCATTTATTATTTCCATTTGGATGCTCCTTATCAGCTCTATTCAAAAGATTGCTGGACTAGAATACTTGAATGTCCTTTCTTATTTTTCCCACTATCAACTCTCTGATATAATAAATTCTTCCAAATCTTTCAGATAGTTATCAGGAATACTGAAATACTTAAGGGGATTTAATTGGAAGATATAATCATTTTCCACATGATTTGTTTCGTTAACATACTTACACGTAGAAGGATATTGTTTTTTTAGCTTGGTTAATAAATTTAACCTATCACTTTCAAATAGTAACCTTATTGCAATTATTTTATTATACTTATTTTGATCTTTAATAATGTCTAGAAGCTTTTGATTTGACATTTCCAAAAGAATTTCATCATAACTACCAATCTTTAAATAACCCTCAATTTCTTTGCAGCCCTCTTTCAATAAACTTGCTTCTAAAGGTTCTTCATCCCTATCTAATGGATTTTTTCTGCCATGGATTAAATTCGATAACACTTTATAACTTGGAGTTTCCGAAAAATTCGGTTTCGTTAATTCAATGTACTTTCTTAAGTTTACTATTCGAACAGGTATTTTATATGAAGTATCACCTGCAATATTTCTTGTCAACTCAACAGTGTTAACCAAATCACAATAATCAATATCATCTTCACTAATAATTCCATTTTGATTCTGAAGCCATTTTGCCTTTACTGGAGTTGTTAATCCGAACCGATTAAAAAAACCACCATGTACATAATCTATGATTGGTTGTAAATCATGAGTGAAAATTATAACAGTCCTTTTTTTAAAGCTGCTTTTCTGATTATCAAAAAGCCTTCTCACAACAGCAAACTTCTTCTCTTTATCAAAAGATGTTATTGGATCATCTAACACGATTAAATCTGCATCATCACTTATTGCTTCAAACATAAACATTACTAAAGAAAATGCATTTTTTTCACCCCAACTTAATCGCTTTTCGGGTTCAGTAACTCGGTTTTCTTCTGAAAGATAGTTTGGTATTAAATACGACACTGCCCTATTCTCTCCATCTGTCTTAATAATAAACTTGTATGGAAATCCAGCTAACGAAAAAAAGTTGTTTATATCTTCTCTTCTATTAGTTATCAGTGAGTCTATCTTTCTCTCATATCGTATAAATAACCCTTTAACTTTTCCAGTATTCACCTTTAGAGAAACTACTTTATTTCTAATTTCTTCAATCATATGCAAAATTAACTTCGTATTATAAAATTTTAACAGTTGTCTTTGATCAATAATCATATCATCTAAGTTATTAGTAAGCGTCAAATAGACATAATGAAAGGTCTGAAGTTTAATATTAAACTTCAG
>CAZXUT010000033.1:0-37021 GCA_964643785.1 uncultured Proteiniclasticum sp.
CTCAAACCGCCAGCATATTCTCTATATATACATTACCCAATGTTCAGAAAGAACCAAAATTTTCAGGAAGCTCTTTTATCATGCTGTTAATAACCAAGCTCAAAAGGCAGGATAATGACTTCGATACGATCTTTGACGGCCTGTCTCTTAATCAGTGTATATTCATTACAGATTCGGTCTTCCACTTTACAGTCTACACAGCTGCCAAACTTGACACATGGTGTATTCCTGTTCAGCCGAACATTGTTTGCAGGTGCAGCCACTGATCTCACACGAGCGATAGCCTCCTCCACAGTGTCGACAATTTTGTTGATACCAATTATCACAAACACTTTTTCAGGCCCATACAGAAGCGCTGCAACGCGATTACCGGTATGATCTACATTATATAGATGTCCATCTACGGTTATGGCGTTGGTAGATGAAAAATAAAAGTCTGCAAAAAAACTTTTTCGATAAATTTCTTTCTTCTCATCCCCCGTCAGATTCTCTTTGTAACGATCAAGAAACCTGATATTCCGGTTTCTTAAATACTCGATAAGATTCAGTTCAAACAATGTCTGAGATCCACCCACAGAAACAAGGCTTCCATCTTGAACCTGATTATCCAGATAATCCGTTAACTCATCGACACTTTTCAGATAAGTACCCTTTAAATTGTTGTTGGCTAAATTCCTGATGAGTCTACCTATCTTCTCTTCATAAATTGCAAGTAGATGCTGATCCATTCTACTCCCCCCTTTTATTATCTTCATTCAAATTATAGCCTATCTGCAGCCGTAATGAAAACCTGATTTTAACATTTTGATTTACTAAACAATAGCAAATAAATATGATACAATTTAATTATCAAAAGGATGGAGGTATTTTATGATCGCAATTGTCTCCCCTTCAAAGACCATGAAGGAAGAAAAAATTGAAATTGAAACAACAAAACCTGAATTTATCAAGGATACAAAAATATTGGCACAGGAAATGAAAAAATATGATATTGCCGGACTGGAAGAACTCATGCACATCAGTACAGATCTGGCCACATTAAATCATGACCGATTTCAGGGCTTTGATGAAGCTGAAGAATACCCTGCTGTCTACCTGTTTAGAGGAGACGTCTTTAAAGGAATCGATGTAGACACTCTGAAGGACAGTGAAGTTGACTATCTTAACAATCACCTTATAATTCTTTCCGGATTGTATGGCGCTTTGAAGCCATTGGATCAGATCAAGCCATATCGACTTGAAATGGGTACAAAACATAAAAATAAAAAGGGAAAAGACCTCTATGCCTTTTGGGGTAATAAAGTCAAAAAGTTCCTTGAAAAAGAATCAGAAGATAAGATACTGATCAATCTGGCATCTAAAGAATATTCAAAAGTCATTGTCCCCAAAGACATCAAGCTAGATGTATATAATATTGAATTCAGAGAAAAGAAAAAGGATAAATATCCGATTGTCGCATATTATGCCAAGGTCGCTCGTGGTGAAATGGCAAGATATATGGCAGTCAACAATATAACAAAAGTAGAAGAGCTTAAAGGTTTCAACTACAGCGGTTATGCTTTCAACAGAGAACTTTCTCATGAGAAAACGCTTGTTTTCACCAGAGATCAGAACTAATCGAAAAAGCCCGTAGATCATCAGGTGATCTACGGGCTTTTATCTTATCGTAATATATTCTATTAAGAACTCAGAAGAAAATCACTTAATACCAGATTGGAAAATTCAACACCTTTTTCAGTAAAACGCAGGCTTTCTTCCGTATCAATCAGAAGTCCCTCTTTCACATGTTTATCAATGATGTCTTTATAGAGACTTTCCATACTGACTTTAAATCTATCCTGGAACCGCTTTTTCAAAAGACCTTTCATCATGCGCATGCCCATAAAGACATATTCTTCCACATCTTCTTCAAATGTATTCTGATGTTCCCTTATAGCCGCTGTTCCTTCTTCTTCAATCTTTCTGATGTATCCTTCGATTGTACGAATGTTCTCCTGACGTTCACCATGAACATACTCATGGGCGGAGGTTCCACAGCCCACATAGTCTCTACCTTCCCAGTATCTGATGTTATGCTTGCACATTTTACCATCAAGAGCATAATTTGATATTTCGTATCTTTCATACCCGAAGCTGGTCAGCGTATTTATGACCATGGAATTCATTTCTCTTTCGGTCTCTTCATCAGGGAGATGAAGTTCATTCTTCTTATTCTTGTAATAAAAAGGTGTGAACTCCTCAATAATCAGAGAATAACAGGAGATATGCTCTGGCTTCAGTAGGAGCACATCCTGTAAAGTCTTCTTCAATATCTCTTTATTTTCATTTGGCAGTCCATAAATGATATCCACATTGATATTATCAAACCCCAGATCTCTGAGCATCAGATAATTATCTTTAAACTCATTGAAAGTATGGATTCGTCCAATATCCAGTAGAATATGATCGTTAGACGACTGTAATCCGATTGATAGTCGATTGACACCCGTTTTCTTGATTTTCTGAGCTTTTTCCATCGTCAGATTACCTGGGTTACATTCCATTGAAAACTCATAATCATCAGTCAAACGGATGTTCCTGAGACTCTCTGAAAGTATTGCAAGTTCTTCGACTGATAAAAACGAAGGTGTTCCTCCACCGATAAATACTGTGTCGAAGACTTTATCCTGCGTTTTCCTGCTTATTTCTTTCGCCAATGCATTAAGATACTGTTTTACATACTCTCCTTTTCCAGAATAGGATGCAAAATCGCAATAGTAGCACTTCTGCTCACAAAAAGGAATATGAATATATAATCCGTATGTTTTCAAATTTTTCACCTACTCAACCTTAAGCACACTCATAAACGCTTCTTGAGGAACTTCAACAGATCCTACTTGTCTCATACGTTTTTTTCCTTCTTTCTGCTTTTCAAGCAGTTTCTTCTTTCTTGTGATATCTCCACCATAACACTTTGCAAGTACATCCTTACGCATCGCTTTTACAGTTTCTCGTGCGATGATTTTTGAACCTACTGCTGCTTGTATAGGAATTTCAAACATATGTCTTGGTATGACTTCTTTTAATTTTTCAACTATATTTCTACCCTTAACATAAGCTCTTTCTTCAGGAACTATCATAGAAAGTGCATCCACTGGTTCGGCATTAAGCATAATGTCCAGTTTGACAAGCTTTGTTACCTGGTAACCAGTTAATTCATAATCCAGTGAAGCATATCCTCTGGTTCTTGATTTCAATGTATCAAAGAAATCGTAAATAATTTCATTCAGTGGAATCTTATAGGTTACAACAGCTCTGGTCTGTTCTACATATTCCATGCTCACATAGATTCCTCTTCTGGATTGACATAGTTCCATGACTGCCCCAACATAATCTGAAGGCGTTATGATTGATGCCTTTACCACTGGTTCTTCCATATGATCTATTTCTGTAGGTGCTGGCATGTTTGTAGGATTTGTAATCTGAACTGAAGTACCATTCGTCCTGAAAACATTATAGATGACAGATGGAGCTGTCGTTATGATTGGAATATTAAATTCTCGTTCAATTCTCTCCTGTATGATTTCCATATGCAAGAGACCTAGGAATCCGCATCTGAAACCGAATCCCAGTGCGATTGATGATTCATATTCGTAATCCAAAGCCGCATCATTGATCTGAAGTTTACCCAGCGCTTCTTTTAACTCTTCGTAATCAGCACCATCCACAGGATAAATCCCTGAAAAGACCATAGGAACAGCTTTTTTATAACCAGGCAGTGCTTTTGTTGCTGGGTTCTTTGCCGTTGTTACGGTATCTCCGACTCGTGCATCTCTTACATTCTTGATGCTACCCGTTATATATCCTACATCTCCAGCTCTGAGCTCTTCTACCGGAAGATACTCTGGAACGAATACACCGACTTCTGTAACTTCATACTCTTTTCCTGTCGCCATGAATTTCACTTTTGTTCCTGGTCTGATGGTTCCTTCTTTAATTCTTACAAAAGATACTACTCCTTTATAGGAATCATAAGTAGAATCAAAAATCAGAGCTCTCAAAGTACCTTCTTCATCGCCTTCAGGCGCAGGAATATGTTCCACAATACCTTCAAGGACATCCAATATATTCAGTCCGGTTTTCGCGGAAATTTTAGGGCAGTTTTCTGCCTCTATCCCTATTATATCTTCTATTTCTTTCACAACTTCATCAACACGAGCTGATGACAAGTCTATTTTATTTATGACAGGTAATATTTCCAGATCATTATCTAATGCTAGATAACAGTTTGCTAAAGTCTGTGCCTGAACACCTTGGGTTGCATCAACCACAAGTATAGCTCCCTCACAAGCCTGAAGACTTCTGGAAACCTCGTAATTAAAATCCACATGACCAGGAGTATCAATAAGATTCAGGATATAATCTCCATCCTCTCTCTTGTAAACCAGCCTAACAGCCTTAGACTTAATGGTGATTCCTCTTTCCTGTTCCAATTCCATATTATCCAGCACCTGTTTATCCATTTCTCTATGTGATAAAGTGCCTGTATATTCTATAAGTCTATCTGCCAATGTCGACTTTCCATGGTCAATATGTGCAACAATGGAAAAGTTTCTTATTTTCTTTTGTCTTTCACTCTGCATAACTTTCACCTCATAACTTTTTCCCAAAATATATTATACCATACGGAGACCGAGAACTGGATTTTTTCTTTTTCGATTTCCACTTTAAATGCTTGAAACTAAATGTTTATGATGATATAATACCAATGTTAAAGACTCGCAAGCATATTTCCCCAAATTGCTAGAGTTAACCCTTTAGGTAATGTTGAAATATGATATTATCGAAAAATTTTTGGAGGGGGTGAAAAAGTGGCAAATATCAAATCATCAAAAAAGAGAATTAAGGTAACACAGGCTAAGACACTTAGAAACAAAATGGCTAAATCTGCGCTTAAGACTTCTATCAAGAAGTACGAGACTGCTATTGTAGCAGGTAATGTAGATGAAGCGAAGGTACTTCTGGGTTCTGCAATTAAGTCCATAGATATGGCTGCATCTAAGGGAATGATTCATAAGAACGTTGCTTCTAGAAAGAAGTCCAGACTTACACTTAAATTGAATAAATTAGCATAATAATCACCCGAGAGTAAAGAATTTTGCTGCTCGGGTTTTTACCTTTAAAAGAGCTGCTTTAGAATCAGATCATCTGACTCTGAAGCAGCTCTTATTTTCTTGCTCTGAATGATCGTAATTTTATAAATAAGCATTTTACCAGGACTTCTTTATTACAATTATTATTTCGTATCTCGCGCATTTACCATAGAAAGTATAAGCATTTCTAGTAATGACATCGTATCAACTGAAGTCGTCTTGAGAATCAGTTCATGGTCGAGTAGCACTTTAAACAATTTATGATACTCAGTGATGGATATTGCATTTGCGATTTTTGTCATTCGATCTGCATACCATGCACTACCCGTTTTAAGCTGTTTCATGATATCTTGTGTTGATGCATTCTTCTCTTTTTGAATCTTAATTTTAAAGAGCAGCCTAAGTCTCGAACCAACCAGCCCGATGATCATTTCAGCTTTCTCTCCTCGATAGATCAGGTCATTCACAAGATTAAGAATATCTTTTATATTCCTTCCAAGTCCTCTCTCAGTAAAGATCAGATCAAGAAGATTCATCACGTGACGTTCATCTGAGATTTCCATAATTGCAAGGATATCATCCTTTCTTATTTCTCTGCCTGCTGTGTATGCAAGGAGTTTTTCAATCTCCTTTTCCAGCTGCAATGAATTTCCTTTAAACACCTCACTGATGAATGGTGCAATATTCTTATTTACCTCAATTTCTCTTTCTGCAAAAAGTGTTTCAATCAGCCCGACCATTCCTCTAGGTTTCAAGGAATCTATTCCTTCAATGATGCTGATCGGACTTACTTTCTTATTTAATCTGTCTAAATAGAAATTCTTCTTGCTGAGCTCATTTTCATACTTATAATATCCAATGAAATACAAGTCTTCTCTTGGATCTTTAAGATACTCCTCTACCAGCTCTCTCATTGGAGTGCTTTGACTTCCATCCATGAAATGGCAGTTTGATACCTCCACTAGAATATCCTCATTAAACATGGAATATGTCGAAATCGCATTCTGAATATCTTCATATGTGCATCGATTTCCATCTAGCTTAATATGACTTAAAGAATCCTCTTTAACGACTTTTTTTCTTAATTCATCTCTAACCTGAAAAATCAGCTGCTCATCCTGAGCAAATATCAAATATGCTCGTTTTTGTCCTTTTTTCACTATTTCTTTTAATTCCAAGTAATCCACTCTCGTACCTTAATAATCCTTTCATTCCAGAATACATACTTATGAATAACTTTCACTCCACCAAAATACTCGATGCTTCGTGAAAATGCAAGTTCTTTACCGTTCACATAAATATGGGGAATTTCCCGTTCTTTTTCAGATGGAATAATTCTAAGATCTACTGATTGAAAATCCAGCTTTTCCTCTTTTCTCAGCGGTAGATAACCACCTTCAGCAATCCTATAATCCATGATATCATAATTCTCAAAATTATGTGTAATCCTTATAAATGGAGAACCGAAATTATTATATATTTTTACTGATGAACCCCATGGTAAGCCTATTACTAAGACTAATGTTAATAAAAGGACCCCTCTTTTTAACGCGCCTATGTGAAAAACCGTTCCAATAATAATCACAAAAAAAATGTAGCTGTAAATTATATGTTCGAGATTCAACGTAAGAATGTATTGACTCATGAAATTTCCCAAGTGGAATGAAAAATCAAAAAAAACTTCAACGAATGGAAGAACTAAGAAAATGAGTACTTGAAATCGCACAAGTAGTATACAAAGAAATGAAAGATACGTGACAATAGCATATAGCGGTACAAGAATCATATTCCCAATAAATACACCCAAAGAAAACTCTGGTGTTAATGAAATTATTACCGGGAAAGACAAAGATAACGCCGCAAGAGTAAGCGATAAGGATTTTGAAACTGAGGATGGAAGATAATACATCCCACGTAAGATTCTCTGATGGAATAAAACAATTCCAAGAGTTGCTAGATAAGTGAGCAGAAATCCGATTTTAAAAATAATATAGGGGCTTAAAAAGGTTTGTATCATAAGGGCTGAACATATCCCCGTTAAGGGATCCGGATCTCTTTTGATATAATGAGCTATTGTTCTGTAGGTTATTGTCAGTAGCGTACGATACCCTGGAATACTGTTGATGAAGAGCGCATATAGTCCTAAGATGATGATACTGCTTCGTCCTAATTTCATTTTCTTCAGCATATTTTCCAACAGAGCAAAATGAAAACCTGAAATGGAAAGAATATGCATTATACCCATATCCTTCATATCCCCCGCTCTTTTTTCTCCTATATCATCCTTGCTCCCTAATACAAGAGATGCCATCAGACCACCAATATCATATCCATATACGCCAATGACTTCATTCACTAAGCTTTTTTTAAAGGCAACCAGCTTCGACAAAAAGTCCTGTTTTATAGAAACCTCACTGATAATCAGATTTCCTGCGTACCCGTTGATTCCAGGTGGGAGTGGATCTAATATATAAAGTCCTTCTATCAGATCTCCTTCTGTACAGTCGAATAGCTCCTCAGTAATCAAGTATTTTCTATACCCATCCTGCACCACAATAGATCCACTGTATACCTTGGTGACGCGCACCTCATTCAAAACTTGAGGTTTATAATAAAATGTCAAAGAAACCATTGCCAGTAATGGCATGATCACTAAAGCTGTTACCATTCTTCTCTCAAACCTGATTGCGGCTATAATAAAAATAATAAGTAGAATGAGTAAAACCAACAAAGCTTGAACTGATATCAGGTATAGACTCAGCACAAAAATACCTGCTGACAGAACTAATACATGCACTCTTTATTTTCCATAATGGTCAATAATTTCTTACGCGCTCTTTTTTCTTCTCTTGAAACAAATACTTGTGATTTATTGAGTATATTCCCGATTTCCTGCTGTGAGAGATCTTCATAATACCTGTATACCAGTATTTTCTTCTGAAGTGGCGTGACTTCATCAAGCAGACTTTCAATCAGCATCTTATTATGTGTCTCTTTCAGATGATTCCATTCATCATCTGATTCCCCTCTATCACGTCTGATATATTCAATTATTTCTTCCTGTGATTCCATAACATATCCATCATGATTTCTCAATTGAATAGATGAAATTGCCACATCCCTTCTAGAGTGATGTTCATACATCCTCTGAACTTCACCCCGTATCAGATAATAGGCATACGTAACAAATTTATTGCCCATTTCTGATTTGAAGTTCTTGACTGCTTTGATCAGCCCAAGACATCCTGCTTGAAAGACATCTTCCATATCTGTGGGATTTGATGAGGCATAATAGTAATCCTTGATGATCTTATAAATTAAGGCTTTGTTATTTTCAATGATTTCTTCTTCTGCACCTTGGTCTCCTTCTCTTATTCTCTCAATTAGTTCTTCATTACAATAAATTTGAATCATCCCCTTTCAAACTGTCTGACCTAAAATTACAGTGATTTACGTAATTCTACAAGAATAATAAATCGACAGTATTGAGGATACATATCTCATATAACAAATCTTTAAAATAAATTACTAAATAATTTCGATTTCATATTAACGTCCCACTTTGTTAAAATATTATTAATATAAACGTGTAAAAACATGATTCTCGTATATTTGCATGATTTTTTGCCATTTCAAAATTAATTTTCATTAAATATATAGCAGTATCTATCAGTAATAAAAAACTATATATATTAATCTGATTATAGTTTTACTTTATTCTATATTTATTCTCAACATAGAATAAAACTTTGCCGAAAAATATTCCACTTCAAAGTATGTATATAATTTTATGATTTCTATAGAATCGGGCTTGTCTTCCCGTTCGTTTAACTGGCAGGGTCTCTTTCAATTCACCCGTTCAAAAACATTGCCTACATACAAAAAAGAGAGCTTTCGCTCTCTAATCATTATTTAATATAATTGGCTGGATTCACGTGACTTCCGTTGATTCGTATCTCAAAATGCAGATGAGGTCCTGTACTTGCTCCAGTAGAGCCTATGTAACCGATTTTTTGCCCTTGACTCACACTTTGTCCATAGCTTATTGCAAAACCGCTTAGATGAGCGTATAAGGATGATACACCGCCACCATGATCTACGATAATATAATTGCCATAACTTGAATTATATTGTCTGAGGATGACTGTACCACTTTTTACAGAAACCACAGGGGTTCCGTGAGATGCTGCATAATCTATACCAGTGTGCATTTTTCTAACACCATAAATTGGATGAATTCGATAACCATAAGGTGAGGTGATTCTTCCACTTACTGGTCTTACATAACCGCTTGAAGATACCACACTTGCTGGGGGTGTTTTATTTGCATCTTGCTGTTTCTTCTCTTCAGCCAGTTTTTTAGCTTCTGCTTCAGCTTCTCTTCTTGCTCTTTCCTGAGCTGCCTTGATTACTTTTTGAATCTCGGCTTCCAGTGCTGCATTATCATCCATGATATCACCAATACTGTTGGCTAGCATCTGTTCTTCCTGGCTCATATTTGCAATGAGATTTCTCTTTGATTCTTCAAGGTTTTTCTGTTCAGAAAGTTTATTGGTAACTACTTCCTTCTCGCTTATTAACGAAGCTTTTTCATTTTCAAGCGTAACTTTTTCAGTATCAAGCTTTACTCTAACTGCTTCCGCTTCCTGTTTACTAGTTTCCAGCTCTGCTCTTCTTTCTTCAAGATCTAAAATAATACTATCAATTAAAGCCATGACCTCTCGATCTTTCTCGGCCATCTTTTCAATAAACATCAGTCTCTCTGTAAAATCAACAATGCTTTTTGATTCTATTAATGTAAAAACGACGCTGCCAAATGAATTGAATTTGTATGCAGCTCTAACCCGCTCAGACAGTATTCCTTCCTGAATCGCTAATTCTACTTCCTGTCCTTTGATTTCTTCATTCTGAACTTTAATATTCTCTTCTAATTCCTTGATCTTTGATTCCATTTCCTGGATATCTAGTACTTTCTGAGCAATGCCTGCTTCTTTATTCGAAATATTACTATTCAATACACTGACTTCGTTTGAAAGTGCATTAATATCCTCAATAACTTTTTTAAGTTCACTGTTGATCTCATTTTTTTGACTTTGAATCTCTTTTTTCTCTTCAGTAAGCTCATTGAGTTTATTGTTATTATTTTCTATCTGGTTCTTATATTTAGTTGTATCTGTGGCAAAAACGTTAACGGATGTGGTTAATAACAATGTCACCACAATTCCAGCAATCTTTTTCTTCATAGTTACCTCCTGACTCATAAAGTCATTTTACACTAATTATAGAAATAAATTAACCTTTTATAGCAAGTTTCACATTTACATCTACATTCTATACTACTTTCTATTGTTATAATAGTCTAATTATTCGAATTTACTGAATATTAATAATGTAGATTCTAGTACTGACTCAATTTGATAGAACCTCAACTATACATGTGTCAATATTCTTTAAACCAGTTGTAATTGAGTCCATTACAGTCTTTTCTCTCTTGAGAATTCAAGATCTTTCAAGTATTGATTCAGCATATCGTTGGTATGTGAAAGCCTTATAAAATTAAATATTATCCGAAAATCTCATTGAATTCTACTATCAAGAGGTTATGTTTGAAAATTAATTTCCATATGAACTTCATAATTTCTGAAATAGAAAGACCCGTAGCATAAATGCTACAGGTCAGAATTTATTATTCTTTTAGTTTTTTATCTTTTTTTAACTTGATCACTTTCTGCCTCGTGAATTCTTCACGTTCTTTTTCTTCCAAGGCTTCAGTAATATACTTGATGTTCTCTTCAAACTCAGGAATCACAATATTTTGTAAAGCATTGGCTCGTTTTTGTGATTTTCTGATTGCGTTTGCCAATCTATATACACTATTTTCAACTTCCGCTAAAACAACGGTAAGATTCTTCACTTCATGAAACATACGATAAGCATAGTCAAACTTTGTATTCGCGCGTTCCATTCCGTAAGTCAGTTTTATAGGTTGTTTTTCATAGATGATTTTAGGAATCTCCACTCCCATTACACTTCGATAAGACATTCTGATTCCATCATCGATTGGCACCATATTCGTCAGATCTGAAATGATTCCGAGTGTAGTGTTCGCTTCTTGAAGAGCCTGATATGCTTTATTGAAAACGACAGAGATGTCATCTCTCAATTTTTTAATATCATCCAGATTAGACATGATTTCTCTGATTAGAATATTTCTTTTTCTATCCATCAGATCATAGCCGACCTTAGCCAGTGCATTGGATTTCTTTATTGCCATCAGATTTCCTTTAGTAGGAAATACTTGTTTCTTTGCCATAATTACTCACCATCCATTGCAAGCTCTTTAATAATCGTCCTTTCAGATAGATCAAATCGTTTAAACGCACGTTCTCGATTATGATATTTTTCCAGGAATTCTGAGTCAATTCTATCAAGTTCCTGTTTTGGAAGTATTGAAAGAAGATCCCAGCCTAATTCGAGTGTTTCCATAATATCTCGATTGCTTTCCATTCCTTGTGCAAGAAATTGAGCTTCAAAGAGCTTACCGAATTCCATATACTGTTTGTCCACATCGCCTAGTTCTTCTTCTCCGATTACTGAAGCAAGACTTCTTGCATCCTGTACTTTTGCATAACAGGCAAAAAGCTGATTTGCAACAGATGAATGATCGATTCGAGTATAACCATCACCGATTCCGTCTTTCATAAGTCTTGAAAGCGAAGGCAGAATCCCTATTGGAGGGTAAATCCCCATCTGATGAAGATCTCTGTCAAGAACGATCTGGCCTTCTGTTATGTATCCTGTAAGATCCGGAATTGGATGAGTTATATCATCATTAGGCATGGTCAGAATTGGAATCTGAGTCACAGAGCCCTTAGCACCTTCAATGATACCAGCTCTCTCATACAGAGAGGAAAGATCTGAATACAAGTATCCTGGATATCCCTTTCTTCCTGGAATTTCACCTTTACTGCTTGAGAATTCTCTAAGAGCTTCACAATAAGATGTCATATCTGTAAGTATTACAAGGATATGCATATCATGTTCATAAGCTAAGTATTCCGCCACTGTAAGTGCACATCGCGGAGCGATGGTACGTTCAATGATCGGATCATTAGACAGATTAATGAACATAACAACATTTTCCATGACTCCAGCTTCTTCAAGAGATCTCTTGAAATAATCTGCAACGTCATTCTTTACGCCCATTGCAGCAAATACTACCGCAAAATTCTTCCCATCTCCTTCAGAAATCTTAGCTTGCTTTACAATTTGCACTGCAAGCTCATTATGTGGCATACCTGAACCGGAGAATATTGGAAGTTTCTGACCTCTGATCAGTGTTGTCAGTGCATCTATACTTGATATACCTGTGTTTATATAGTTTCTTGGATAAACTCTGGAAACCGGATTAAGTGGTAGTCCGTTGATATCTGCTGTTTTATCGGCAAATACTTTTCCAAGACCATCTATAGGTTTTCCAGAACCATTGAAAATCCTTCCAAGCACTTCTTTTGAAAGCGGAATTTCCATAGGTTTTCCAATGAATTTTGACTTTGTATTCTTTAGAGAGAGTCCATTAGTACCTTCAAAAACCTGTACCACTACTCTCTTACCCTCGATCTGAACCACACGACCCATTTTGCTCGTGCCATCTTCCATCGAGATTTCTACCATTTCCTCAAATCCTACATTCTCGACATTATCGAGAATGACCAATGGACCATTTATTTCACTTAGTCCTAAATATTGAAGGCTCAATTGATTTCCTCCTCTCAGTTTAATATACTTTGGCTATTGCATTTTCAATCAGACGGAAGTACTCATCAAGCTTTCCAATATTATCGTTTGGAACATCATATTTCATTCTGATGACCTGCTCAAATATACCGGTTCCAAGAAGCATGTTCAGAGATTTACCTGAGACCAGATACTCTCTGGCTTTCTTGTTCAGATATAGAATCACATCCATCATCTTCATCTGCTTTTCTAGAGGTACATAAGTGTCGTCTTTATGAAACGCATTCTGCTGAAGGAATCCTACTCTGATTACTTTTGCAATTTCAATTACAAGCTTCTGATCATCTGGGAGCACGTCGCTTCCTATAAGCTTGACAATTTCCATAAGTTTATTTTCTTCTGCAAGTAATGTTGTAATTTCTTTTCTGTTTACTAAAAATCTTGGACTAATATTTTTATTATACCATCTGGATAAATCACCTAGATATTCTGAATAGGATTGATTCCAGTTAATGGCAGAATAATGTCTTATATAAGCCAATTGCTTATCCAGAGCCCAGAAGCATCGGACAAATCTCTTTGTGTTCTGAGTTACAGGCTCAGAAAAGTCAGCTCCCTGAGGAGAAACAGCACCTATAATAGATACTGAACCTTCAGAAAAATTCAAGTTCTCAACATAACCGGCTCTCTCATAAAACTGAGCTATTCGGCTAGGAAGATATGCAGGGAATCCTTCTTCTGCTGGCATTTCTTCAAGTCTACCACTAATTTCACGCAAAGCTTCCGCCCATCTTGAAGTGGAATCTGCCATCATCGCTACATGGTAACCCATGTCTCTGTAATACTCTGCAAGTGTTACGCCCGTATAAATACTGGCTTCTCTTGCAGCAACAGGCATGTTAGAGGTATTCGCAATCAGGACCGTTCTTTCAAGAAGAGGTCTGTTGGACTTTGGATCTATAAGCTCAGAAAACTCCTCAAGCACCTGTGTCATCTCATTGCCACGTTCACCACAGCCCACGTATATGATTATATCAGCATCACACCATTTAGCGAGCTGATGCTGTGTCATGGTTTTACCTGTTCCAAAACCACCAGGTATAGCTGCAGTTCCACCTTTTGCTATTGGAAAAAGAGTATCAATTACTCGCTGTCCAGTAATAAGAGGTATAGAAATAGGCAGTCTATTCTTGATTGGTCTTGGTGTTTTTATTGGCCATTTCTGTATCAATGTAAGATCGTGTATTTTATCATTTTCATCTTTAATTTTCACAACACAATCATTAATGGTATAACGCCCATCTACAGCAACCTCTATAACGGTTCCTGATAAAGCTGGCGGTACCATCAATCGGTGTTCGACCAGTTTGGTCTCTGGAATTACTCCATAGATCTGACCAGGTAAAAGCTGATCTCCTACTTTCACCTTTAACGTAACATCCCATTCTTTCTTGATATCTAATGCTTCCACGTTACTTCCGGGTGAAATAAACGCTCCGGATTTCATCGCAATGTCTTTTAATGGTCTTTCAATTCCATCAAAAATATTCTTCATAATACCAGGTCCCAGTGTTACAGAAATCGGTGTTCCTGTAGGATATACAGGTTCATCAGGCTTTAGACTGGTCGTGCTTTCATAAACCTGTATTGTAGTATAATCCTTGCTGATCGAGATAACCTCTCCCATAAGCTGATTATGTCCTACATAGACCATTTCAAGCATTTCGAAGTCTCTTGCATCTTTTACCGTAATAACGGGTCCGTTGATGGAATATATCTTATTTTCGCTCAAATTATCACCTCTTCGCATTTCATACAATGCCCTGTGAACTTACCCTATTATCAGTTCAGAATTAGCATAAAACATTTCTCTTTCTTCTTTCAGGCGTGCATCATAAGTTTCATCGATGATGATTCTATCTTGATGGAATTCGAGTATAAACCCGCCAATCTTGATGCTTTCATCTGGCTTTACTATGATATGACCACTGAAGCTTTTAATTAGGTCATCAGCCAAAGACATATCTTTGCCTGATAATCTTAATATTCCGTCAGAATGGTGCTGACCGCCTAGAATAGCGATTTTATTTTTTAACTTTTCTTTGTAGTCATCTGTTTCTGTAAATCTGATAAGTTTCTCTTTGATTTCCATAAAAAGATTATCGATCAGATCCTGCCTTTTCTTCATCAGTTTTCTCTGATTATCATCAGCCATCCTACTAAGCGCAGTTGCATGTTCGCTATCCATAGATTTGACTTCCTGACTCACAATGATATCCGCATTATTTCCAGCAGTTTCTTCCAATTCTTTTATGTTCTTGTTTTTGATATTTTCAATTTCTTTCTGGATTTTCTTTATTTCGCTTTGAGAAACCTTCTCAATCTCGCTTTTAAAATACTCTTCCAGCTCTTCAATCGTATTATATTGCATTCATCTCACCTCATAATTTCACGCCGATGGCTTCACTCACATATCTATCAATGGTTTCACCTATTTTATGTTTACCATGACGATCTGGAACTTCAACAATCAACGGTTTGAGCTGTCTTAGTTTTAATTCAGAAATAACTTCTGGACAGGTTTCAATGAGTTTTGTTGTAATAAGCACTATGGCAATGTTTTCATCATGCATCGCTTTTTCAAGTTCTCTAAGAACCTCACGTCGCTCATGGACAACAACTCCTTCGATCCCTGCCAAACGCATTCCCATTTGGGTATCGATGTTATCGCTTATCAGGAAAAACTTCATAGAAACCTCCTTAAAATTTATAGCTTATTAATAATCAGAATAGAAATAAGCAGTCCGTAAATCGCAACACCTTCACCAAGCGCAACGAAAATCAGTGATTTACCGAAGTTTTTCTCATTCTCGGAGAAAGCTCCAATAGCAGCAGGCGCTGCAGCTGCTACAGCAATACCAGCTCCTAATGCTGACATTCCTGTTGCAAGAGCTGCACTGATAAATCCAAGTCCTTGTGCATTTGTACCTGTGATACTGGCATCTAGAGCAGCAGCTGCTGCTTCTTCTGAAGCAAGTACTGAAAGATCACCAACTGAGAAAAGAAAAGCTCCAGCGATGACTACAAAAAACATGACAATATGGGTAACCATTCTGGTTTTAGCTGACTGGGCATTAACTTTGCCCTTGAATACCTTAATAAGCGGTAATGAAATCAGTACAATCAGTACCATTGGGATAAGTAGTTCAATAATATTTAACATAATTTAATCCTCCACTATAATGTTTCTTTTAATGATTTGAATGGGATACCGTCTCCAGTATAATATCTGGAAAACATTTCATAAAACTCTAGTCTAAGTACCTGAATACCAACAATCAGTCCTTCAAGCGCCATAACAAACAGGTTACCAAACACAAATACGACTGGTCCTGCATTTCCGGTCATTTCCATAAGACTGGACACAACAAGCATCATACCTGCATGAGAAAGGACAAAACCAGCTACTCTCATGTATGACATAGTGTTCGTGATGTATGAGAGAATTATCTCAAAGAGTTCAAAGAACGCTTCTGTGAAAAATCCTCCAAACCCATCTGGGAACATCTTTTCGCCATGCACTCTTCTCTCTATAGGTTCTTTCAGGAACATGAGGAAAAGTGGTAAGCCCGCAAATAAAGTCAAAGTGACTGGATTGAAAAGATTAATGATTCCACCCAGCATAAGACCAGCTCCGGCCATAACGAACGTATATAGAATTATTCCTGCAACGCCATTATGTGAAAGAAACATTTCGACAATATGGTTTCTCTTATAGTTAATGTATATATTGATTCCTATGGTTGTAATAATGAGCACTGATCCAATAGCAATCGCTGATAAGAGTAGTGTCATTGTAAAACCTGGATCCATGGTATGAATCGGTTTACCTGATAGTCCCAGTACATTGATGTAAAACGGATCAAGTAAATGTTCATTTCCGAATACAGAACCATACAGCATTCCGAAAACAGCAGAAGAAATACCTATTCTTATACCAACTGCGCCTAGTTTCATGCCCTTGAACTTATACATCAGCCAGCCAAGTAATGCAAGCAATAACCCTTGACCGACATCTCCAAACATGATTCCGAATAACAGTGTGTAGGTAATTGCTACGAAAGGTGTAGGATCAATATCTTTGTAATTAGCAACCCCATACATTTCTACAAACATGCCAAAAGGTTCAGAAAACCATCCATTTTTCAGTTTGGTCGGTGGTGTGAGTCTCTTGTCATTATGAGCAGGTCTGACTTCAATTTCAACTTCTTTGAGGTCCTCGAATTTCTTCTCAAGTCCAGGAATATCATCTTTTGCCATGAATCCTGTAATAGAAAATCTACCTCCAAGTCCGATTACGAACTTTCGTGCTTCAAAAACTCTACTAACATGTTCAAGAACTGATGTGAAAATCGAATAACGTTCTTTCGTACGTAAAAGCAGTTCATTTTTACTTTCTTCAAGTTTTTTCAGGTCCTTTTTGAGGCTTTCAATTTCCTGTTTCAGATTTTCTTCTGCTTCCTCTGGTGTTCCATGAACAAAGTCCGGAATATGAATTCTCTCAAAATAGAGTGAAGAGAACACATTATCCACTTCTCTCTCATATTCATGGCTTGTTATGTATATTCCCCAGCTATAATTACTGTCTCTGCTGAAAGAATTCCATATAAATGGTCTGTTCGTGTAAAATCTCAGTTTTTCTTCGCTGTCCAGCGGAAGACGTCCCACACGACTGTTAAGATAACGACAGGAGAACAGGTCATCCAATGAAATATCGAGCGACTCGATATTCTCCACCTGTCTCAGTGCATCTTCATCTTCTTGAATAAGAAGTTTAATTTCTTTCATACTTGAATCAATCTGATCAAATTTATCATGCGTTCTCTCTATGAATCTGCTGATTCTTTCTAGATCACACTCCTGGACATCAACTTCCTTTTTTTCAATTTTCAGTCCCATGTCCGCTTCAATTTCTCTAATTCGATTCAGCATTTTAAGATATGGATTTTCATAGTAAAGCGTTGTTAATCCGTGTACACTACCAGCCAGTTTACTTGCTGGTTCTGGATGGAAATCATCCAGCTCAATGAATCGTGCAAGCACTTCATCTAAGTACTCATTATCTGCTACTATATTGATTAGTTTCATTTTTGCGATGGCCATTCAGGTCCCCCCTTTCTTAATAAATAAGCAATTTCTCGATTTCATTCCGAGGAGTGTCATAACGGATTGCTTCAACAATGTTTATAATATTGCTTATTTCAATTTCAAGCAGAATAGAATAAACTGTGAAAACAACAGGTGATTCGATAGAGAAATGCATATACCGTTTCGCAAGATTATATCTTATCTCATTCGCATAGTATTCTATGTACGTATACTCCAGATCATCGACATAAAGATTGTACTTTGATTTCTCCAACCTCTGAAGAACTCCTTCAGCAGTCGGTTCCTCAATAAGTTCATTGATGAATGAATCACTCATTCTAGATTTCAAAGTTACAATGGACTTTCTGATCTGGTCATTTGTCACCTTGAAAAACTTCTTGAATCTATAAATCTTGATTATGTTTAAAAGCTCAATCTGCGTTCTGTATATATCGGTAAGTTCTTTTCTCTTCTTTCCTGAAAAATTCTCGTCTATAACTTCAAAAGCGTATTTATAGTAATAACTGTATAAATCTCTTTCAATTGAAGTGATATCCATCTTTTCATCTTTGCCCACCTGATAAGGTCTGATGATTTTCTGATAAGGTGTTTTGCTGAGAATATCCAGTATGCCTTCAAAAGTCATGATTTCAGAAAGTTCATTTACATCAAAGGAAAATAAATTTGATAATGCAATTGGAATCTCTCGAACCATGGTATCGTATGTTTCATCCTCTTCCATCTTGTCAGGCATAATTGAACGTAGTGCAAGTAGAATTATTTCGATCTCTCTCTTTACAATACTCATCCGATAAAATCTGTTTTTTGAAAGCATGGAAAACTTCAGAAGCTTTTCTATCTTTTCATACATATTCTGTCGAATAAGACCTTCCAGCTGACCACGATGAATTCTATTTTCGTAAATATCTCGCATCGTTGAACCGTATTCAGTTTCATTCTTCAGATATCCTGCAATTTCACCGACAGAACTTTTTCGGAGAAGTTCTTCATAATCTTCTTTTTTCAGCCTCTGCCCATACATGGCTTTCGCCTTGGCAGCAAGAGCAGGACTGCTAATATTGCTCATTAGTTTAGCTCCCTTCTCGTCAATTGTTAAGCGTCGAGGCAATTGTTATAAATTGACTCTACCCATACATCCTTATTCTTATTGAAGCGATCAATGAGTTTCTCTAGAGATTTCTCATACTGAACAGAATACTGAAGAGATTTCTTATCAAAATCATTTTCAAGTTTGATTTTATGCTGATGGATTCTTTCTTCAGCTTCTTTTTTGAAACGAGCTTCAATCACAGGCCTCATCTCCATCACTTTTGCTGATACTTGTGCACGTTCTTCCTTGATCTCCTGAAGGGTTTCCCTTGCTTTCTCATCAGCTTCAACAATTTCCTGGATCAGTTTTTTCATACTCCTCCTCCTCCCCTAAAATATTACGAAATATAATAATTATTTAACGATAAATTGATGCGTCGGAAATGAAATCTAATGATTTCATTCCAACACACTAACCTATCTAATATTCCATAATTAATGCACTAAGTCAATCTACGTGAAAAACCACAAATGATATTCTAAGTGTATTAATTTATAAAAAATTCATATTTTTACTTTTTTTTTCACAATGTTACCGTATTGGTCATTTCAAACAGCTGAATTAGCAATTTTCCTTCATTTTTCATCATCTTTCACATTTAAGCACAAGTTAAAGCTTAAATACTTTGACTCTTCTAATTATAAGACTAAACTCTTCTTCTGTCTTCTAATTAGAATGAATTTCACTGCACTTTGTGTTATTTCAAATCAGAATTTATCAGATTCCACGAAAAATCTGAATTTTGTTGTCGTCAAATGCCTTTTATTAGCGGCTAGCACAGAATACTCCTTGAATACTTCTTCGAAACCGATAGGTAATTTCTGAATCTCTAAAGCAATTGAAGAGTTTGGCTCTAATATTGAGCCATCACTTATCATCTGTCCCTGTGAGAAATTTTGAGTGTACATAACCACCGCCTGATTGTCCGTTTCTATTTCCATCACTCTTCCCGTGAATCTATGAGCAAGCCTTATTTTTGTTCCCTTATTCTTATTTAAAAGAAAGGCATGATCATAGCCATGACCGATTTCCAGCTGCAAATCAGGAGAACTCATTTCCTCACCTATTTCTCGCATATATCGAAAATCAAATGGAGTCTCATTCACTTTTATCAGCTTCCCTGTGGGTGCGCAAGTTTCATCAAGCTCAGCATAATAATCAGCATCAATAAAAAGCTCATGATACTTGATACTCTCATGAAATGATCCAGATAGATTGAAATAACAGTGATTGGTCATATTAAACAAAGTGTCCTCAGAAGAAACACCTTCATATTCTATAGTGAAAGTATCATCTTCAGCGAGTGTATAAGTCACCTTCACAGAAAGTTCCCCAGGATACCCTTCCTCCATATGAGGAGACACCCTAGTAAGCTCAACAGCGATTCTACTCTCCGACTCAAAGATTTCATGATTGAATATCTGCTTATGGAATCCAGCTTTCCCTCCATGGCCAGAATTCTCGCCATAATTCTTATCCAGTAAGTATTTTTTTTCATTTAGGGTGAATGAACCATCTTTTATTCTACCAGCTGTTCTTCCTATTAATGAACCGAAGTATCCCGGATTTTCCAGGTAATCTTCATAATCACTATATGACAGGACAATGTTGCTAACTATGCCTTCATTGTCCGGGACCATTATGCTGTTTATTATTCCACCGTAGGTCAGAAAACTTACTTTTATACCCTTTGTATTCTCCAGTGTGATTTCATCAATCTCATGTTCATTGAGATTGATTTTACGCTTCCATGCTTTCATACATTACCTCGAAGCATCTTTGAAAAGCTTCCTCACCTTTTTCATCGTTTTTAAACACACCACAGTTTTCAAGCACTTTCATAAACACATTACCGATTTCCTGATATAGAACCTCATCGATATTTGTATGATCTAGTGAACCATGTTCTTTGACTATTTTTTTCGCAAAGTCTCCATGTTTATTGAGTACTGCATCTGAATATATACTTTCAATATCATCATTTATGATTCTTTCTTTAAGTTCACTCATTTCACTACGCAATCTGGACGGCAGAACAGCCAGCCCAAGACATTCAATAAGACCGATATTTTCACGTTTGATGTGATGATACTTTTCATGGGAATGGAAGATTCCAAAAGGATGCTTTTCATCTTTACGGTTATTTCTCAGAAGAAGATCTACTTCATAACAGCCGTTTCTATGTCTCACAATCGGTGTGATCGTGTTGTGCTCTTCCTCACCTGTATGAGATACAACACTCACCGATTCATCTGAATAGTGCTTCCACTTCTCAATTATAGTACCTGAAGCTTCTACGAGTTTTTCTATATTATCAGCTTTAAGCCTTATGACACTCATAGGCCAGAATAATTTAGATACTTTGACACCAGATTTATTGACCGTAATCTCATCATACTCTCTTGCTTTGGCCATGGCGAAATCATAATTCCCACCCTGAAAATGATCATGTGTAAGAATTGAACCTCCTACAATTGGCAGATCCGCATTCGAACCGATCATATAATGAGGAAACATTTCAACAAATCCGAGAAGTCTTTCTATCGTCTCCGTCGTAATCTTCATTGGATCATGACTGCCTTTGAAGACGATACAGTGCTCATTGTAATAAACATAAGGAGAGTACTGCATAAACCATTCTTCATTATTTAGAGTAACTGGAATTATACGATGATTTTGCCTGGCCGGATGGTCGATTCTACCGGCATATCCTTCATTTTCTTTACACAGAAGACATTTCGGATATTTCTCATGTCCTTCCATAATACCCTGACTCGCTAGAGCGATTGCTCTTGGATCCTTCTCCGGCTTGGATAAATTGATAGTCATATCCAATAGACCATATGGTGTATCATAGGTCCATTTAATATCTTTTTCCACTCTCTGTTCACGGATATAATTCGAGTTTTTGGCAAAAGCATAATAGAATTCTGTAGCTTTTTGGGGTGACTGTCTATAATGACTATTGAATTCTTTTCTGAATACTGAAGGTCTGCTTATAAAAACACCCATGATTCTTGTATCTAGCAGATCCAGGAAATCATTCGCGTCATTTTCAACTTTGTGATTATCTACTGCCCATGTTCTGATTCTATCCAGTATATTTTCAACTGGTTCCTCTTTTGAGTCTTTGGAACTTTCAATGTAATTGTCTTCCTCTAATACTTCTAATACTGCATTGGTAGCATAAATACGATCAGCCTCTTCAATGAGTCTTTTTCTGACTGCATAGTCTACCAGATTTTTTATTTCGTAATAAATATCAACCATCTCACACCTCAACATTCTTTTATTCACATCTTCTATTATAGGCCATTTAGCCTCGCTTTTAAAGGACAACCGAGTTTCTATCCATCAAGGCTACAGAAGCTCTAGCTCACTCATTTGATCTAGAATGGATACATTGACTCTTCTATTCTAATTGTTCGATCTTATGATCTTCATGTCTTAAGATCACATGAAGATGAAGATGAACCACTCAACTCCCGCATAGTTTCTTTACTCCTCGGATAACTTCTTCAAAAATGAACAAAAACTTTATAGAATCTGATAGAATAGAAATACTGTTCTAGTAAAAGGATGTGCAATGTATGAGTGATGACAAAAACTTCCAGCATGGTGTGAAAAGCAGCTTCCCCATCATGACAGGATACATACCAATAGCGATTGCTTATGGTGTTATTGGGGTCCAGGCTGGTATACCTGCTTGGGTCATCGTTTCCATGAGTATCTTTGTCTATGCTGGTGCAAGTCAGTTTATGGCAATCAACCTCTTTACCCTTGGTACTTCACCATGGGAAATGGCTATAGCTGTTGGTGTACTGAATTTAAGGCATGTAGTAATGGGTTTGTCATTCCAAAGCAGAATTAAACTAGACCTTCGTGATAGACTATTGACCAGTTTAGGTCTCACAGACGAGACGTTCGCTTTTTTGTCTTTAGATAAGAACATGAATGCTTCTTATGTCAAGGGAGTAATGCTAGGCTCCTACGGATCATGGATATTAGGTGCCATAGCAGGCATTTTATTTGGAAATATACTCCCAAGTATTATTTCACAGGGACTGGAGATTGCAATATACACTCTATTTATAACTCTTCTGGTTTCTTCTCTTAAAATCAACAATAGACTGTTTTATGTTCCCATAATAAGTATGATGACGAACATCATCATCACACCTATCGTAAGTGGTGGACTCTCGATTCTTCTATCCATTATTGTTGGAGCAATGGCTGGAACCGTCTTCGGAGGTGATGATCATGAATGATTATTTTATCGCAATTATAGCTATGTCATTGGCAACCCAGATTCCCAGAATCATCCCTGCATTTACGGGAAAAAACTCAATCAGAAATAAATATTTCACCAGGTTTCTTGCAAGTATACCGCTTGCAGCTTTAGGAACACTCATTGTGCCTGGTATTTTTTCGGTGGGTGGTTCATTCCAAATCGGATTAATCGGTGGACTATGTTCCCTTGTTCTTGCGTTTAAAGGAATCAATATTATGTACAATATTGTTATTTCGTCTCTTCTTGTATCTGCTCTGATCTATTTTTTATAATCCAGATGAAAGCCCGGATGATGATTTCGTTGAATCACCATCCGGGCTTCATTTCTTACTACTCTATGGATAGGTCGATATGGCAATAGCCTCGAGGATTCTTTTTCAGATAATCCTGATGATACTCTTCAGCATCAAAAAAACTCCTTAGCGGCTCCACTTCCACAACGATAGGCTTATTGTATTTAGGTTCCTTCATCTTGATGAATTCGCGAATTAATGCTTCATCTGATTCTTCAATGAAATAAATTCCAGTTCTGTATTGTGTACCCCGATCGTTTCCCTGTCTGTTAAGGCTCGTTGGATCGATCACCTTAAAGAACTTATCCAGAATCGCTTCCAGTGTAATCTGAGCTTCATCATACTCTATATAGACAGTCTCTGCATGTCCTGTATTTCCGGAACATACCTGTTCGTAAGTCGGATTTTCTACATCACCGTTTGAATAGCCTGATTTTGTATATAATACGCCTTCTTTTCTTGAAAAGAATTCATCTACCCCCCAAAAACAGCCTCCTGCCAATGCGATTTTTTTCATAAATAAAACCTCCTAACTCTTGATGTACATATTGTATCAGAAAAACACAATATTTCCGCACATAAGTTGCAGAATACATACCCGTTCATTCAAAAACCGCTACTTGTAAACGATTAGATTAATTCCTGTTCTTTCATTTTCATAATAATTTATGATATATATCTATGTTTCATCAATTTTGAAGAATACAATAATACTTTATTTAGAGGCTACAGGTTTCCATTACTTATTTAGCATATTGCAGGATTTCCTGCAATATTGTTTAACAATCAACTGTTGACTTGCATGTACAAATTTGCAATAATGTACATGACAGAGAAAACAATTAATAGAACAGGGAGGTTCAAATGAAAAAAATATTTAATACAGTGATCAGATTTATTACTGAAGATTCTATTTCTCACTCCTTCAATCCATGGCTAGTACAAAGAGAAATGGACATCCAGAAAAAATTCATGTAATACTATTTTATATAGATAAACTCAGCCATGTGTCATTCTATAGGCTGAGCTCAATGAAATTAATATTCCTTGAACTATAAAACCGCCGGGTGTCTCCGGCGGTTTTATAATGTCCTGATTTAATCCATCTTAAATGCTTACGATGCTTTGGAATGACTCTTTGTAACTTTCTTTGTCAGATAGGTTATAAAGAATCCAAAAACCACAAATATCACTGGTCCACCATAATTCAATATTATAGGGACTATTGCCTCTGAAAAACTATGAGCGCCAGAGATTTCTCCCCATCCGGCTCCAAAGAAGGCTAATACACCTAAGATGAACACAACAATTGATGCTGCAACTACAGATGATTTTGACTTTAACATGACAAAAGGTGGTACATTCCCTTTGAGCCTGAATACTAAATATGCAGCAGCAAGAACAATATAAGGTATTGCAAGAGATAGAGCAGATAATGAAATTAATAAATTGAAAAACTCATCTATGGAGTTCAGCCCTGCCAATGGCACGATTATCAAGACTAAAAGCACTCCACACTGAACCCAAAGTGCATTAACCAGGGTTCCATCTTCACGTTTCTTGGTTAAGAGTCTGGGGAAGGTACCATCAGGAACCTCTGAAAACATCGCTCTGATTGGGGATTCTAACCAAACCACATACGCTGCTGTTGATGATATCGATAAAATTGCTGCATATATCTGAATCAGTATTTTACCATTCAAACCCCAGTTTTCCGCTAATATCTTATAAACAACATAAGCTGCATCCTTAACACCAGCATCGGCTATGAGTTCCGGTGATGCAACTAAGCATATTGCATAGGATCCCAGGACATACGATCCGGCTATGAACATAGTCGCTAGAATAACAGCTTTCGGGAAGACTTTTCTCGGATTTTCTACATCCTTAATATAAGTCCCAGCCACTTCTGCTCCAGCAACTGCAAGAATAAGCCATGAGAAAGTTGAAAAATAATCAGCGTCAAATTTTGGAATAACTGATTCTGTTGTGAATACTGTAGCTGATGGTTGTCTTCCAACCAGTACGCCTACAATTGCAAATAATATAAAGATAACTGTAACCGTTAATGTTAATTTTCCGCCCAAATCACTGATCTTCGAAAATCTCTTAACACCAGTTGTTGCGATATAAGTTAATGCGATTGCGAGTCCGAGACCTATCCACGGTAACATATATGCGTTTGCATCATTAAACCTATTTTCACCAAACAGTGCCCAAGATACCATTACAGGTATTCTTGCAAAAACCATTTGCAGATAGAATAAATTAGCAACAAAGTATGACCAAGTACCTATAAATGCCCATCTTGGACCAATTGAACATTCAATCCATGTGTACAGACCGCCCTCTTTATCTTTATTTGCAGAAGCCAGCTCCGCTATCATAACCGATAAGGGTAAAAAGAATAACAGGGAAACGATAAGCCATGATGGAATAGCAGCAGGTCCAAGCGCCACGGCGTTCGAGGCAATATTCCCAAATCCAAAAGTCGGGACAAAAATCAACATGACCAACGTCCATAAACCAAGTTTTTTCGCGTTTTTCATAATAATTCCCTCCTTAAGTTTTATTGGTCTCTTTATTGATAATATTATAACGCTTGTTATTTCCTTGTAAATTGTTTTTTAAATATTTCACTCTTTTCTTACCCATGGATTCTTGATCTGTTCGTCACAATTATAGATAGAAAACAAAGTAAAAAGGATTCAAGCCAAGCTTGAATCCTTTTTACTTCAATGTTTAATTAGATGAGCAGACTCAGCAGATCCTCATTCCTTATATTTACCATGTAGTCATGAAGATCAATATTCTGAAGTACTTCACTCAAAGTATCTTCATTATGTGATTTTCCGACCAGTTCGTTCTCTAATATGGAAATATCCTTGGTACCAAAGAAATCTCCATAAATTCTTATTTTTTCAATGGTACCTTTTTTCACTTCCAAAGTAACTTCCAGGGTTCCGCCTGCAAATTTACCTTCCCTTGTCATTTCAAATTTTGGACTATGTCCATAATTCCATTCCCATTTAGCGTATTTCTCATCTCTTAGCCTTACAATTTCAGCCACTTCATCCTCTGTGAAAGAAGTGACCTGGTCTAAACCTCCTGATACAGAATCCATAACCCGATTCCTGAACTCGATGACATCCATATCTTCATCAAGATGATCACTGATGTTTGTTATTCTCGAAGCAACCGACTTCACGCTTTTATCAGAAAATTTAATATCTCTTGGCTTCAAAGCGCCTGATATATCGGCTTTAACAGATGAGAACAAAAGAGTTCCATGGTGCATCACTCTTTCTTTATACTTACATTGTGCTGTACCTGAGAATTTCTTCCCCTCGATGGTCATATCGTTTCTTCCTGAAAACTCCGCTTCTACACCCATACCAATTAATGCTTTAGTAATCGGTTCACAAAAGCCTCTGAAATCATTGAAATTCTTCTTGTTATTCTCTATAAAGGTATAATTCAGATTTCCAAGATCATGATATACAGCGCCACCACCTGTTAATCTTCTAACCACTTTGATGTTCTTCTCTTTTACGTAATCTACATTGATTTCGGATAATGCATTCTGATTCGTACCTACTATAATCGCATTGTCATTTCTCCATAAATAGAAGATTTCTTCTTCTGTATGCTTTAGAAGATATTCTTCTGACGCCAGATTAAAGTATGCGTCAGTACTATCGCTGATAATATATCTCATTTTTATCTCCTTGGCTTAACCATATGTACCGCTTCGCCTTTTAATCCCATAACACTTTCAAAAAATGCCTCTGGAAGAGTCGGATGTGCATGAATGACATTTTTGAAATCATCTACTCCCAAACCTTTTTCACAGGCCAAAAGCCCTTCATGAATCAGATCTGAAGCATGAGCACCCATGATATGCACTCCTATAATTTTATAGTCCATATCTGATATGACTTTAACTAAACCTTCGCCTTCGCCCATGGTAAGCGCTTTCCCATTTGCACCGAACATGAATTTGCTTGTCAGATATTCTTTATTTTCTTCTTTTAACTGTTCTTCTGTATATCCGACACTCGCAATTTCAGGGAACAAGAATACACACCCAGGAACAAATTTCCCTATCACCGGATGTTTTCCAGCAATCTTCTCTGCAACATACTCCCCTTGTGCTGATGCCGCATGAGCAAGCAGCCATTTGCCATTCACGTCTCCGATAGCATAGATTCCTTTTACATTGGTTTCAAAGTTCTCATCTACTTCTATCCCTTTTCTTCCAGTTTCAATACCGGCTTCTTCAAGACCAAGCCCTTTGACATTGGCTCTTCTTCCTGTGGCGATCAGAACCTGATCCCCATAGACTTCCACCTTTTCTTTTATCCCTTCTGAAACTACTTTCAGCTTTCCATTTTCCATGATGATTTCATTTACCATCATGGAAGTTTTCACATCAATACCCTTCTTTTTCAGAAGAGGTTTCAGTCTTTTGACGATTTCACCGTCAATTCCAGGAAGAATACTTGGCAGAGCTTCAAGAACAGTTACCTTCGTACCAAAGCTAGCAAAGATTCCGGCAAATTCCATACCGATGACCCCGCCACCAACAATGACCAGCTTTTCTGGAATCTCTTTAAAATCCAGTAGTTCAGTACTTGTGATGACACCTTCATTCTCTACACCTTTTATGGGTGGTATGAATGAGGAAGACCCAGTTGCGATGATCAGTCGATCAAACTGAAGGTCTTTTCCATTCACTTTAAGAGAATTATTACCAGTGATTTTAGCTTCACCTGAAATAACCTCTACACCTGCAGAGGTTAATAATTTTTCGATACCACCTACCAGTGTATCGACAATTTCATTTTTTCTCTCTCTGATTTTCGTTGCATTAGGCTTTACTGAACCTTCCAGGTCTAGTCCATAACTTTCAAGTTTATTTGCCTGATTATAGACTTCAGCACTCTTATAAATCGCTTTCGTAGGAATGCACCCTACATTCAGGCAGACTCCACCAATTCGATCTTTCTCAATCAGTGTAGTTTTAAAACCCATGTTATTAAGATGGATGGCGGCTACATAGCCGCCAGGTCCTCCACCTATTATGATCACTTTTTCTGCCATACTTACTCCTTCGTCCAATGAAGTATCAGCTGTCTCGCTGCAAGAGCTTCGTCTAATCTTCTTACAGGTGTATCATGAGGAGCATCTTTGAGAAGCTCTGGGTTTTCATCTGCTTCCTTTGCAATCTGCTTCATCACTTCAATATAAGCATCTAATGTTTCTTTGCTTTCTGTTTCAGTTGGTTCAATCATAAGGGCTCCCTCAACAATCAGAGGGAAATACATGGTTGGTGGATGATATCCGTAGTCGATGATTCTCTTTGCCACATCAAGTGTCGATACTGTATCTGATTTCTTCTTCAGTCCAGCAAATACGACTTCATGCATACAGGTCTCGTCCACAGCCACTTTATAATGATCTTTCAGACTTACCTTCATGTAGTTGGCATTTAATACTGCATTGGTTGATGCGGCCTTAAGACCATCTGAACCCATGGACAACATATAGACGTACGCTCTCAGTATTACACCGAAGTTACCGAAGTAGTTCTTGACCTTTCCTATGGAGTCTTTGAGACTGTAGTCAAGATAATACCTACCATTATCCATGTTCACAACAGGAACAGGAAGATATTCCATCAGGTTCGCTTTGCAGGCTACAGGTCCTGAACCTGGTCCTCCACCACCATGTGGTGTTGAAAATGTCTTGTGAAGATTGTAGTGCAGAACGTCAAATCCCATGTCTCCAGGTCTGACGATACCCATGATGGCATTCATGTTTGCTCCATCATAATAGAGCAGTCCACCTGCTTCATGAACAAGTTCCGCAATTTCTTTAATGTGCTTTTCAAACAAACCTAATGTAGATGGATTTGTCAGCATTAATCCTGCAATCTCATCACTTAAGACCGCTTTAAGCGAATCAATATCAACAGAGCCATCCTTATGCGAAGCAACTTCCACTACCTCAAATCCTGCAACAGAAACGGAAGCCGGATTGGTACCATGTGCTGAATCAGGAACAATGATCTTGGTTCTCTTTGTATCATTTCTCATCTGATGATATTTCTTCAGAAGCATAAGACCAACAAGTTCACCATGTGCACCAGCTGCCGGTTGCAGTGTTACTGCATCCATTCCTGAAATTTCTTTGATTGATTCCTGGACAGAATACATCACTTCAAGAGCTCCCTGAACAGTATCTTCAGGCTGGAATGGATGAAGTCTTGCAAAATTAGGGTTTGCTGCGACATCCTCGTTGATTTTAGGATTGTATTTCATCGTACAGGAGCCTAAAGGATAGAATCCTGAATCAATAGAATAATTCTTCTTGGATAATAATGTATAGTGCCTGATGATTTCCAGTTCACTGACTTCCGGAAAATCAAGTTCATCCTCTCTGAGATATTCTTCGCCTATATAATCCGTAATCTTCATATCTTTTAATGTATCTTCTGGTAGAGCATAAGACTTTCTTCCTGGTTTTGATAATTCAAAAATTAATTTATTGTAAGTCATTATATCTCCTCCATGATTCTAACAAACTTCTCAATCTCTTCTATGCTTCTGCTTTCAGTAACTGCGATCAGCATTGAGTTTTCGAGATTTCCATTTGCTCTTTTCAGATCAAATCCACCGAGTATTCCTTCTTTCCTAAGAGCTTCATTGATTTCTTCTACAGTCTTAGGACATTTGATTGCAAATTCCTTGAAGAAAGGTTTATCAAATACTGGCTTGTATTTACCACTCTCCATCAGTTTTTCAAAAGTATAGTGTGCCTTCTTAAAGGATTGCTCTGCAACCTCTTTCATTCCCTGTTTACCCATTGTAGCCATATAAACAGCGGCTGCTATGGAATTCAAAGTCTGGTCGGAACAGATATTTGACGTAGCTTTGGCTCTTCTTATATGCTGCTCTCTAGCCTGAAGTGTCAGGACGTACGCTCTATTTCCATCTCTGTCTACTGTTTCCCCAACAATTCTACCTGGCATTTTTCTCATGAGCTTTTTAGTTGCAGCCATAAATCCAAGGACCGGTCCACCAAAATTCAGATTCTGTCCAAGTGCCTGTCCTTCTCCCACAACGATATCTGCATTCAGTTCGCCTGGGCTCTTGAGCATAGCAAGCGCAATAGGATCTGTACTCATGATGAGTAAGGATTTATTTTCATGAATGGCTTCTTCCATTGACTTGATGTCTTCTATGACACCATAGAAATTCGGATACTGAAGGACAACACCAGCTGTATCAGAATCGAGCTTTGACAACAGATCTTCAGAATCAGTAACGCCTTCTTTTTCTGCGATAAACTCAATATCTACTGATCTAAACTGCATATAGCTCTTCAGAACTTCCTTATATTCAGGATTTAGTGTCTCTGAAACCAGGACCTTCTTTCTCTTTGTCTGTACAGAAGCTAGAATTGCTGCTTCAGATGCTGACGTAGCTCCGTCATACATCGAAACATTAGATACTTCCATACCCGTCAGTGAGCACATCATGCTCTGATATTCAAACACACTCTGCAGTGTTCCCTGACTTATTTCTGGCTGATAGGGTGTGTACGCTGTATAGAATTCTGATCTTGAAATTATATGCTTGATGACTGAAGGAATGTAATGATCATAGGATCCGGCGCCCAAAAAGCATACAAGTTCATCTATGCTCTGATTTTTCGCTGCAAGACCATTCATGATTCTTCTGACTTCAATCTCTGATTTTGACTTTGGAAAATCTAAGCCTTTTTTCAGTCTAAGATTTTCCGGAATGCTTTTAAATAGATCATCTGTTGATTCTAATCCAATGGCATCAAGCATTACCTTGACATCTTCATCGGTATTCGGCAGGTATGGATGCATAGTTACTCCTCCTCAGAAATGAATGCTTCGTATTCCTCTTTTCCTAATAAACCTTCTAATTCGCTTTCATCCTTTAATGTTACAGCAACTAAATGGTTGTCGTAAGGTGCGTCATTGATCAGTTCAGGATTGTCTTCCAGATTTTCATTGATTTCAATAACTTCACCTGAGACAGGCATAATGATATCGGATGCAGCTTTCACGGATTCAACAACACCAAGGTTGTCATCCATTTCAATCTCGTCTCCGACTTCTGGAAGCTCAACATATACAATTGAACCTAATGCATGCTGTGCATGATCTGTAATCCCGATATAAGCCTTTTCTCCCTCTACTCTTACCCATTCATGATCCTTCGTGTAATATAATCCTTCTAATACTGTTGACATAATTCTATCTCCTTTATTTTTAAATTTGTTCAATTATCATTTTACTAAAAATTTTCTGTTTCTTACAGTGGCCTTTGACATTTTGTTTCTGACCTCAATATCAATTTCAGTACCTATTTTTGCATACTCCACATCGACCATTGCAAGTCCTATGATTTCGTTTAGCGTAGGTGACTTATAACCGGTTGTGACAAATCCGACTTCTTTATCCTCATTGAATACTTTATAGCCATGTCTTGGGATTTTCTTGTCTGACATTGTAAATCCGACAATTTTTCTTGTGACACCTTCTGCTTTCTGTTTTGCAAGAACCTCTTTTCCTATGAAGTTTTCTTTATCCACCTTTACAAAGAAGCCATATCCGGCTTCTACTGGAGTCCAGTCATCACTAAGTTCATTACCATAAAGTGGAAGATTCGCTTCAAATCTTAGAGTATCTCTTGCTCCAAGCCCTATGGGCAGAGCACCATCTTCAATCAGATTTGTATAGAGTTCAACCACATCATCGTTAGAAAGGTAAATTTCAAAACCGTCTTCCCCTGTATATCCGGTCCTGGATATCATACATTTAATACCATCAATCATGACATCTCTTTTTGCAAAAAAAAATCCGATTTCTGATAGATCTTTTTCTGTATGTACCTGCAGTAGAGTCTCAGCGTTTGGACCTTGTAGGGCAATCTGCGCAGTTTCTTCTGATATATTTTCTATTTCCACATCGAAATCGCCCTTATTCTTCTTTACCCATTCAAAATCTTTATCAGTATTGGAAGCATTGACTACGAGTAGAATATCTTCTGTTCCAAAACGATAAACAAGAATGTCATCTACGACTCCGCCATCTTCTCTGCAAAGATAGGTATACAACACTTGATTGTCTACTATTTTCTCTAAATCATTTGTAATAAGATAATTGACGAATGCAAGAGCATCCTTACCTTTAACCGTAATCTCACCCATATGGGAAACATCAAACAATCCAACATTATTTCTAACAGCTTCATGTTCTTTAAGAATCCCTTCAAATTCAACTGGCATAAACCATCCAGCAAAATCGACAGTTTTACCACCATATTTCTGGTATTCATCTGCTAACGCTGTTCTTTTTAAGTTTTCCAAATCCGAACCTCCTAACATCTATTTAGTCTACACTACTATCATAAGCATTTTTCTTAAGTTATTCAATAACCGCACTGTAATAGTTTACAACACATACAAGTAGTTTATTTCACAGAAAAGATACTTTTTATAACAGCTATTCAATTATTGTGTCCTCTGTATAATAACAACAGATTTTAAATAATGATGATCATTGTTTTTGTAACCCTCCAAACAGTTTGAAACAGTTGATTTATTCTATCCATCTCAAGTATATACGAGATTGTTGATCGATAAAATAATTAGTACAGATTAAAACCAAGCGGTCAATTGGAAGACTTAAAAAGACAATTCCAGAGGACTAGTTTCACAAACTGATAAATAATTCTGATATATTAATCAAAGTGTTTATATTTTGATAGGATTTATCAATGAAATCTCAAGCTTTGGTCCTGTTTTCTGATAATGCAAAGGTTTTCTTTTAACACCAGATGAACCATGTTTCTAAATCATGTCTAAAGATTGAAACTTCCATGTACTACCGTATATCATCAAATGCTTTGTTATAATTGAGGCATAATAATAATAAGAGGTGAATATAATATGAATTTTAACCTACTAATTGGTGGGGCTGCCGGTCAGGGTATGGAAACCTTAAGCTCTAACCTATCAAAAATACTACAGAGAAGAGGATATTATCTTTTTACTCTACAGGACTACATGTCCAGAGTCAGAGGCGGTCATAACTTCTTCCAGATCAGATTTTCTGAAAATCAGGTCAAAACACATCGGGATGACCTGGATGGAATCATCGCACTGAACCAGGAAACCTTAGATCTCCATATCGGAAGATTGAATCCTGAAGGATTCATCATCGCAGACGAAGATGTTAAATCAGATGACAAAAGGCTCATCACCATACCAGCTAAAAAGATTGCAAAAGAACTGGGTAATCCCAAAGTACAATCCAGCGTAATCTTAGGTGCCCTTCTGAAAATCTACGGAATGGATGTAGAACATCTAGATGATATCTTAGCAACAAAATTCAACGAGAAAGTTGTAGCTCAGAATATTGAAGCCTTTGATAAAGGTCATGATTTAGAAGAGCCTCGTTTTGAAGAACCTGAGACCAACAAAGAAACAAAGATGCTCGTTCAGGCAAATGAAAGTATCGCTTTAGGCGCACTTGCAGCTGGCTTGAAATTCTACAGCGCATACCCTATGACTCCAGCTACTTCAATCATGAGTTATCTTGTGAAGAAGTCTATTCCGGCTAAAGTCGTTGTAGAGCAGGCTGAAGATGAGATTGCCGCAATCACTATGGCCATCGGTGCATCCTATGCAGGCGTAAGAGCCATGACAGGTACTTCAGGCGGTGGATATTCTCTAATGGTGGAAGCTGTCGGTATGGCAGGAATCGCTGAGACTCCATTGGTCATTGCTGAAATACAAAGACCAGGACCAGCTACAGGACTACCTACAAGAACAGAGCAGAGTGACCTGAAATTCGTCATTAATTCTTCTCACGGAGAATTCCCTAAGATGGTTATCGCTTTAAGACATCCGGAAGACGCATTTTATCAGACAGCAAGAGCGTTCAATTTAGCTGATAAATATCAGATTCCGATCATTCTTCTTGGGGATCAGTACATGGCTGATGCAGTCAGAACGGTTACACCATTTGATCTTGATAAAATAACCATCGACAGACACTTAGCCGATGAAGAGATTTATCGTAATGGAAAAGAATATAAGAGATATGAGCTCACAGAAAACGGCATTTCTCCTCGTCTTATTCCTGGTAAAGTTGAAGGCACTATGGTGAATTCAGATACTGATGAACATGACGAAATCGGAAATATAACGGAAGCCGCTGATGTCAGAATCAATATGGTCCACAAGAGAGCGAAGAAATTCGAACTGCTGAAAGAAGAAGTAATTGAACCAGACTTTATGGGAAGTGAAGAACCTGATGTTCTGCTTCTTGGATGGGGAAGCCTTCACAGCCAGCTTTCAGAGACCATCGATCTCCTGAATGCATCCGGTGAGAAGAAATTCGGTGCGCTGGTATTTGGCGATATCTGGCCATTACCTGAAAAGAAACTCAGAGAGTATAAAGAAAAAGCCAAGGTGCTGATCAATGTGGAACAGAACTATACAGGACAGCTTGCTGCTCTGATCAGTGAAGTGACCGGAATAAGAGTTGACCATTCGGTTCTCAAATATGATGGTCGTCCCCTTTCAGCCACTGAAATCGAGAGCAAGGTATTGGAGGTATTATCATGATGAAAAAGAAGGAATTTGTAACTTTCGAGACTGCATGGTGCCCAGGATGTGGCGACTTTGCAATTCTGGAAGCTTTAAAAGAGACAATGGAAGAAATGGGCAAAGAACCTCATAAAGTACTTGTTGTAGGTGGTATAGGTCAAGCAGCTAAGACTCCACAGTACATTAACGCAAACGGATTTGAAAGTCTACATGGTAGAGCACTTCCTCCAGCGGCTGCCGCAAAAATTGCAAACCATGAAATGACTGTTATTATTGATACTGGTGATGGAGACTCTTATGGAGAAGGTGGAAATCACTTTATGCATAATATTAAAAGAAATGTGAATATGACTCATTTTGTCCATGACAATCAGATTTATGGACTAACCAAGGGTCAATCCTCTCCTACTTCAGAAATGGGACATGCCACAGACTTCACTCCGAATGGCGTCAATACTGTTCCAATCAACCCTATGGTAGCAGCCATCGGTCTTGGTTGCGGTTTCGTAGCAAGAGCATTCAGTGGAGACAAGGAGCATTTGAAGAGCATCATGAAAGAAGCCATCAATTATAACGGCTATGCTCTTGTAGACATTCTACAGCCTTGTGTAACCTTCAATAAGCTGAATACCTTCGCATGGTATAAGAAGAGAGTTTATAATATTGATGCAGATGCAAGCTACAATCCAACTGATAAAATTGCAGCCTTCACCAAAGCGCTTGAGTGGGGAGACAAAATCCCTACCGGTGTAATCTGGAGAGAAGACCGCGATAGTTATACCGACAAGATTCCTTTCCTCAAGGAAGCTCCCCTTGTAGATCTTCCTGTTGAAACAGAAGTCATAAAAGGCTTCCTGCAGGAATTCATGAAATAAACTCAATCACCTCAGTGAATGTCAAAATTCACTGAGGTTTTATTTTACGGATATTTCAGAATCACTTCCGCGATCACGTTAATCGAGTAGGGGGAAATCTCTTCCCCCTCTCACACCACCGTACGTGCCGTTCGGCATACGGCGGTTCAATTCAAATAATAATCTGTGCAACTGATGAGTCCTCGCCTTGCGAAGACTTCTTTTGATATGCGGCGGAGACCTGTGGTCTTCGCCACTGCCTGGTAGTGGTTGTGGAAACCGGCGGACTGTCTAGCCATCCATTCCGGTGCACCTAGTTTCCTTAGGCTCCAGAATCTCTTCTGTCTTGTTTTCCACTGTTTCCAGATGACGATCCGCATTCTTGTACGCAGATGTCCATCTATACGCATCATATTCTGTTTCATTTTTCCGATGCGGAAGTAGTTGATCCAGCCTCTGATGACCCAGTTCAGCTTTTTGATTCTTTCGTCCATGCTGATTGACCATGACCGTTTTGTCAGCCGTTTGAGCTTTCGCTGAAACTTCTTCAGTGAGTCCTTGTGAGGTCGGGCTTCCCATTTATTTCCCATCTTCACGAACCCAAATCCCAGATATTTAAGTTTCATCGGTTTTGTGACTCTGGTCTTTTCAGCATTGACTTTCAGTCCAAGTTTGCTCTCTATCCATCTTGTTATGGTGTGCATGACTCTGTTTGCAGCTGCGCTGCTTCCTACTGCTATGATGCAGAGAGTAGGCCTAAGGAACCTCCCCTTAAGCCTCTCGCAGAACTGTACGTGAAC